>JAOEKQ010000001.1 GCA_028379895.1 Burkholderiales bacterium
TAAATTTCTAGCGCGAAGAGCATTTTCCTCTATAAAAGCTCGTCTCGGCTCAACCATATCACCCATCAATGTCGTAAAAATTCCGTCGGCAGCTATCGCATCCTCTACTCGAGTTTTCAACAATATGCGAACCTTAGGGTCCATGGTTGTTTCCCAAAGTTGATCAGGATTCATCTCTCCCAGTCCTTTATAACGTTGAACGCCTATAATTCGCTTAGCATCATCTAACAACCAATCGAGAACTTCTTTAAAACTACTTGCGGCTTGCTCCCGGTCCTTCCGACGAACAACTGTCCCTTCAGTAAACAAGTCTCCAGTCAATTTTGATACCTCTATTAACTGTCTGTATTCACCACTAGATGTAAATGCTTCATCTAAAACTGTTTCGTATTCATTCCCGTGAGTTAGCCGGATAATTTTTATAGAGTGAATTGGTGTGACACCATCATTCATTGTGTCGCTGACCAGCTCTATTCGTTGCCCCTGAAGTGATTTGGAAATTTTATCTACGGTTCTTTGTGCTTGTTCAACATTATTGAGCTCAATTTCTAAGCCGCCTAACACTGCATTTAGTATGGTTCGATCATATCTGTAACTAAGACGATCAACGATTGCTTCGGCTGCAATGTAAGCGCGAGCAATTTCTTCTATTGCCTCAATAGATATACTTTTTCCTTCATTATCGGTGACCTCTGCGTCTTTTAAAGCAACAGACAACGTATAATCTTTTAACGATTGTTCATCTTTTAAATAGCGCTCGTCTCTGCCCAGCTTAACTTTAAATAATGGTGGCTGTGCAATGTAGATGTGACCGCCCTCAACTAATTCTGGCATTTGGCGGTAAAAAAACGTCAGCAAAAGAGTTCTAATATGAGACCCGTCCACATCGGCATCAGTCATGATGATGATTCTGTGATATCTCAATTTACTGGGATCATAATCATCTTTACCTATTCCTGTACCTAATGCTGTAATTAAAGATGTAATTTCCGTAGACGAAATTAATTTCTCAAAGCGTGCTTTCTCAACGTTTAATATCTTTCCTTTAAGGGGCAATATTGCCTGGAATTTACGGTCTCGTCCCTGTTTGGCCGATCCGCCGGCTGAGTCTCCCTCTACTAAATAAATTTCTGAAAGAGCCGGATCCTTTTCTTGGCAATCTGCTAACTTTCCTGGCAACCCAAGCCCGTCAAGAACACCCTTTCTTCTCGTCATTTCTCTTGCTTTTCTAGCTGCCTCCCGCGCACGAGCAGAATCTATTATTTTACCGACTACTGTTTTCGCATCCGCAGGATTTTCTAACAACCAATCTGATAGACCTTGTGACACTGCTTTTTCTACCACTGGCTTACATTCTGGCGAAACAAGTTTATCTTTAGTTTGAGACGAGAATTTAGGATCTGGCACCTTTACCGATAAAACACACGTAATGCCTTCTCGCATATCCTCGCCCGTGGTCTCTACTTTCGCCTTTTTCGCTAAATCATTTGCTTGAATATATTGATTTAGTGTCCGGGTCATGGAGGTTCTTAATGCTGCTAGATGTGTTCCCCCATCTCGTTGGGGAATATTATTCGTGTAACACAAAACCTGTTCTTGATATGAATCGTTCCATTGAATGGACGCCTCTGCTGTAATTCCGTCGGCCTCAAAACTTGTATGGAAGATATTTTTATGTAGTACCGTTTTGTTTTTGTTTATGTATTCTACAAATCCACTTACGCCGCCTTCATAATTGAATGTTTCCGAGCGACCAGTTTTTTCATCATTCAGTTTTATATTTACCCCGTTATTTAAAAACGACAGCTCTCGTAATCGTTTTGCCAGGATTTCGTAATGGAATTCAATTACACCAAATACCTCTTGGCTAGCCCAAAATGAAATTTCTGTCCCTGTTTTATCGCTTTCTCCAATTTTTTTTAACGGATTATTTGGTGCACCATCCGAGAAGGTCATTTCGTGTTCAGAGCCGTCTCTATATATTTTTAATTTTAACGTTGACGACAAGGCGTTGACTACTGAGACGCCTACGCCGTGCAACCCTCCGGAAATCTTGTAAGAATTACTGTCAAATTTACCACCCGCGTGCAGCACAGTCATAACAATCTCTGGCGTAGACCGACCCTCTTCATCTTCCGGATGAATATCTGTGGGAATACCTCGGCCGTTGTCTGATATTGATACTCCACCGTCCGCATGTATTGTGATATTTATGGTGTCACAATGACCCGCTAGTGCCTCGTCGATTGAGTTATCCACAACCTCAAAAACCATATGATGTAATCCAGTTCCGTCGCTCGTGTCGCCTATGTACATACCTGGTCTTTTTCGAACAGCTTCCAGCCCCTTTAAGACTTTAATGCTGCCGGCGGAATATTCTTCTTGTTCTTCCATTTTTATCCTTAGATTCTCATTGGCATGACGACGTACTGGAACGCACTGTCTTCTTTTATTGTCATAAGCATACTGCTATTAGAGTCGCCTAATGTGCAATTAATATCTTGCGTTGTTACATTGCTTAAGCAGTCTAGTATGTAATTAACGTTGAAACCTATATCAAGCGGCTCTCCTTGGTAGCTTACTTCTAATTCCTCTTCCGCTTCTTCTTGTTCGCTATTAGAACAAATGATTTTTAATAAATTTTTTGTTAATACCCATCTAACTCCCCTGAATTTTTCATTAGATAAAATAGATGCTCGTTGTAACGCTCCTTGCAGGCTATCTCGGCCCACAATTAACTCGTTAGTTAAATCGGTAGGTATCACCCGCTTGTAGTCTGGAAATTTACCGTCAACTAATTTAGATACCAATGTAACATTGCCGAAATTTATCGTTATTTGAGTATCCGTAATTTCTAGTTCTACTTTTGAGTCATTATCATTTAATAATTTCAACAGTTCCAAAACGGTTTTCCTGGGTAAAATAACTTCTCTGTTTTCCCCGGGTGTTTCTAATTTCGCGGCCGAATGAGATAACCTGTGGCCATCTGTCGCGATTAACCTCATAGTTTCCCCATCTAAAACTAACAAGAGACCATTTAGATAGTAACGAATATCTTGCTGCGCCATAGAAAATTGCACTTTTTGAAGCATATTTTTCAAGACTTTCTGCTCAATAGTTACTTTGTCTAGTTTGGCGTTATTTTTTGCTGCAATTAATGGAAAATCACTAGAGGGAAGCGTCTGTAAGTTAAATTTGCTTTTTCCACTTTTTAATATCGCTCTATTATCAGAAGCCTCTAAGGTGATTTTCGTATTCTCAGGTAAGGCTCGAAGTATATCGAGAGTTTTACGGGCAGAAATTGTTAATGTCTCACCTTGATATGATTCTTCTAGTTGTACATTAGTTGCTATCTGTATCTCGAGATCAGTGGCTATTACTTCAAGATTATGACCGTCAGTTTTAAGAAAAACATTCGATAAAATGGGAAGGGTGTGTCGCTTTTCTACGATACCTGCAACCATTTGTAACGGTTTCAATAATAAATCTTTATTAATATTTAATAACTTCATATTAAACCTTAGTAATAGTGATAGATAACAATTCGAATGTGTACAACTTATTTAAGCCTATGAACCTTAAACGTTTTACATTATCTAGATTCGTTGTTTAACTTATGTTTAGTATAGGGATTTTTTGTGTATAAATATTTTGTTTGTTTGATATTCTGAAGTTATGAAGAAAGATTTAACGTTTTATCCACAGGCTTACACATAAAGCACTATCCTCTCAGAATCTGTATAAGAGCAGTAAAATCTCGCGCGGTATTTGTATCCGTGGTTCGTAGTTCTGCGATTTTTCGACAGGCATGAAGCACAGTAGTGTGATCACGACCACCATAAGCCTCACCAATATCAGGCAGGCTATAACTTGTTAATTCTTTAGATAAGGCCATGGCCATTTGTCGCGGTCTTGCTACAGATCGTGTTCGCTTTTTTGAGAACATGTCGGAAACTTTAAGTTTGTAATAATCCGCTACACACTTTTGAACTGAGTCAATAGTAATAAGTTTGGAGTTGCTGGCCAACAGGTCTTTTAAGGCCTCTTTCGCTACTAATACAGAAATTTTTTCTTTTGTGAAATTCGCATACGCGGTTATCCTTTTGAGCGCTCCTTCTAATTCTCGAACGTTAGATTGTATGTGGGTTGCGACGAAAAATGCGACATCTTCAGTGAGTTGTATTGAGTCCGTTTCAGCTTTTTTTAGTAAAATTGCGACTCTGAGCTCTAGTTCCGGCGGCTCTATAGCTACTGTTAACCCTGAACCAAAGCGAGAAACTAGTCGATCTTCCATGCCGGATATTTCTTTTGGAAATGTGTCACAAGTCATTACTACCTGTTTTTTAGATTGCATTAGTGCGTTAAACAAATAAAAAAATTCTTCTTGAGTTCGTGCCTTTTTCGCAAAAAATTGAATATCGTCAATCAATAATAGATCTAACGAGTGATAAAAACGCTTAAATTGTTCGAAGGATTTATGTTGATAGGCACTAACAACATCAGATACATATTTTTCCGCGTGTATGTAAAGTATTTTGGCGTTTGGGGTTCTATCTGCTATAACATTTCCAATAGCTTGTACTAGGTGCGTTTTTCCTAAACCCACGCCGCCGTATATAAACAATGGGTTATACGCCGTAGCAGGGTTATCACAAACCTGTAGAGCGGCGGCTCTTGCCAATTGATTGCCTCGACCCGTTACAAAGCTATCGAACGTAAAACCACCATTTAACTGAGGCGGTCGGTTTTTATTTTTTAAATTATTGTTGATGGGTGGGGGCGTACTTTCAGGCGGGTTCGTTGATTCCGTTTCGTCAGATATTGGTTCTGAGAGAGGAGTAGGTTTTAGTGAAAACCGGATTGGTAATTGAGCGCCAACGGTTTCTTGGCTTAGTCGCTTAAGATCTTGAGAATAGTTGTCCCTTGCCCAAACTAACAAAAATCGGTTAGGGGCGACGATAACGATTTCTCCGTTTACTATTTCTCCTTCTAGAGGATGAACCCAAGTCTTGTACTGCTGCGACGAAAGCACAGTTTTAAAGTAATCCAGACAGCTATCCCAAAAAGAGCTCATTAAAATTTACGCATTATTAAATAAAAAACCCTATCTCAATTGGTATAGGGCATATGGATTTGGATACAAACTATTACAGCGGCGATTTAGCTAAGATTGTATATGATCTTTTATAAGTTATCCACAGGCTTCGGAAAATTAGATAATTTGACATGGCGCCGAAAAAACGTTGTAATAGCAGGCTTTTTGATCATAGGTTACATGGAGAACTTGGATGAAACGAACATACCAGCCGTCCAAAACTAGGCGACAGAGAACGCATGGTTTTTTTGGTAAGAATGAAAACCCGTGGCGGACGCTCTGTTATTAACGCGCGCCGAGCTAAAGGGAGAGCGCGCTTAAGCGTTTGAGTACAAATAAATTACCTCGGGAGTCTCGTTTATGCGGGAGCGCGAATTACACGGGGCGATTTACTTCAAAGCTGAGAAGCGGGCACTTTATATTACTCTCTAGAGAGAGCAGCGCGCCCATTAGTCGAATAGGCGTGTCTTTGTCCAAGAAACATATTCCTTTGGCCGTCGTTAGAACGCGTGTCCGGCGACAAGTTAAAGAGCTTTTTAGAACAAGCAGATGTTCCATGAATCCCAAAGACTTCGTTATAAGAGCTACGCGACGGATTACTAAAACTGAATTGGTTGTCGTTAAGCACGAGCTTAAGGAGCTTTGGTTGCGGGAAAAAAAATGAAACGGCTGCTCATAAAATTAATTCAATATTATCAATATATCGCGTCGCCATTACTTGGGGCGCGGTGCCGGTTTTATCCGACGTGCTCAGACTACGTAAAGGAAAGCATTTCGTGCCACGGTTCTTTTCTTGGTTTATGTTTAGGCCTCAAGAGGATCTGTAAATGTCATCCGTTCCACCCGGGGGGGGTTGATCTCGTCCCGGAGATATCTACAAAAAAAAGGAAAGTTCACAATGGATAGCGCGCGCATCATCGCCACCGTAATTTTTGTAGGTTCTATTATTTTATTAGGCGACGCTTGGTTGAAGAAAGATCAAGCTTTAGTCGCTAATTCAACAATTCCTACAGAAGCTCAACAGGGCATAACTACCGTACCTACAATTACCAATAATGACGAACCTATTGGGCAAAATGTGGCGAAGCCGCTAAACGAGTTTGCGCCGGTAATGGGGGATTATGTTCAAGTTAGCACCGACGTGTTTTCAGCGAAGATTGACCGCCTGGGCGGAGGAATAAAAGAATTAACGTTAACTCAACACCACAGCAAAGATAGTAAGACAGAAGCCTTAAAGTTGTTTGAAATTAAGGGCGGAAGAACCTATATCGCAGAGTCGGGACTGATCGGAGACGGACTTCCCAACCACAATACAAAATTCACCTCTAGCAAGAGTGAGTACTCGCTTTTATCGGGGAGCGACTCATTAAAGGTGGTGTTATTAAGCGATTCTGATAATGCCGCCGTAGAAAAGATTTATACATTTTATAGGGGGTCATATGCAGTAGATGTGGACTATAAAATAATAAATAAAACCAATGCAACAATTACTCCTAATGCATATTTTCAATTGTTGAGGGATGGCGGCGGCGCAGACGGAGATACCAAGTTACAACCGACCTACACCGGGGGAGCCGTTTATTCTGAGGAAGCGAAATTTAATAAAGTTGATTTTAAGGATATGGACCGGGCTAAGCTCAATTATCCGAAAACCGTAAATGACGGGTGGGTCGGATTTGTTCAACATTACTTCGTGGCGGCGTGGCTACCTGAGGATGGAAAAGGCCGAGAGAATTTCATGAGGGCACTTGGTAATAATTTATATGCGATGGGATATGTCGAGAGTGGCACAGAGATACCTGGAAACAGCGAAAGGACTTTAGGCGCTCGTCTCTATGCTGGCCCACAAGAGCAAAACGTTTTAAAAGAACTGGCGCCGGGATTAGATTTGGTTGTGGATTATGGCTGGCTAACAATCATAGCTTCGCCGTTATTTTGGTTGCTTTCTGCTATTCAAGGCTTGGTGGGTAATTGGGGCTGGTCAATAGTATTTTTAACCGTGATCATTAAGTTAGTATTTTTTCCGCTATCGGCAGCCGGCTATAAATCGATGGCGAAAATGCGCGTTATGGCGCCGCGTCTTAAAACCTTAAAAGAAACATACGGAGATGATAAGCAAAAATTCCAACAAGCGATGATGGACCTATATCGAAAAGAAAAAATTAATCCTTTAGGAGGGTGCTTGCCGATATTGATTCAAATTCCTTTCTTTATTGCATTATATTGGGTCTTACTTGCCAGCGTAGAGTTACGGGATGCGCCGTTTATTTTTTGGATAACGGACCTTTCAGCAAAAGACCCCTTCTACGTGTTGCCGATTCTAATGGCGCTCAGCATGATAGCTCAATCTTGGCTTAGCCCAACACCACCAGATCCAATACAAGCTAAAGTGATGAAAGTTATGCCGGTTATCTTCAGCGTGTTTTTCTTCTTCTTTGCTTCAGGCTTAGTTTTGTATTGGCTTGTAAACAATGTCTTGTCTATAGCGCAGCAATGGACAATTACGCGAGCTATCGAGGGTAAAAAGCCCAACAATGCCAAACAATGAGACTATTGCGGCAATAGCGACACCACCTGGCGCTGGCGGTATCGGGGTCGTTAGGTTATCCGGAAAAAAAACAAAAGAAATTGCCGAGGAAATGATCGGCGGATTGCCACCAAAAAGGACCGCTGTAAAACGTATTTTTGTTAACGGGGCTGGAGAGGCTCTAGACTCAGGGCTTGTGGTGTATTTTGAAGGACCCAATTCATACACCGGAGAGGACGTCCTAGAGCTTCAAGGTCATGGCGGACCAGGTGTGCTTCGTTTGGTTTTGCGCGCATGTATTGATGCGGGGGCGCGACCCGCGGAACCCGGAGAATTCACTCAAAGGGCGTATTTAAACAATAAGCTAGACCTGGCTCAGGCTGAAAGTGTGGCTGATTTGATTGCCGCATCGTCTGAGGCGGCAGTTTTAAGCGCGCATCGCTCATTGAGCGGCGAGTTTTCTGCCCGGACCGAGCAGATAAAACATGAATTAATTGAGGCGCGAGTGTTTGTAGAGGCTGCGATAGACTTCTCTGAAGAGGAAATTGACTTTCTAGAGGACGAGTCAGTCAAGCGGCGACTCAATGCCGTATACATTAGTTTGGAACAACTCAGAGAACTAGCGGCTCAGGGTAATCTGCTTAGAGAAGGCGCAAAAATTGTGTTGGCAGGAGAGCCCAACGTTGGCAAGTCAACGTTGATGAATCTTTTGTCTGAAGAAGAAACATCAATTGTCACTGAATATGCTGGGACGACAAGAGATTCCATACAACGTCAAATTATAGTCGGTGGCGTGCCTATGCTTATCATCGATACAGCCGGCCTTAGAAGTTCAGACGACCCAATAGAGAGCATAGGCATTCAGCGGACCTTGGACCACCTAAAAGATGCAGATGTTATAGTAGATATGAGGGAGGCTGGTAACAATGCACACGTAGAGGCTTCAACAGCTTATTTTGAGAAAGCCAAGAGCATCATAGTTTTCAATAAAATCGACCTAACGGGTCAAGTAGAGGGCTTCAATGATCACGAGGGTGTTCCAGCTATAAATCTTTCAGCGAAGACCGGCGAGGGCATAGAGATTTTAAAGGACCACCTTCTTGATAAAGTTGGGGTTAGATTAAGTGAGGAAGCGCCCTTCATGGCGAGGGAGCGACATCTTAGCGCGCTGGATCGGGCGGCGACACATGTGAACGCTGCTTTATCAAACATAGGTACAATTGAGTTTTGTGCAGAAGAGCTTAGGGTCGCTCAAAACGCCCTATCCGAAATCACAGGAGAGTTCGTAGCTGATGACTTACTAGGCGAAATATTTTCAAACTTTTGTGTTGGTAAGTAGGAGGTTTCAACATGTTTCACGTGAAACATACGCGAAACCTTTATGGCTTAATATTTAATTGTCATTATTAATAGATGCATTAAAATTATGTTTTTTTCTAAAAAATATGACGTAATAGTAATCGGTGGCGGCCACGCAGGTACAGAGGCCGCCCTAGCATCTGCGCGTTCCGGGTCCCAGACGCTATTGTTGACGCATAGCATAGAGACTCTTGGGCAAATGTCATGTAATCCATCAATTGGTGGTATCGGCAAAGGCCATTTGGTGAAAGAAATCGATGCCTTGGGTGGCGCAATGGCGTCTGCGGCAGACGAGGCTGGGATACATTTTCGTCGTCTAAATTCAAGTAAGGGTCCGGCCGTCCGTGCTACGCGCGCTCAAGCAGATCGTTCATTGTATCGGCAAGCAATAAGGACAAGGCTTGAGGCTCAGGATCGGTTGGATATTTTTCAAGGTGCGGCTATAGATGTACTTGTTTCTGGGGGTTCAGTCACAGGGGTGCTTACAGATATAGGTCTGACTATTAACGCCAAAGCTATAGTATTAACTGCAGGAACGTTTTTAGCTGGAAAAATCCACGTTGGATTAGAAAACCATGAGGCCGGTCGGGCTGGTGATGCGCCTTCTAACGTGCTAGCGGCTCGATTGCGTGAGTTAAAGCTTCCAGTAGGGCGTCTCAAAACGGGCACACCTCCGCGAATTGATGGTCGCACTATTGACTTTTCTGCCCTAGAAAGGCAGGACGGCGATTTTGCGCGGCCAGTGTTCTCTTTCATGGGATCGCAGGAGCAGCATCCGCAACAGGTTCCCTGTTGGATTACACACACCAACGAAAAAACGCACGACCTCATTCGCTCCGGCTTGGATCGATCGCCGCTATATACAGGATTGATAGAGGGGGTTGGACCACGTTATTGTCCGTCTATTGAGGACAAGGTGGTTCGCTTTTCCGATCGCGGACAGCATCAAATTTTCCTTGAGCCCGAGGGTTTGAGTACGAACGAATATTATCCAAATGGCATTTCTACTAGTCTTCCTTTCGACGTGCAAAGTGAAATAGTCAAGTCAATTAGGGGTCTTGAACAAGCCTACATCCTAAGGCCTGGGTACGCTATTGAGTATGATTATTTTGATCCTCGGGCGTTGAAGCCAACCTTAGAGACAAAAGCACTAGAGCATTTGTTTTTCGCCGGACAGATTAATGGCACCACAGGATATGAGGAAGCAGCAGCGCAAGGACTGTTGGCGGGATTGAATGCGTCGCGGAAAGTTGCGGGTAAAGAAGGTTGGTATCCGAGGCGAGACGAGGCGTATTTGGGTGTATTGGTTGACGATTTGATTACCCGAGGAGTGACAGAGCCTTATCGGATGTTTACTAGTCGAGCAGAATATCGATTAAGCCTTAGAGAAGATAATGCAGATCTTAGGTTAACTCCGGTAGGTCGAGATTTAGGTCTTGTTGACGATCGTCGATGGGAGATTTTTGAGCGGAAGCGAACGTCAATTGAGGTTGAAACTGAGCGCCTAGCTAAGTTGTTTGTTAGCCCGAGTTGTGATGATCAAGATAAAATAAAACATGTAGTTGGTACAGTTTTGGATCATGAGTATTCTGCAATTCAGCTGTTGAAACGTCCTGAAGTAAATTATTCTGCTTTAATGAGTTTGGCTGGAGTCGGCCCCGGCGTTATGGACGAGGTTGTCGCCGAGCAAGTGGAAATTCAATCTAAATATGAAGGTTATATCAGCCGTCAAAAAGATGAGGTAAAAAAGATGATTAGTCTGGAGGGGGTTAAGATTCCCGAAGAGGTTGACTATACGATAGTGCCGGGGCTGTCGACGGAGGCGAAGCAAAAATTAACTTCTACCCGTCCAAGTACATTGGGGCACGCAAGTCGGGTGTCGGGTATCACGCCAGCCGCTGTCGGCATCTTATCGGTTTATATTAAGAAATTAAATCAATCGTTAATTGACCGTGGTGATCAGGGAAAGGCCGCCTTTTGATGGCGAACGATTTTAGTGAGATTTCTGGAGCCGCTCTAAAACAAATGGGTTTAAAGGTAACAAAGAGCGAGATTGCCATGTTTCGACAATATATGATTTTATTGGATAAGTGGAATCAGGTTTATAACATCACATCAGTCACTCCAAAAAATAAGTGGGTAAGTACTCACTTGTATGATTCATGCTCTATTATAAGTGATCTGCCGAGCGGGCCGTTGCTTGACATTGGTACGGGGGGTGGTTTTCCAGGACTACCAATCGCGATTATGCAGCCGGAGCGTCAAGTGGTGCTTTTGGATCGAAGTGCAAAAAAAACAACCTTTTTAAGGCAAGTGATTGTCGAGCTGGGACTTAAAAACGTCAAAATTGAAACCTCAAGAATCGAAAGCTATGAACCTGTGAAACGATTCGATGTTATCGTTTCACGAGCGTTTAGTGAGTTAAAAATTTTTCTTTTAAATGCTTCACGACTTTGTAGTGCGGATGGAGTTTTAGTTGCGATGAAAGGAAAATATCCTGCCGCAGAATTGGCGATAATACCTAAGCTTAATATAAAACAAGTTAAAAAACTTCGAGTGCCTCAGCTTGCTGCCGAGCGTCACATTGTTGAGCTCGCCCCTAATCTTCAACTATAAAAAGGTAACCGAAGTGAGTCGTATTATTGCCATCGCAAACCAAAAAGGAGGTGTAGCAAAAACCACCACTGCTATAAATTTAGCAGCGGGTGTCGCCGCCCAGGGGAAGCGTGTGCTGCTCATTGATTTAGATCCTCAGGGTAATGCCACCACTGGAAGCGGCATTGATAAGTCAGAGGCGGAGGTCGGTGTGTACGACGTTTTGACTGAGTCCGCAGAAATCAGGAGTGTTAAGGTTCAAAGCCCGACTGCTGGATACGATTTAGTGACTGCTAACCAACATCTGGCCGGCGCAGATGTAGAGTTAGTTGGTATAGATGGTCGTGAAAACATACTTAAGCGAGCGTTAGAAAAAGTAACGGACGACTACGATTTTGTTCTGATTGATTGTCCTCCCGCTCTTAGTTTTCTCACCATCAACGGTTTAACCGCGGCAAAATATGTAATTATTCCCATGCAATGCGAGTATTACGCTCTAGAGGGCTTGATTGATTTAGTCCACACAATTAAGCGTATTAAGTCACATTTGAATCCGAATCTTGAAATTGGCGGCTTAGTCAGAACGATGTTTGATGGTCGCAACTCCTTTTCTCATCAGGTTTCCGAGCAACTCGATACTCACTTTGGCGACAAGCTATTTGAAACCGTAATACCTAGGAATGTGCGAGTCGCAGAAGCGCCCAGTCATGGTCTCCCCGTATTGATTTATGACAAGACGTCCAAGGGGGCGCTCGCTTATCGATCGCTGTCCGTAGAATTTTTAAATAGATTTACCTAATTTTTGAAGGCGTGAAGACACTATGGTGAAAGCAAAAGGATTGGGGAAAGGCTTAGACGCGCTTTTTTCTGACGGAAAATTAGCTGACAGCAATAATCAAGGACCCATATTGACCCTGCCAATAGACGCGTTACAGCCGGGAAAATTTCAACCGCGGACTAATATAAATGATGGTGCAATAACTGACCTTAGCGAGTCTATCCGTTCTCAGGGTGTTATTCAGCCGCTGATTGTACGAACACTATCAAATGGACGTCATGAGATTATAGCCGGCGAACGAAGGTGGCGTGCCGCTCTGAAGGTGGGTTTGAAAGCTGTTCCAGTGGTAGTAAAAGATGCAGACGACAAGTCTGCCATGGCTATGGCATTGATAGAGAATATTCAAAGGGAAGACCTTAATTCGATCGATGAAGCTATTGGCATTAAGAAGCTTATCGAGGAATTTGAAATGACCCACGAGGCCGTAGCGCGCATTCTCGGGAAATCACGCAGTACGGTTACAAATTTACAGCGGTTATTGTCATTATCGCCATCCGTTCAGCAAATGCTGCGCGAACAAAGATTAGAGATGGGTCACGCTCGTTCGTTGCTAGGGTTAGAAGCCTCACGTCAGCTTGACCTAGCAAAACGAATTGTAGCTTTAAACTTAACGGTTCGCGAAGTGGAGAGCCTAGTGGGTGCAGCGAGCAATCATGCGGGCGGCGGTGAAAAAATCAAAAAGCGTCGCCAAAACCCTAACCAAGATACTATACGTTTACAGGAACAGTTGGCACAACAACTTGGGTTACCAGTTAAGATTACTTACACAAAAAGGGGATCTGGCAAGATTGCCTTGTCGTATTCAAATTTAGATGAGCTTGAAGCTCTTTTAGTGAAGTTGAGGGCTTGAGCGCTCTTAAGTATTTAGCGTGGCCTCCATTGACACAAATTAGTCGAGTCCTTAAAATAGCGAGCTTTTCGTGGGTTGGAACAACTTACGGGTTTCCAGGTTCGCTCTTTTATTTATGAGTAATCTCGTGATAGCCGGGTCATTGCGTGTTTTGGGGTTACAGGCGTTAGTGATGTCGTCATTTACAATAGGGTTCTTGGGCATCCATGGTTTTTCGGTTGATAGCAAGTCAGCGTTGGTTGGTGGATTAACCGCATTGCTTCCTTCATGTTTTTATGTCTGGAGGTCATCCAGAGTAAAGACTCAAGATCCTCGAAACTTAGTTAAGGCTCATTATAGGGCCGAGTCTGGGAAGCTGGCTATAACGGCGGGTTTTTTTGCTTTGGCTTTTACACAATTAGGGTCAATCGCGGCACTTCCATTGTTCGTTACATATGTAGCAACTTTGGCTAGTTACTGGGTCGCACTTTTGTTGAAAAATTAATGTTCTTTTTATAGAGTTACAAATGGCTACTGCAGGATCACAAACATCAGGTGAATATATTTCCCACCACTTGCAAAACTTGCATGTGGGAGAAGGGTTTTGGAGTTTGCATTTAGATACCCTTATAGTTTCAGGGTTACTTGGATTGATAGCATTTGGTGGAATGATGCTTTTAGCGCGAAAAGCGAGCAGTGGCATTCCATCTGGGGCACAAAATTGTGTCGAGATGATTGTCTCCGTCGTGAATGATCAAGTTAAAGATACTTTTCATGCGAAAAGTGACTTGGTCACGCCTTTGGCAATCACAATTTTTGTTTGGGTATTTTTAATGAACGCGATGGACTTAATTCCCGTCGATTTTTTGCCGCTTGCTGCATCTTCTGCAGGTGTCGAGTACCTTAAAGTTGTTCCGACTACAGATCCAAATTTAACGTTTGGAATGTCGATAGCGGTATTTTTTATAATGATCGCAATGAATCTAAAATTTAAAGGTGTGCGTGGTCTTTTGAAAGAGGCACTCACAGTCCCGTTTGGAAAATATCTTTTCCCGGTTAACCTTCTTTTTAGAATTATTGAGGATCTTGCAAAGCCAATATCCTTGGCGCTACGATTATTTGGAAACATGTATGCCGGAGAGATGGTGTTTATTCTTCTTGCCGTATGGATGGGAGCATCTTATTGGTGGGTTCCCGCAGGAGCTATATTGAGTCTAGGTTGGGCGCTTTTCCACATATTAATTATTACACTTCAGGCTTTTGTATTCATGATGCTTACCGTCGTGTACATGAGCATGGCGTCAGAAAATCATTAACGCAATTAGATTTAATTTTTAACAACTTAATTTTGTATTAGGAGATAAATATGGAACTCGCATCCGTACTAGGTATGACAGCAGTAGCGGTAGCATTGCTAATTGGTATGGGGGCCTTAGGGACCGCCATCGGTTTTGGTATTCTTGGTGGACGCTTCTTAGAGGGTGCGGCACGACAACCCGAGATGATCCCAACGCTTCAAGTTAAAATGTTTATCGTGGCGGGCCTTCTCGATGCGGTTACCATGATCGGTGTTGGTATTGCGCTCTACTTGTTGTTTGCGAATCCATTCATTGCGATCGTTGCTGGTTAATGAGTAACATCAATCAAGATTTAAGGCGCAGGAGGCAAGCGTGAATATTAACGCAACACTTTTAGGCCAGGCGATCTGGTTTGCTTTATTTATATGGCTGACCATGAAGTACGTTTGGCCGCCGCTTCAAAAAGCGATGCAAGATCGTCAAAAAGAGATTGCAGACGGGTTAGCGGCCGGTGAAAAAGGTAGACAAGAGTTAGCTGAAGCAGCGGAAAAGGTTAATCAAGAGCTTCAAAATACAAAAGAGCAGGCTATGGAGATAATTTCTCAGGCCGAAAAGCGCTCTGGGGAGCTTGTTGAGGAAGCAAAAAACCACGCGAAAGTCGAAGGCGAACGAATTGTTTCCGCTGCTAAAGCGGAAATCGAGCAAGAAGTCAACCGAGCGAAAGAGCAACTTCGAACGCAAGTGGCTTCATTAGCAATTGCTGGTGCGGAGCAAATTCTCCAAAAAGAAATCGACGCAAATTCGCATGCTGACATGCTCAAGCGACTCGAATCAGAGCTAGGTTAGCGCAATGGCTGAAGTTATTACATTGGCTCGACCCTACGCTCAGGCGCTTTATTCGTTGGCGAAAGAGACTGATACTTTAGATCTCTGGTCAGAAGCTTTGGGATTTTTAAAAAGCGTAGCCAACGATGCGACCTTTCAGTCAACCGTTAACGCGCCTGACATCCAGGTAACAGACGTTGAAGATTTATTTCTATCAATTTGCTCCGATCGAGTATCGAAAGAAGTTATAAATTTTATCCAATTATTCGTAAGAAATGGCAGACTTTCGGTTCTTGACGATGTGGCGAGACAGTATGAATCTTTAAAATCTGAGGACGAAGGCGTGGTAAGCGCAGTCATTCAGTCGGCATTCGACTTAGACGAAGCTCAGGTGAAGGCCATAGCCGATATTTTGTCTAAAAAACTTGATAAAAAAATAAGTCCATCCGTCACCACAGACCCCAATTTAATCGGGGGAGTGAAAGTTTACGTGGGTGATAAGGTGTGGGATGCGTCTGTAAGAGGTCGCCTCCAACATATGGCGGCCACACTTTAACGAATTAATCATTAGGAGCATTGATCCATGCAGTTGAATCCATCAGAGATTAGCGAGCTGATTAAGGGCAAGATCCAAAATCTTGCATCTGAAACTGAAGCAAAAACTCAAGGTACGGTCGTATCCGTGAGTGACGGAATATGCCGGGTACATGGTCTTTCAGACGTCATGCAAGGCGAAATGTTGGAGTTTCCTGGAAACACATTTGGTCTGGCATTAAATCTTGAACGAGACTCGGTTGGTGCTGTGGTTCTGGGTGAATACACCCATATTACCGAAGGTGACACAGTTAAGTGTACTGGTAAGATTTTAGAAGTACCGGTTGGGCCTGAGTTGCTTGGTCGGGTAGTAGATGCATTGGGCCAGCCTATTGATGGAAAAGGCCCCATAAATGCCAAAGAGACCGACGTAATTGAGAAGGTGGCCCCGGGCGTTATTTGGCGGCAGTCAGTGGACGAGCCGGTTCAAACTGGTCTAAAGGCAATTGATGCCATGGTTCCTGTGGGCCGAGGGCAGAGAGAGTTGATTATTGGGGATCGTCAAACCGGCAAAACCGCTGTAGCGACTGATACTATTATTAACCAAAAGGGTAAAAACCTTTTTTGTGTTTATGTTGCGATTGGACAAAAAGCGTCCACTGTAGCAAACGTAGTGCGGAAGCTTGAAGAGTATGGCGCAATGGAATACACAATTGTTGTAGCTGCAACGGCTTCTGAGTCTGCCGCCATGCAATATATATCCGCTTACTCGGGATGCACGATGGGGGAATACTTCAGAGATAGAGGCGAAGACGCCTTGATTATTTATGATGATTTGACAAAGCAAGCCGTAGCATACAGACAGATATCGTTATTGTTGAGACGACCCCCAGGTCGAGAGGCCTACCCGGGTGACGTTTTTTACTTGCATTCACGCTTGTTAGAGCGAGCAGCTCGAGTGTCAACTGCGTGGGTAGAGCGCCACACAAACGGAGCTGTAAAGGATAAGACCGGATCGTTGACCGCACTTCCAATTATCGAGACCCAGGCTGGTGACGTTTCCGCGTTTGTTCCAACTAACGTAATCTCAATCACTGATGGCCAGATTTTTCTGGAAACGGACTTGTTTAACGCAGGAGTAAGGCCTGCGATTAATGCAGGAGTGTCCGTTTCTCGGGTGGGAGGTGCAGCCCAAACTAAAATTATGAAGCGTAAGGATACTGGTGGTGGTGTTCGTTTAGCGTTAGCGCAGTACAGAGAACTTGCTGCCTTCGCTCAGTTCGCCTCTGACCTTGATGAGGCTACTCGCCGCCAACTAGAACGTGGCCAAATGGCAACCGAGTTAATGAAACAACCACAATACCAACCAATGGAGGTTTGGGAAATGGCGGTTACATTGTTCGCACTAAATAATGATGTGTTTGATGGCATGGAAGTCAGTAAAGCGTTGGCGGCTGAAAAATCAATGAGAGATTTTCTCAAGAGTAAAAACGCAGATTTAATTACTCGTATTGATGAAACTAATAATCTCACCAAAGAAGACGAAGCCGCGCTTAAAACCGCGATTCAAGAGTGGAAAGTTAGCGGAACCTACTAGGTTACAGGGAAAATAACCGCATCAAAATAATGATGATAGAAAGACTCTAGGATGGCAGGCACAAAGGAAATAAGAAACAAAATTAAAAGCGTGCAAAACACGAGCAAGATCACCAAAGCTATGGAAATGGTGGCGGCATCAAAAATGAGAAAAGCTCAGGAACGAATGCGCGCAGCTAGACCGTTCGGAGACAAAATACGAGCGGTCGCGGCTAATATTTCCCATGCCAACCCCGAATACAGGCATCCTTATTTAACCGAGAGAGACACCGTAAAGCGGGCGGCAATGATTGTTGTGACCACCGATAAGGGATTATGCGGCGCGTTAAATACCAATGTTCTAAGAATGGCGTTAGCTCAGTACAAAGAGTGGCAAGCAGACGGAGAAGAAATCGACGTTTGTTGTATCGGTGGTAAAGGAGTTGGATTCATGCAGCGACTCGGCGCTAATGTCGTTGCTGAGGTCAGCGGACTGGGTGATGCCCCGAAGATGGAAACTATATTAGGTGCAATTAAAGTTGTGCTCGACGGATATAACGAGGACAAATTCGATCAAGTTGTCCTCTTTTACAATAAATTTATAAATACTATGAAGCAAGAGCCAACGATGGAGCAGTTACTGCCAGTCAAGGGCGAGAGCCTCGGCGTTCCAACTGGCGCTTGGGACTACATCTATGAACCCGACGCAAAAGAGGTGTTAGATCAAGTCTTGAATCGTTACATTGAGGCGGTGGTGTACCAATCTGTGGCCGAGAATATGTCGTCCGAACAATCAGCGAGAATGGTCGCGATGAAGTCAGCGTCAGACAATGCTGCCACACTCATAGATGAGTTAACCCTTGTTTATAACAAATCACGCCAAGCCGCCATTACTCAAGAGTTATCTGAAATTGTTAGCGGTGCGTCAGCAGTTTAATTTTTAACAGAATTTTTTTTAACGGATAGAGAAAGCCATGTCACAAGCAACCGGAAGAATTGTGCAATGTATCGGAGCAGTAGTCGATATTGAATTCCCACGAGAGGCGATGCCTAACGTATACGACGCGCTTAAATTATCAGCAGAAGCGTCAGGCGGTCTAGTGGAAGACGGCCTCACCCTTGAGGTAGAGCAGCAACTGGGTGACGGAATAGTCCGTTGTATTGCCCTGGGCTCTACGGATGGACTGCGTCGCGGAATGAAGGTAGATGGAACTGGAGCGCCGATTTCCGTTCCTGTCGGACCAGGAACGCTTGGCCGGATTATGGATGTGCTGGGCCGGCCTATTGATGAAGCAGGGCCTGTGGAATCTGAAGAACTCCGGCCAATTCATGCAGCAGCGCCTAAGTTTGCTGATTTGTCACCCTCTGTTGATCTTCTCGAGACCGGTATTAAGGTCATTGATTTGATCTGCCCGTTCGCTAAGGGCGGAAAAGTTGGTCTATTTGGTGGTGCGGGTGTGGGTAAGACCGTAAATATGATGGAGTTAATCAACAATATCGCCAAGGCACACGAAGGATTATCCGTTTTTGCAGGTGTTGGAGAAAGAACCCGAGAGGGGAATGATTTTTACCATGAAATGAAAGAATCTAACGTCCTTGATAAAGTTGGTATGGTGTTCGGACAGATGAATGAGCCTCCAGGAAACCGATTGCGCGTTGCGTTGACGGGCCTGACGATGGCTGAAAAATTCCGAGATGAGGGTAAGGACATTTTGTTCTTTGTCGACAACATTTATCGTTATACATTGGCCGGAACTGAAGTGTCAGCCCTACTTGGGCGTATGCCATCGGCCGTTGGTTATCAGCCTACGTTGGCTGACGAGATGGGAAAGCTTCAGGAGCGTATTGTATCGACTAAAGTCGGTTCGATTACATCAATCCAGGCCGTTTATGTGCCAGCTGACGACTTGACTGATCCTTCTCCAGCAACCACCTTTGGTCACTTAGACGCGACAGTTGTACTAAGCAGAGATATCGCTTCGCTAGGAATCTATCCTGCGGTGGATCCGCTTGATTCAACCTCGAGACAGGTGGATCCGAACGTAATTGGCGAGGAGCATTACGAAACAACACGCGCCGTACAAGTTACTTTGCAACGTTACAAAGAGTTAAGGGATATTATTGCCATTCTCGGAATGGACGAGTTGGCGCCAGAAGACAAATTAGCCGTATCACGAGCGCGAAAAATTCAACGTTTCTTATCACAGCCGTTTCACGTAGCGGAGGTCTTTACAGGCTCTCCTGGTAAGTTCGTGTCTTTGAAAGACACCATTCGTGGATTCAAGATGATTGTTAGTGGTGAGTGTGATGAGCTACCAGAACAGGCGTTTTATATGGTCGGCGGAATCGAAGAGGCTTTTGAAAAGGCGAAGACCTTACAATAAGGCAATAAATAAACAATTTGCAAAGTTATTAAGGTTAATCGGAACTCATTAGGCTCATTATGGCAAGCACCATTCAGGTAGAAGTTGTTAGTGCAGAAGAATCAGTTTTCTCCGGCGAGGCGTCTTTTATTGTCGTGCCGGGAGAGCTCGGTGACCTCGGTATTTATCCTAAACATACGCCCCTTATCACAAGGATAAAAGCCGGTTCAGTGCGAATTCAGATGCTAGATTCGAAAGAGGAAACGGCAATATTCGTTGCTGGCGGAATCTTGGAGGTGCAGCCAGGATCAGTTACGGTTATGGCTGATACTGCAATTCGAAGTGATGATTTGGATGAAGCCCGCGCGTTAGAAGCTAAAAAACGAGCAGAGGAAGCACTCAAAGCCTCTACGGACAAGCAAGAAATTGCTACCGTCGAAGCGGAGCTGGCAATGCTCGGCGCTCAGCTTGCCGAGATTAGAAAGTTGCGTAAACATTAAAATTCATAGCAATGATGAGTGGTAGTAACTAGGGCAGCTGGTGCTGCCTTTTTTATGTCTGTTAAGATAATTGAGCTAACTAATTTTGAAAAACGAATCCTGCTGATGTTAAACACATTAAAACTACTCAAAGTTTTTATCTTCCTCATTTGTTGTGCTTGTTTGGTTAGCTGTAGTGAGCAACCTGAGACGATAAAGATCACTTTCATTGGCCCATTGACGGGTGGGGTGTCAGCAGGCGGCCTAGGCGGACGCAATTCTGCAGATTTGGCCGTAAGTTTACGTAACCAATCACCTGAAACTAAGTATAAATACGAACTGGTTCCATTAGACGACGAATGTAAGCCAAACATCGGCGTTCAGGTCGCAACAAAGGCAGCAGCAGATAAAAATATAGTAGCAGGTGTGACGCACTACTGTTCCGCTGTTGCTATGGGTACAGTCGACGTGTATCACAAGTTTGGACTGCCTGTCATAGTCTGGGGTGCCGTGCTTCCAGATATCACCTATGGAAATGATCACCCGGAGATCCACCGTGTTAACGGTACGATGATAAATCAAAATATGGTGGCAGCGGAATTTATGATTGCACAAGGATTTTCGACCTGGGCAGTTATTCACGACACCACAGATTATGGAAAAGGACATTTTAAATATTTTGAAAAAGCTTTAATCGAGCAACCCGGGGCGATTTTAGGTACGTTTGGGGTAAACCCTGACCAGCAAGACTTCACTGCTGAATTGACAAAGATCAAAGCTCTGAATCCGGAGGTAATTTATTTTGGTGGCCTTGCTCCAACAGGTGTCCGTATTCGTGCGCAGATGGATAAGTTAGGTATGAGCCAGGTATTCCAGGGAACATCAGGAATCGTATCGGACGCCTTCATCGATGGCGTAGGTGATTTGGCTGAGGGGGTCCTCGCATTTAGGGAGGGCGCTCCAACCGAGAAACTACCTGGTGGAAAAATGTTTATACAGGCTTATCAAGCGCGCGGTTTTGGTGAGCCAGCAGAAGCTTATGGCGCGTTTGCATTTGCTGCGACCGATCTGATCATAGATGTAATTGAAAAAGTTGGTCCAGACCGAAATCTAATACGTGACGAGCTAAACCTCACTCAGGGACACGAGTCGATTGTGGGGCCAGTCACATTCGACAGCCACGGCCAAAACACTATAGCGTTGATTACTAAATATGTGATTCAAGATAGCAGTTGGGTGCTCTGGGAAGATAGTGAGTACGCACTTGGCAAACGTTCCCTTAAATAACAAGGGTCGGTTGAGATAAATGGATCTCGGATTTTTTGCGCAATACTTAATAAATGGACTTGTGCAAGGAATAACTTACGCATTAGTCGCCGTTGGATTTACATTGTTTTTTGGTGTGCTTGACGTTATTAAATTCTCTCACGGGGATGTTCTAATGTTGGGAGCATTTACCGCGTTAGCATTATTTTTGGGATTAGATCGATTATCGACACCAACATGGTTATCTTTGACCATTATGTTGTGTTTGGGTACGTTGACAATGGCGTTACTTGGCGCTTTATTGTGTAAATTTTTAGTTTTGCCCCTTAAAGAATCACCACCGCTAAATACATTACTGATCACTCTGATGTTTGGATCAGTTATCCGAGAGTCGGTTCGATTGTTCTTTCCCAATGGATCTAATCCGAAACCGTTCCCTGCCCTATTGCCTGAGACTTCGATAAATTGGGGAAATCTTAATTTACGCTTGGATAGTGTCATACTTATTTTCACTGGAGCACTGGCGATTGTATTAACTCATTTGTTCATTCAAAAGACCCGAATGGGTCTGGCCATAAGAGCAGTCGCTCAAGATGAGGAGACAGCCAGACTCATGGGCATTAATTTCACTAAGACTGTGTTGATGACATTCGCATTAGGTTCGGGTCTTGCAGCGCTATCCGGTATCAGTACAGGGCTTTATTATCAAGAGATTAATTTCAGCATGGGGCTCATGTTAGGGGTTATAGGATTTAGTGCCGCTGTAGTTGGAGGACTCGGAAGCATTTATGGAGCAATTGTGGGCGGATTACTTTTTGCGTTTTTACAAACGTTAGGCGCGATATGGTTTAGCGTTCCGGCCTATAAAGATGTTTTTGCCTTTACGGTAATCATTATGCTCATGGCATGGCGGCCAACCGGCTTGTTGGCAGATCGTTCTGCGGAACGCGTTTAATAACGATGTCTGACCTCAAAACAAAACTGGAAATTTTATTGGGGGTGGCGTTGTGCGTTGTCGTGCTCTATGGCTTTCTCTACCTTGAGCATGAATGGGAAATTGGTTTGTTGTTGGTCATCCTACCTTTAGCGATTCTGTTTTTGAAGCGGGCGAATATCTTGAGCGATTATCAACAGGCTGCGCGAACGATACCCAGATTTACCCTAATCAGTTTTATTGTTGGCGTTTTGGTGCTGATCGTACTTTTGCGCGATGAACATTTTGCATTATTAATGTTAACGACAGTTTTGTTATACGTAACGGTAAGTCTGGGCTTAACAATTCAGTTTGGATTTGCGGGCTTGGTTAATTTTGCTGCCATTGCATTTTTCGGTATTGGTGCTTACTCAATGGCGGTCCTAAATTATCACTTTCATGCATTACCGGATTTGTTAATTATTCTGTTCAGCGGGCTAACCTCAGCACTATTGGGCGCCTTATTAATCTTGCCAATACTTAGAACCAAAGGTCACTACGCTGCGCTGATTACAATTGCTTTTGGAATTCTTTTGCGTACTTTTTTAGAGGTAAACGATGTCTTTGGAGGACCACAAGGCTTAAAAGTAGGTGCTATTGAGATACTGGGGTGGAATTTTAGTGATAGTTTTCCCAGTGTATTAGGGGGTGGATCGTTTTATATGGCATATGCGATCATGGCACTTTTGTTGGCCGCGATTGCATATCTTTTGACGCGTTTAATTGAGGCATCATGGTTTGGCTTGAATATGGACTCAGTCCGTTTAGATGAGGTTGCCTCCGCTTCGTTTGGCATCAACATCCCGCGTTGGAAAATAACGGCTTTTATGTTGGGCAATTTTTTTGCTGGTTTAGCGGGGGCAATATATGCCGCCATGTCTGGCTTTATAGCCCCAGCAAGTTTTAATTTTTCCGACTCTTTACTTCTTGTGTCCATTGTTCTTCTTGGCGGTATAGGAAATGCTGTGGCAGTGATACCAGCCGCGTTATTGATTGTTGTGTTGCCTGAAAAATTTCAAGTGATCCAAGAGTATCGATTATTACTATTTGGAATTGTCGTTATTCTAATACTCCGGTTTAGGCCCAGTGGCCTAATGCCTCGGGGTCTTCGACAATACTTTCCAAGAAGCTCCACATGAGGCCAGTAGTATTAAAGACGGTAGAGTTAACCGTCAGTTTCGGTGGCCTTAAGGCGCTAAACTGCTTAGATTTTGAATTATGCGAGGGGCAGTTTCTTGGGCTCATCGGTCCTAATGGATCGGGTAAAACAACTTTTTTTAACGCGCTGACAGGGATTTATAGCCCGGCATCTGGAAATGTATTTTTGTATGGTGAAAAAATTACTGGAGCATCCCCAAATAAGGTTTACGATTACGGCATAACACGAACCTTCCAGCGATCGAGGTTGGCGACTCCCTTATCCGTTCTAGACAATCTTATTATTGGTAATCAGCGCAATTTAAATTTTGGTCTTTGGCAAAATATATTTGATCGCAAACGCTTTAAGGCTGAATTGAAAAAACAAACGGAAATAGCTGAAGCATTATTAAGCCGTTTTAGTCGTGATTTGGCGGCATTACTTTTCAAACCTGTGTCCTCTCTTTCTATGATCGATCGACGACGAGTTGAAGTATGTCGTGCTTTGATCAGTGAGCCAAAAATTTTGTTGTTGGACGAGCCCTCAGCTGGTATGACTCCAGACGAAACTCGTGCGTTAATGGATGAGTTGCAAGATTGGAGAAAACAACATCCATTACTGGCGACCATATTAATTGAACACGAAATGGAGCTCATTAATAAAGTATCAGATACCTGTGTAGTACTCAATTATGGCGAGAAAATCGCTGAAGGACGATACTCGGACGTAGCGACTAAAACTAGTGTACGTGCCGCCTACTTAGGAGAGGACTGAATTAATGTCTAAACTTTCCGTCAACAATTTAACAGCGGGTTATGATGAAGCAGATGTGGTCAGTAATGTGTCGCTTGAGGTTATGGAAGGAAAAATCACGTGTTTACTTGGTGCTAATGGTGCTGGGAAAACTACGTTGATTCGTACGATTTTAGGTTTAAATAATAGTCGTTCAGGCCGGGTGGCTCTTAATGGAGTTGATATTTCCACATTGGCAACGCATGATATCGCGAGCGAGGGCGTTACGTGTGTGCCAGAGGGAAGAAGGGTTTTTGGGAAGATGACCGTCCTTGAAAACTTATATACGGGTGCTTTTTTAGAGAGGAATTCCAAAGTTGTTATGCTTCGGTTAGAACAAGTGTACGATTTTTTCCCTAAGTTGAAAGAGAGGTCTAACCAATTAGCGGGAACAATGTCGGGTGGTGAACAGGCTATGTTGACGATTGGTAGGAGCCTGATGAGCAACCCATCGCTAATGATTTTTGATGAGCCATCTCTTGGTTTATCGCCGTTATTTGTAAAAGAGAACTTTCGTATCATCAAAGAGATCAACGAAAAAGGTATGACCGTATTATTGGTCGAGCAAAATGTTCGACAAACGTTAGAAATCGCGCATTTTGGATATGTCTTATCACAGGGAAAAATTGTAGCTAACGGGTCGGTGGATGTGTTGAGAGACAATTCAGAATTGCGCGCGGCTTATTTTGGAAACGCTTAGTGTTAAGGAGAGAGCATTGGGATCAGTAATAGAGTTGACCAAGCATTTAGTTCGTATGAACACTATCAATCCACCGGGAGATGAAGAGGAGTGTGCTCGATTTTTGGGTAATATTTTAGAGAAAGCTAAGTTTTCTGTGTCGCTGCATCCCTTCGGCGAGAAACGAGCGAGCCTCGTAGCTCGGATAGGCGGGAACAGCACCAAGAAACCATTGTGCATTACCGGCCACATTGACACGGTACCCTTGGGTGCAAACGCTTGGACGAAAGACCCCTTCTCCGGTGAAACCGATGCAGGCCGATTATTCGGACGTGGAACAAGTGACATGAAGTGTGGTGTTGCTGCGTTTGTCACCGCCGCCATCGAGTTGTCAGACCGTTTGAGCGGAACTCCTGGCTTAGAGTTGGTTATCACAGCGGGCGAAGAGGTCGGCTGTCAAGGGGCATTCGATTTAGTGCGTCAACAGGGGGCGCTTGGTCGAGCTGGCGCAGTTTTAGTTGGTGAGCCCACCTCGAATTTTCCGTATGTCGGGCACAAGGGAGCTTATTGGTTAACGGCAAGGACCAGTGGCGTGACCGCTCACGGCTCGATGCCTAACCTCGGAGATAATGCTGTTTATAGGGCCGCAAAAGCAATTACAGCATTGGAGAATTTTAAATTCTCTAACCCACCACACGAAATGATGGGACAAGCTACGCTTAATGTTGGAATGGTACATGGGGGCCTAAATATAAATTCAGTACCTGATGAGGCGGCCATCTCGATTGATATTAGAAGCGTACCTACATCTAAGCACAAAGACGTGAGAGATCAGTTACAAAAATGTATGGGACATGATGTCGAGCTGGAAACGTTCATCGATCTGGAAAGCATCTATTCGGAGCCTGACACCCCATGGATTCAAACGGTTTTTGATCTTGTTCAGCCTTATTTAGGATATCGGCCAGAAGCCAAAGTAGCGACTTATTTTACTGATGCTGCCGCCCTGACCCCTGCTTATGGTTCACCACCAACATTGATTTTGGGACCTGGAGAGGCGAGTATGGCACACCAGACAGACGAATATTGCGTCTTAGATCGTGTAGAGGCGTCTGTTGATATGTACAAAGATATCATTTCAGATTGGTGTGAAATTTAGGGCTCAACTGAATATTGATTAAGGTTATCAAGCAACCAACCCTACAAGTCAGGTCATGAATTTTTATTCACTTATTGAGAATGTTGTCCAATTAAAGCCAACGAACATAGCAATAAAAATTGGCAATGAGCGCAACATCTCATACAGTCAGCTTGGCAACCAAGTATCACGTTATTTAAATGCCTTGAGTGCGTTAGGTGTACGGGACGGTGATCGTGTTGTTGTGCAAGTAGAAAAAAGCTTACCCAGTTTACTGCTCTACTTGGCCTGTCTAAAAGGTGGTTATATTTTCGTGCCACTAAATACCGCATACAAGGCATCCGAACTGACTCATTTTATTGCGGACGCGAAACCCACGCTTTTCATTACTACCATTGAGCGCTTCGATGAGGTTTCGGCTTTGGTGGCAGATGTAAAGACTTGTTCGGCGGTAGTGTTGAACGGTGGAGATAATCAAAACTTGAGTAACCTCTCGGCAAGGCAATCCGAATTCGCACCGACTCGCGCGTCAAGCCCGAGCGAGGTTGCGGTCATTATTTATACTTCGGGCACTACCGGTCGAAGTAAGGGCGCGATGGTGACACATGATAATCTGATCTCGAACGTAAATACGCTCATTAAACTTTGGGATTTTTCTGAGAATGATGTTTTGCTTCATGCGTTACCGGTCTTTCATGTGCATGGTTTATTCATCGCTAACCATTGTGCGTTGGCGGTTGGGGCGAAGATGCTTTGGCTCAATAGGTTTAATGTTGAAGAAGTTGTTGAGGCAATACCAAAATCAACCGTGATGATGGGGGTGCCAACGTTCTACACGCGATTATTAAGTAGTGCCAGTTTGACCAAGAGTCTTTGCCGTGCGATCCGGTTGTTCATTTCTGGATCAGCCCCCTTGCAAACGGAAACTCACGAATTATTCGAGCAAAGAACGGACCATAAAATTTTAGAGCGTTACGGTATGTCTGAAGCAGGAATGATTACGAGTAACCCTTATCATGGGGTACGTAAAGTTGGATCGGTCGGCCAGGCGTTACCCGGGGTTAGCGTTCGTATCGTAGATGATGTTGATGTGAGTGTTTCTCAGGGGGATACTGGACACATACAGATCAAAGGGCCAAATGTCTTCAAAGGTTACCGAAATATGCCGGAAAAAACCAAAGAAGAGTTTACTCCGGATGGGTGGTTTCGAACGGGAGATTTAGGGGTCTTCGACGAAGAGCGTTATCTCACGATAGTTGGTAGATCCAAAGATTTGATCATAACGGGGGGATACAACGTTTACCCAAAAGAAATAGAGTTGATTTTAGATGCTGAACCAAGCATTTTTGAGTCTGCTGTATTTGGTATTAAGGACTCTGACTTTGGTGAGGCAGTAACGGCGGCGATCGTCCTTAATGCAAACTCTGACGCTGACGCCGCTCTATTAATTGACAATTTAAAAGCACAACTCGCAACCTATAAGGTACCTAAAGTGATCCACGTTGTGAATCAATTACCCAGAAATGCAATGGGTAAAGTTCAAAAATCGCTATTAAGAGAAGCATACTCTAGCGATTGAGATTAGATCGATTTTGTTAAATTCAGGCTCTGATGATTTCAATCGCCAATCAAATAAGCAATGATATTGAGCGTGATGGGTATTCGATTACTCACGGCTTATTTAACGAGAGCGTATTAGATACACTCAGGATATATGCCGAGTCAGGCGTGGGTAAAGGTAAATATAAGATTGCGGGCATTGGTTCGGGCTCTCAGTATCAAATTCAGGAACATATCCGAGGTGATCAAATATGGTGGCTCGATCGAGAAGAGGGATCTGTTATTGAAAAGGTATTTTTACAATTTGACCGGCTTAAAGATGACCTTAATCAAAGCCTCTACCTTGGACTTTTTGATTTTGAGTGTCATCTAGCACAGTATAAATCTGGCTCAGCATATGAGCGCCATTATGATCGACCATTGGCCAGCAAGCGTCGAAAATTAACAGTTACACTGTATTTAAATAAGGGCTGGTCGCGCAATGACGGCGGGAATTTAAGATTATATTTGAACTCCGGGCTTGAGCGATTCATTGATATCGTCCCACGATTCGGCACGCTTGTAGTGTTCTTGAGTGAATTCTTCGCGCATGAGGTCCTAACCTGTAATCGAGATCGTCATAGTCTTACAGGTTGGTTTTTGGAGCGACCTTAGTTGAGTAGATGATTAGTTCAAGCCTTAATAAATATTTTCACGAACATATCGATCGCTAGAAACATCAAAATTAAAGCAAAGATCCTTTTAAGCGTTGTGACAGGTATCGAGTGTGCGACCTTAGCGCCGAATGGAACCGTGATAAAGGTCCCAACAACAATTCCTACAAGTGCTGGTAAATATACGTAACCTATGCTGTATTCTGGTAGGTATATGTTGCCCCAACCATTCCAAATGTATCCTAGTGCGCCCGCTACCGCTATTGGAAACCCTAAAGCTGCTGATGTCCCTATAGCGTTTCGCATAGGGATATTGTGCATAACCATTAGGGGAATAGTAACAACGCCGCCGCCGATACCTACAAGACTTGAAATTATTCCGACACACCCAGAGCCGATTCCCATGCCGATACTTTTCGGTAAGCTCCGGGAGGGCTTCGGTTTGAGGTTAAGAAATAGGTCAATGGAGGCATATCCAGCAAAAATAACGAATAAACCAGCTAAAACGGTAGGGTTTAATGATTCGGCAAAGAAGCTACCAAAGAAGGTTCCAACAACAAGATAGCCGGCCGATTGTTTGACCGTCGGCCACAAAATGGCTTCACGCGCATGATGAGCACGGATGCTTGAAAGGGACGTGAAAACAATTGAGGCAAGAGATGTACCAATCGCTAAATGTAGAATTCGTTCTATTGCGAAATCTTGTGCCGTGAATAAGAAGACCATAAGCGGCACAAGAAGAGTGCCCCCGCCAATCCCGAGAAGGCCAGCAAAAAAGCCTACAAAAATCCCGACTGCTAGATAGGCGACCCACCATTGGGCCATCATGTCTGCCATCAGATAAGTGTTTGAATGTAGCGCCATTCAGCTGACGTTACAGGTGTAATTGATAGGCGGGAACCCTTTTGAAGCACTTTCATGCTTTGCAACTTTTTGTGTTCCCTCAATTCATAAAGCGATAAGAGCTTTGTTTTGCGAACGAATTTAACATCTACATTCAACCAACGGGGCTTCTCGCGACTTGATTTTTTATCGAAGTAATTACTTGCTTCGTCAAATTGTGTTTCATCTGTGTATGCTTCCCGCGCCACCTCCGCGTAACCGGCAATCCCTGGTGGAGCGCAGTTGGAATGGTAGAACAGTATGCCATCTCCAACGGACATATCGTCTCTCATGAAATTTCGTGCCTGATAGTTACGTATACCATCCCAAGGTTCGGTTTTGCGAGGACATTTTTTTAGGTCATCGATACTAAAAACGTTGGGCTCTGACTTCATGAGCCAGTAGCGAGTCGCTGTTGAGTTTGACATCAGTAAAGAATGAGTTAGTTTTTATCTACTAAGGAAGAGCTGCCCGGTTCATCCTGAACCAAAAGGTTCAAGGCGGTCACCTTCCGAACGCCGAAGGTACGTTCTCCTGGAACGCGCACAAAAGCATTACTTGAGTTGGCGACCTTAACTAAGTTATTGGTTCAGAAAATTAATCGAGCAGCTCTTCCTTAGTAAACAAAGCATTAAAATAATTTTTCTTGGTCATTTAAAACGGTATCGATTTTTTTACCCATGGAAGTTATTGTACTTCGGAACTCGTTTAGATTGATACCTCGTGTTTGAACAGTAAGTAGCTTATGGGCAATATTGAGCGCTGCCATAATAGCGATTCGCTCGGAGCCAACAACTTTACCAACTTCTCGAACCTCTTTAATCTGTTCATCCAATAGTGCTACCGCATTGAGTAGTTCTTCTTTTTCTTCCTCATTACAGGCTAATCGCACTGGCCTACCAAGAATCTCAATTTCGACCATTTCTGGCTGACTCATAACGAACTCTGATCATTATGTTTAAGTAAAATAGTCTCTATTTTTGACGCTGCGCGATTGATCTTTTTCTCGAGTTCTTGTATTTGATTTTCAGAGAGCACAAGTTTTTGCCGAAGCGAAAAGTTCTCGCTTCTTAAGTTTCGCGTGAGGCGTATTAATTCATCCAGTTGCTGTTCGAGAGACTTCAATTGCGCATGCATCACGAAACTATAGGCGACAAATATAAAAAGTCAACACGTCGCAAGCGCCTTCAATTGTAATTGTATACCGTGTACAATATTGGTAAGTGGTGCCCGCGTTCTTTTCTAAATAGCGCGGGATAATCGGGAAACAGGTGAGTTTTATTTAACAATCCCTGTACTGCCCCCGCAACGGTGAACAAGCGTGAGCTTCATATCTGTAGCCTCCAAAAGCTACAAAGCCACCTTAGAAGCGAGTACTTACTCTCAACTTGGGGAAGGCATGAAGTTATTTCTTGTGAGTCCGGATACCGGCCATTTAGTACGACGCGGTCTCGATGATTCGAGGCATATTTTAATTTTGCACGGCGGGTGCAAACTTACTAAATGAGGTATTTACTTATGCATTCCCTTAAGCTTTGGCGGCTCTTAGCAGGCCTGTTTTCTACGCTTTTTCTTATAACACCAACTAGTGCGCAAAAACCGATCGACATTGACCCAATAACGCTAAATCTGGGCCGATTCGATGATGCTTTAGAAAAAATCCCAGCAAATCTGAAAATAATATCAATTGAGGAGATCGAAAGAAGCGGCGCTACTAACGTTCCCGAATTATTGAGCCGTTATGCCGGTGTATTTACATCAATGGATTTTTTCGGCAACGGTTCTGATTCTGCCAAGGTAGACCTGAGAGCTTTCGGTTCAGTAGCAGACGAAAATACTTTGATCTTAATAGATGGCCGACGTGTAAAGGATAACGACCTATCGACGGTAAATTGGTCATCAATCCCGTTAAAATTTATAGAACGAATTGAGATACTTCGAGGTGGAGGGGCTGTCTTGTATGGACGAGGCGCTACCGCTGGGGTCATTAATATCGTCACAATGAGTCCCGGTAAGCGTGACAATTTCGTAGAAATCGAAGGAACGACTGGGACATACAACACGGATTCAGGAGCTATAGCAGGATCGTTCGGCACCGACAAATACGGTTTAATGGTGAATACTCAAGGCTATTCATCAGATAACTACAGGACCAACAATAAGGAGACGCGCCAAGCGGGTCAATTAGCATATAAATTCTATGGCGAAAGTATAGATACTTCGATCCAAATCGGGACTTCACAACAAAATGTTCGACTACCTGGCGCACTTAATATACAACCTAGTAATGGTACCGATGAGGTGTTGTCCTTGGGTCGAAGGGGAAGTACGACGCCTAATGATTTTTCTAGAGCGATAGAAAATTACCTAACCGGAGGCCTTGACGTCGATGCTGGTGATTCTCAGGCCATTATAAATTTTGGGTGGAGGTCAAGTAATGACGAGTCTTTTTTTGATGCCTTTAATGACACTTACGCGGAGAGGGACCGAGAGACATGGCACGTCTCACCTCGGCTTCGTCGCGCCTTCAACGTAGGCTCTATAGAGCATGATATTAAACTTGGTATGGACTACGAGAGATGGTCGGTGACTCGTAACGTCTCTGACGCGGAGCAGAATATAAGTGATCCACATAATATATTTAAATCCGAGCAGAGGAATTATGGGCTCTATGTGGAAAATACGATTGGCATTTCGGATCTATGGGCCCTCTCAGTTGGGGCCCGGTGGGATGAACAAACACAGAGTGCAATCGATACCTTCGATGCTAATGCTCCAGGAGCCGCGGCCAAATTTGAATCCCAAGCACCAGCCAAAGACCAGAAAATCTCAGTAAGTGGTTATGAGCTCAATTTAAAGCGTGAATTACAAATAGGTAGATACGTTGGTGTGAGTACGAACAAAAGCTATCGTCTCGCTAACGTAGATGAGATCGGAGCTACTGGTGAGTTCGACGCCAGTTCCAATAAGGTTTTTCAATTTTTAAGGCCGCAAATATCCCATACACACCAGCTTTTTTTTGGGCGAAATGCTCCACAGTACACGTATAACGTGAATTTATATCAAATTGATACCAGAGATGAAATCAGGCTGGACCTGCTGACCACCGGAGCGGGAAATACGAATTTTCCGTTAACTAAACGCCAAGGTTTTGAAGCGCAAACTAGTTTTATGGGGCCACACTTTTCTGTTTCGAGTGCTTATGTTTACACCAAAGCAAAGTTCTCCAGGGGGACTACAGGCACACATAACCTAACAGGAAAAACGATACCGCTAACGCCGAAACATACTTTTAATTTTAATGGTACTTACCGCTTTCCTAAGAATGTCGATTTATCGTTAGATTTTAATTATTTTAGTGAGCAGGTAATGGATAATGATGAGCCAAATATTATGCACACGAATATTCCAGATTATTCAGTTACTAATTTGAAATTATCTCGCAAAACTGACGGATGGAAGTTCGGCGCTGGGGTTTCGAATTTGTTTGATCGTGAGTACCACAGTTATGCAGTCGCTAGCGGATTTACGGCAACGAGGTTCGGTGTGTACCCATTGCCTGAGCGCGTAATTTATTTAACGATTGGTAAAACTTTTGGTACTAAATAATTGGCTTAGGTACGCATATTGCCCCCGAAGATTCTAGTAAAGTGACGTCAGACCTGTAGTTTTTGAGTTCTCTCTGGTAATGTGCCATCGATGAAACCAGAAAAAAGCGCAAAGCTTTACATTCGTTTGTTGGGGTATCTGCGGCCTTACTCGCTCGTATTCTCGATTTCAATCTTTGGCATGATCCTTGCTGCGGCCACAGAGGTTGCACTTCCTGTTGTGATTAAGCCTTTCTTGGACGGAACATTCATTGACAAAGATCCGTCCTTAATGACCTGGGCGCCCATTGCCCTGATTGTAATTTTTTTGGTTCGAGGAGTAGGTGGGTTCATTGCACAATACGCGAGTGCTTGGGTTGGAAATAAAATGGTTATGGATTTACGTGAGGAGATGTTTGAGAAAATTCTCGTCTTGCCGTTGAAGTATTTTCATGAGCATAGTTCTGGCAGTCAGTTATCGAAATTTACGTTTGATGTGTCGCTAGTCCAGTACGCAGCAACTCAAGTTATAACTGTTTTCGTTAAGGATACGTTAACGGTTTTTGGCCTTTTGGGATACCTAATCTTTCTAGACTGGCAGTTAACGCTAATTTCTTTGATTATGCTGCCACCTATAGCGTTTGTCGTTAGATATTTTAATGGTCGCTTACGCTGGGCAAGTCGGGAAACACAGGACTCCGTAGGTACAGTCACTGAGGTCGTTCAAGAGTCTATTGATTGCAACAAGGTCGTTAAAATTTTTAGCGGCCAAAAGGCAGAGCGCAAGCGATTTTTTGAGGCGAGTAATCAGTTACGAAGGTTACTTATGAAGCAGACGATGGCGGTAGCGGCAAATGTTCCGATCGTACAGCTGATAGCAGCCATGGCGACTGCTATCGTTATTTACCATGTAATGGGACAGGTGCGCGCTGATGAAACTACTGTAGGAGGCTTTGTATCGTACCTTGCAGCGTTACTAATGCTGACGTCACCGATAAAACGATTGACCGGGATCATGGAGCATTTACAAAGGGGGCTAGCTGCTTGTGAAAGTGTTTTTGGGCTAATCGATCAAGAACCAGAATTAGATGAAGGGATAGTTGAGTTAAATACCATTCGAGGTGAGATCATTTTTGATCGGGTTTCATTCAAATATCCAGGTACAGAAGTCTATGCGCTCGAGGATATCGATTTAACAATCCAGCCAGGCGAGTGCATGGCCATTGTTGGCAGTTCTGGTAGTGGTAAGACCACATTAGCCAATATGTTACCGAGGTTTTTCACAGCATCAAAAGGCCGTGTGCTAATTGATGGTCAGGAAATATCGACGATATCTTTGACAAGCTTGCGTTCAAACATAGCTTTGGTAAGTCAGGAAGTCGCGTTATTTAATGACTCAGTTTTAGCAAATATTGTTTACGGTTCTGAGGACGAGCACAACGAACAAAAAGTAACGAATGCCGCGGAAGGTGCGTTCGCAACAGAGTTCATTAATAAGTTACCTGAAAGTTACGAGTCCTTGGTCGGCGAAAAAGGTATGAAGTTATCTGGGGGTCAGCGCCAGCGCTTAGCTATCGCACGGACATTATTTAAAGATGCGCCTGTTGTGATTATGGATGAGGCGACTTCGGCTCTGGATGCGACATCAGAAAAGTTAGTAAAAGAGGCTTTCGAGCGAGTAAGAAAAGGACGAACAACCATTATTATTGCTCACCGATTCTCCACGATTGAGCAAGCAGATAGGATTGTTGTCATGGATGCAGGCCGAATAGTTGAAGTTGGTTCCCATGACGAACTAATGAAACGCAAGGGCCGATATAAGAAGCTTTATGCTGTCTATGCGAGTAGCAATGGAGACGAGGTGTAGGACGACGTTTTTTAGTAGTAAGTCGGATTAAAATTTAGTTTAGCCGCTGAAAGGAGTCATAACGATGAAGGTTCACCCCACTAGAAAATTCGATAATACCGCGAAAAATTATCAGCATATCGAAGCTTTACCGTTAGCTGCAGCGATGGGTGCTGAGATAAGAGGCATTGATATCAGCACTATTACCGACGCGCAATTTTCGGAAGTCGAGGATGCGCTCTACCGACATAAAATGATTTATTTCCGAGATCAGAAATTTTCGCATGCCGATCAAGAGTCTTTTTCATTACGTTTTGGTGAATTCGCGGACGATGCGTATACAACAGGCGTAGAAGGACATCGCAACGTTCATCCGGTCATTATGGAGGCAGAGACACGCGCTGAGATGGTTTTTGGAAACGGATGGCACGTTGACTCCCCTTTCATGAAGCAACCACCATCGGTGAGCATGTTATATGGCGTAGAAGTTCCGCCTTATGGTGGCGATACAATTTGGGCAAATTCAGTCTTAGCGTATAACTGCCTAAGTGAGACCATGAAGGCAATAATTGAGCCATTAAAAATCCATTTTTCTGCCAAGAGCGTTGTCAACCAACTTAAAAAGGAGGCTGACGATAAGCGAAAAAACGATGTTGATGGTGGTCGTACTAAAGGGTTCGGCGACATGGAGCTTGATATGAGAACGCAGGCTATGATTGACGGTAGTTTTCATCCATTAGTTCGAACTCACCCTAAGTCGGGAGAGCGTGCGCTATATGTTGATGAAACTTATACGAATGGTATTGCAGGTCTAACCGCAGCCGAGTCGGCCGGATTATTGAGCTTTCTCAAAGAACATGTTTCTCAGCCAGCTTTTACTTGTCGATTGAAGTGGGAACCCGATACTTTCGTACTTTGGGATAATCGAGGGTGCTGCCATCATGCCTTTAATGATTATGATGGATATCGACGTGCTTTGTATCGAACTACGGTTAAGGGTGAAGTTCCGGTCTAACGGTTTAGAGTCAAAAATATTATTGTTGTTTTATTTGGCGCATCGTCAAACCAAGCCTTGATTGTGGCCTCATGTTTGCCGATATAACGAATGGAATCATTGCTAAGCAATATGGGTTGGTCGTGACCGAAGATTAGTATCATGCCGTCTCGGCCAGATTAGGAGCCCATGAGAAAAGATCGTTTATTTCCATTCGCCACGCTGTCCTTTTTTGAGTGGCGAATCAAAAACCGTAGAGTCGTGCTGGATTATCAACCAAAATCGCCCGCCTCAGCGTATCTGATGGGGCGTAGTCGTCGAGTACGTTTAGTAATGCACCGTCATTAGGCATGTTGTCATATAAACCAGGGTGCGGCCAATCACTGCCCCACACCACACGTTTGTTTGATGCCGAAATGAGTGCGCAGGCGAAGGCCACTGCGTCCTTGTATAACGGCCTTTTTGTTGATATGCGATAGTTGCCTGATAGTTTTGCCCAGGCACGGCCTTCTTTGATTAAATTGATTAATGTTTGAAAACCAACGTCACCAACACCACGAGTCGTAGGCATATGTCCCATGTGATCAAAAACGACCTCAGTAGGTAGCTTTTTTAGTTTGTTAGCAATAGATTGAAGTTCTGATACGTCAACAAGTAATTGAACGTGCCATTTAAATGTGACGATTTTTGATGCGATGTGTTCCAAGTTTTTTAACTTCGCCCCTCCTTTAAATAAAAGATTAAAGCGAACTCCCCTAATACCACCACGATGTAGCATCTCAAGCTCTCTTTCAGAGATGTTGTTAGGTACTACTGCAATACCTCGTGCATTTTTTTCACCATATTGTTTAATCGCCTCTAGGGTCGCTTTGTTATCGTTTCCGTAAATGGATGGTTGCACAATGACCGCGCGGGTGATGCCTAATTTACGATGCATATTTTGATATGCCCTAATCGAAGCTTCAGGTGGTGTATAAGATCGATCAAAAATTAATGGAAATCTTTTTCTTGGTCCGAAGATGTGTGCGTGGCAGTCGCACGACTTAGAGGGGACGTTGAATGCAGCTGGATCAACTTGGTCTAGGGGCGGTAAGCAAAGGTCTGTTTCACTCATAATGTTTAGCGCCTCGCTGTCGGGGATAACCCAACCTAATCTTTATGGGTAGATTATAAATTTCAATGGGCTTGGTCCCAATTATTACCAAAGCCAATATCAGCGACCAGCGGTACGCTAAGTTTTGCGATTGTTGCCATGCGTTGCGGCACTTCTGTGAGAATTAATTCTAATTCTTTATCGGGTGTTTCTAATATCAGCTCATCATGAACTTGCATGATAATGTTAGTTTTTAATCCTTTATCACGAAGCCAGTCGTTGACAGCGATCATGGCGATTTTTATTAAATCGGCTGCCGTGCCCTGCATGGGAGCATTTATTGCCGCACGCTCAGCTGCTTGTCGCAGCTGATGATTCGATGCATGTATCTCTGGAAGCGTTAACCGCCTACCAAAAACTGTTTCGACATACCCGAGCTCTTTCGCTTGGCTTTTCGATCTATCCATATAATTTGCAACACCTGGATATCGAGAAAAGTATCGGTCGATATATTGCTGTGCAGCTGAGCGTTCAACACCGAGTTGCTTGGCGAGCCCAAACGCGGACATACCATAAATTAAACCAAAATTAATGACCTTTGCATAACGCCTTTGTTCGGTAGAGACCTCTATCGGGGTTAAATTGAAAAGCTCACTTGCTGTTTGTCGGTGGACGTCTTCTCCGTTTTTGAAAGCTTCGATTAGACTCTCGTCTTCGGACAGATGTGCCATGATTCGTAACTCAATTTGTGAGTAATCTGCAGAAACGATTGTTGATCCCGAAGGCGCGATGAATGCCTCTCTTACGCGCCGTCCCTCTTCAGTTCGGATAGGAATATTTTGTAGATTCGGCTCATTACTTGCAAGCCGTCCAGTGTTGGCGACAGCTTGAGCATAATTAGTATGAATACGGCCGGTGTGCACATCAATCATTCGTGGAAGTTTTTCGGTATAGGTAGTTTTGAGCTTTGATAGCGTTCTATGAGTCAATATTAGTGCTGGCAAAGGGTGATCTAGAGCAAGCTGTTGTAGTACTTCCTCATTTGTTGATGGTTTGCCGCCGGGTGTCTTTTTGAGAACTGGTAAATGCTTTTGATTGAATAAAATTTCTTGTAATTGTTTGGGGGAGCTTAAATTGAAATTTGAGCCAGCCTCTTCAAACGCCTCTTTTTCAATAACTTGTATTCTGCCACTCAAATTGATAGTTTGGTCAGCTAATGAGGTAGCGTCGACAAGAACCCCGAAACGCTCTATTTCGAACAGAATCTCCATCGCAGGGAGTTCAATATCACGATAAATGTAAGTTAGTTTCGTTTCTTGCTTTAGTATCGGCCACAGATGTTGATGAAGTTGTAAGGTGATATCCGCGTCCTCAGCCGCATAGTCTCGAGCGACATTTAAGTCGACCTTGGAAAAGCATATTCTGTTAACCCCTTTACCCGTAATCTCGTCGTAACTTGTCGTTTTGACCCCGAGATGTCTCATCGCGAGACTATCCATGTCATGCTTACGATGGCTCTCTAAAACGTAGGATTGCAAGAGCGTGTCGTGCTCGATACCACGCATACGAATGCCATGATTCTTAAAGATATGTAAATCAAATTTTAAGTTTTGTCCTACTTTTTTGTGATCTGGAGATTCCAGCCAGGGTCTGAGTTTTTCCAAGACTAAATTGATATCAAGTTGTGCTGGACAATTAACATAATTGTGTCCTACCGGAATGTAGCTTGCTCGACCTGGTTCTGTCGCGAGGGAAATACCGACTAATTTGGCCTGCATTGAGTCAAGACCAGTTGTTTCGGTATCAATCGCAGTGAGGTCAGCAGCGTTTATTCTTTTAACATATTCATCCAGTGCGTTAACAGAATCTATGAGTTCGTATTCTCGAGGGATATTTTCTTTAGGAGCTGATCCGACTTGAACCTCAATCTCTTCCTCCTCCTTTTTGCGGAGCTCGGAAAGCCAAGTTTTAAAGTTTAATTTTTCGTATAGGCATACGAGTGCATTTTTGTTTTCAGGTCGATATGATAAATCTGCCATGCTGACGTTGAGTTCAATATCATCTTTTAACGTTACAAGCTCTCGCGTTGTTGGCAGCCATTCAATGGATCGCCTTAAATTTTCTCCAACTTTGCCCTTAATATCACCCGCATTCGTAATGATGGACTCAAGATCACCAAATTCATCAAGCCATTTAACGGCCGTTTTGGGCCCTACTTTGTCCACCCCTGGAACGTTATCGACTGTGTCTCCAACTAAGGTTTGATAATCGATCATTCTATCTGGGTAGACGCCAAATTTTGCTTTGACACCCTCTTTATCGAGAACTTCCCCAGTCATGGTATTGATGATTGTGACATTTGGTTTAATAAGCTGAGCAATATCTTTATCACCAGTTGAAATTACCAATTCGAGCTTTTCTTCAAGACCTTTTCTAGTCAGTGTGGCGATAACGTCATCGGCTTCCACGTCAGGTATCACCATAAGGGGGATACCTAAAGCCTCAATACATTCGTGTAATGGCTCGATTTGAACGCGCAAGTCATCCGGCATGCTTGGTCTATTGGCTTTATATTTCGGAAAAATTTCATCACGAAATGTTTTCCCCTTAGCGTCGAAGATACAAGCGACGAAGTCCGGTTTAATGTCATGTCTTGCGCGCTTAAGCATATTAATGACACCGTAAATAGCACCAGTTGGCTCACCTGCTTTATTACGAAAATCCGGCATCGCATGGAAAGCGCGATAAAGATAGGAAGAGCCATCTATTAATAGTAATTTTTTCATGAATTGATTGCGGTAATTCGTGTGATAACACCCTCATGCATTATGTCAGAATTACTCAATGCGTAATTTCGGTAATATAGCGGTCTTGAGTAATGTTCTTGTCGATATAGTGATGCTGTAAATCATGTCAGTTTTTACAAAAGTTAGTTTAGACGAAGCCTCGCAGTGGGTGAAGCAATATTACTCGATTGGTAAGGTCGTTAATTTGCGCGGCATCCAATCGGGCATAGAAAACACTAATTTTTTTCTGGATACAGATCATGGCGTTTTCGTCCTTACTCTTTTTGAAAAGTTAACCGCCACTGAACTGCCTTTTTACTTGAATTTAATGGCACACCTTAGCAGCCATGGCGTCCTTGTTCCTACGCCTATCAAAAAATTAGATAACCAGTTTTTGGGCGAACTCAACGGTAAGCCTGCTGTAATTGTTAGTTGTATTCCGGGGTCGCCTACTACAACACCCACTGGTGACCAGGTACATTTGGTGGGCGAGAAACTTGCACATATGCATTTGGCAGGGCAGTCTTTTGAGGGACATTTAAAAAACTTAAGGGGTAGTTCCTGGTGGTTTGAGGCGGCACAGGATATTTATAAGTTTTTAAATGAGGAAGATGCTCATTTACTTCGAACAGAGATAGCTTGCCAAGCTGAATTTGTCAGCGACGCGATTCCACATGGGGCCATTCACGCGGATTTATTTCGAGATAATGTGCTGTTCGATGGATCTCGAGTAGGTGGATTTATTGACTTATACTTCGCCTGTATAGACGCTTGGGTTTATGACGTTGCGATAACCGCAAATGATTGGTGTATTCGCTTCGACGGATCTCTCGACAATAACAAATTACAATCTCTATTGAGCGGTTACAACAGTATTCGTCAGTTCACGTCTACGGAGAAAAAAGTATGGCCAATGATGTTGCGAGCAGGTGCACTTAGGTTTTGGGTGTCGCGTCTCTATGATTTGCACTTACCACGGCCCGGTGAACTAACGCATGCCCACGACCCAGATTTATTTAAACGAATTTTACAAAATCATAGAGCTCAATCTCAAAGATTTCCTGCATAAAAAATTATTTTCTAGGCTTGAGTTAGCTTTGCATATTCCAGGGCAAGCCATTTTAAACCGCTCTCTCTAAAATTCACTTGTAGCCGAGCATCTGTTCCTTGTCCTTCGACTTGAACAATGATGCCAATACCGAATTTAGCATGTTTTACTTGTTGTCCAATGCGGAATCCCCCCGGAGTGTTTCGACTGACCATGGTAGGTTTGTGGGGTCGAGGAGCAGCAGATGTCGTGATGAATTTGGCGTCATTAATTTTTTTCAATATAGTTTCAGGTATTTCATCAATGAATCGCGATTCAATGTTGTAGCGTGTTTGTCCATGCAGCATTCGCATTTGCGAGTGTGATAGATAAAGGCGCCGCATGGCACGCGTCATGGCGACGTACATTAGCCTTCTTTCCTCTTCTAAACCACCGTGCTCGTTAATGCTGTTTTCGTGGGGGAACAACCCCTCTTCCAAGCCGCTGATAAACACACTGTGGAATTCTAGGCCCTTTGCTGCATGAACGGTCATTAACTGCAGTGCGTCCTCGCCGGCATGAGCTTGATTATCACCCGCCTCAAGTGAGGCGTGCGCCAGAAAGTCAATCAACGGATCGAGTTCGGTTACGTTAAAACCTTCCTCGGCATTGTTCTCCATTTGAGGTTCTAAGCTCGGCGTGCTGGCCCTTTCAGCAACAAAAGCTGAGGCTGCATTAATAAGCTCTGTAAGGTTTTCGAGTCGGTCTTGGCCGTCACGGTCTTTTTGATAATGCTCAACAAGACCGCTACTCTCGATCGCGTGTTCAATTAAATCCGGGAGCGAGAATCCTAAGGTTTCATTTTTTAACTTTTCGATTAAATTGATAAACCCCGTTACAGCAGTAACCGAGCGACCAGACAGTGGTGCCGAGCACGCCGCTTGCCAGAGGGTTGAGCCAGAACGTTCGGCAAGGTCGCGAATATTTTCGATCGTACGGTTGCCGATGCCGCGTGTTGGAAAATTAATAATTCTGAGTAGTGCCCCATCGTCGCTAGTATTGGCGATCAATCTGAGGTAAGCAAGGGCATGTTTTACTTCTTGTCGTTCGAAGAATCTTAGTCCCCCATAAACTCTGTAGGGAAGCCCGGCACTGAATAAACCGTGCTCCAATACCCGAGATTGAGCGTTTGACCGATAGAGGAGCGCAATATTTTTGAGCTCGGTACCGGAATTTCGTAGCGCTTGTATTTCTTCAATGATAAATGACGCTTCTTCGCCATCAGTCATAGCTCGAAAGACCCTGATAGGTTCTCCTTCTCCCTGATCTGTCCACAAGTTTTTTCCAAGCCTACCGTCGTTATTTTTAATTAGTGCGTTGGCACCGTCTAGGATATTCCCAAGAGAGCGGTAATTTTGCTCAAGCTTTACCACTTTTTCGATTGCAAAGTCTGTTTCAAAGCTCAACATATTTCCAGAGTTTGCTCCTCGAAAAGCATAAATGGACTGGTCATCATCGCCCACGGCCATTACACACGCGCCTTGTTCAGCTAAGAGTTTGAGCCATGCATATTGAAGTCTATTCGTATCTTGAAACTCATCGACCAGGATATGTTTGAACCGATTTTGATAATGTTTAAGTAGTCGCTCATTCTTTAATAATAATTCGTAGGAGCGAAGTAGTAATTCTGAAAAATCTACAACACCTTCGTTGGCGCAGGTGCGGTCATACGCTCGATAAACTTCTGTAAGAGTTCTACCAAAGTCATCAACAGGCTCCACTTTATCCGGACGCAACCCCTCTTCTTTATTACTATTGATGAAGTATTGTGCTTGCCTGAATGGGTAGCGGACCTCGTCAATCGACAAACTTTTCATGACACGTTTAACGAGCGATAACTGATCAGCTGAATCTAATATTTGAAAGGTTTGAGGAAGATTTGCCTCACGGAAATGTGTTCTGAGTAGTCGATTACATAGCCCATGAAAGGTGCCCACCCACATGCCCCGAGTGTTTATTGGCAGCATTGACGTAATGCGAAACAACATTTCTTTCGCGGCCTTGTTGGTAAAAGTAACTGCCATCAATTCAAAGGGATTAATTTGTCCAGTTTGAATGAGCCAAGCGATTCGGGTCGTGAGCACCTTTGTTTTTCCTGAACCAGCTCCCGCAAGAACCAAAACGGAGGAATCTGAGTGGGTCGTAGCATCAAGTTGCGGCTGGTTCAGCCCTTTCAGTAGTTCTGACATTCAGTGGGCTTCGGTGGAATTGAGTTTCATTTTTGAGCACGCTCTTCGCGACCATTTATTACAAGTTTTTGGACTCTAGGCGTCAGGATAAATTTTAATGTTTTTTCAAATGTTTGGCCTGGGACAACAATGCAGTCTTCTTTGCTCTGAAATGAACCGCCTATCGCGTTAATTATATCTTCAATCTCTGTTTGGTTCGGGTCATTAAATCGGATCACTATCAAACTCTCGCTCGGGCTGGGGATTCCTATGTTGGAGAATGGGTTTGAGGTATCAACAGTAGGAACTCGCTGAAAGTTGATATGTGTTCTGGAGTATTGCGGGACGATGTGTTCGATGTAATCAGGCATTCGTCTTAAAATAGTTTGCGTGACATCGTCGATTGAGTGTCCCCTGTCTTTCTGATCACGGTAGAGTTTTTGTATCCACTCTAAGTTTATCGTTGGAGTAACTCCAATTAATAAGTCGACATGCTGGGATATGTTCACCGTATCGGTCACTATGCCCCCATGTAAGCCCTCATATATGAGCAAATCGGAGCCAGTCGCTATGTCTGACCATTCTGTGAATGTACCAACTTTTTGACCGTAAAGGCGAGCAGAGTTTTCATCGTGTAAATATTGTCTTGCGCGACCTGCCCCCACTTCACCATATTCATTGAATAGAGCTTCTAACTCATCGAGAAGATTAGCCTCAGGACCAAAATGACTAATCGTTCGGCCCGCTGTGCGCTCCCAAGCATCGATTAGCTTACGCATCTCTTCGCGTTCGTATCGATGAAAACTATCCCCTTCAACGAAGATTGCTAGAAAATTTGCTTCGGCACAAATGAATTTGAAAGTCTCTTGGACACTGGTAGTACCAGCGCCAGACGCACCTGTGACGGCAACAATTGGATGTGCTCGGGACATAAAGTTTAAACGAAGTTAATGATGGTTCACGAATAGCTACTTTTTAATTCGCAGCAAAGATGCGCTTAAATTTGATCTTGCGCATCATTAATGTAGACCTAAAGTTATAATTAGATATTAGTTTACAACATTGGTCACACATGGAAAGTCAATATCATCCTTCACTCATAGAGGCAGAGGCTCAGTCTCGCTGGGTTGAGAGTAAATCGTTCAAGGCTACAGAGGATCAAAATAAGCCCAAATATTATTGTTTGTCTATGTTCCCTTACCCCTCAGGTAAGTTACATATGGGACACGTCCGCAACTATACGATTGGGGACGTGCTTACTCGATATCATCGAATGAATGGCTATAACGTATTGCAGCCGATGGGTTGGGACGCTTTCGGATTGCCCGCCGAAAATGCTGCGATGGCTAACGGTGTGCCACCTTCTAAATGGACGCGCGACAACATCGCATATATGAAGAAACAGCTCCAATCATTAGGGTTTGCTATCGATTGGAGCCGAGAGCTGGCGACTTGTGATCCTACTTATTATCGCTGGAATCAATGGTTATTTACAAAAATGCTCGAGAAGGGTCTTGTCTACCGGAAGACGGGCACGGTAAATTGGGATCCAGTCGATCAAACTGTGCTTGCGAATGAGCAAGTCATTGATGGATGCGGCTGGAGAACTGGCGCCGTTGTCGAGAAACGCGAAATACCTATGTATTACATGCGTATTACCGAGTATGCGCGCGAACTTCTGCAGGCTTTAGAGGCTTTGCCGGGCTGGCCTGATCGCGTCAAAACGATGCAAGCAAATTGGATCGGGTTAAGCGAGGGCGTAAATGTATCTTTTCCTTATACCTTAGATGGGAAGGATGAGCTGTTAAAGGTATTTACGACCCGAGTCGATACGATAATGGGTGTCACATTTTGCGCGGTTGCTGCGGAGCACAGCATTGCAGAATACGCCGCTAAGTCTGATCTGAAGCTAGCTGCATTTATTGAGGAATGCAAACAGGGCAGTACGATGGAAGCAGACATAGCGTCTTTAGAGAAGAAAGGGATGCCCACGGGAGTTTTTGTCACGCATCCTTTAGATGGTAGGCGTGTCGAAGTTTGGGTTGGTAACTACGTTTTGATGACGTATGGCGAGGGCGCTGTTATGGGAGTACCTGGGCATGACGAGCGTGATTTTTTATTTGCAAAAAAATACGGTATTGATATCCAGCAGGTAATCGAGGTCCCAAATAAGCACTACTCACAGGACGGATGGAGTGATTGGTATTCTGAAAAGGGCATATGCGTTGATTCGGGTAAATACGACGGTATGACATTTGCCGAGTCAGTGGAGAGCATTGCTAACGACCTCTTAACGCTCAGTTTAGGGAAAAAGCACACGCAATGGCGGCTTCGTGACTGGGGTATTTCACGACAAAGATATTGGGGTACCCCGATACCTATTATTCACTGTGAATCTTGTGGTGATGTGCCTGTCCCTGAAGGTGACCTACCCGTTATATTGCCGGAGGACTGTGTGCCCGATGGCTCAGGTAACCCATTAAATAAAAGGGCTGATTTTTTGCTGTGCAAGTGTCCAGCTTGCGGACGAGACGCGCAGCGGGAGACTGATACGATGGATACGTTTGTAGATTCATCTTGGTATTTTTTACGATTCGCTAGTGCCGATGCAAACGAAGCAATGGTGGATGAACGGGCTAGCTACTGGTTGCCCGTTGATCAATACATCGGCGGGATTGAGCACGCGATTTTACACTTGTTGTATTCCCGATTTTGGACAAAGGTTATGCGCGACCTTCAGGTATCAGAGATCGATGAGCCGTTTTCAAATTTGTTGACCCAGGGCATGGTTTTAAATGAAATCTTCTATAAGACGGAAGAGACAGGTCGAATTACTTATTACAATCCACAAGATGTTGAACTACTGCTAGATGATAACGGAAAACGTTCAGGACAGCGCTTAGTCAAAAACGGTGAGGTCATAGAGACTGGTGGAATTCGAACCATGTCAAAGTCAAAAAATAACGGCGTTGACCCACAATCCCTAATTAACCGATATGGGGCGGATACAGCCCGATTCTTTATGATGTTTACGTCCCCACCCGAAGATACATTAGCTTGGAATGACGACGGGGTCGAGGGCGCATACCGTTTCTTAAAGCGTTTGTGGCGCTATGGTTATCAATTTAAAGAGTCTATTAGCAAAGGACTAGTTTTAAATATTTCCCAGCTTAACTCTAAAGATGCTAAAGACATACGCAGAGATTTGAACGTATTATTAAAGCAGGCAAATTTTGATTATCAGCGAAAACAATATAATACCGTCGCCTCTGCTGGGATGAAAATGCTCAATGTGCTTGATCATATCGGGGGCGCACGATTGGAAGAAGATGAACGATCGAGTTTGAGGGCTGAGGGCTTAGGTATTTTGTTGCGAATATTATTTCCAATTGTTCCTCATATTACGGAGAGACTATGGGATGAGCTGGGATTTGCCGGCGATTTACAATATGCGGTATGGCCACGAGTAAATAAAGAAGCCCTATTGCGAGACGAAATTGAGCTTGTAGTGCAAGTTAATGGGAAGTTGAGAAGTAAAATAACCGTTGCTGTATCCGCTTCAAAGGAGCAGATCGAGGCCGCGGCCTTAGGCGACGACCTGGTGCAAAATTATGTCCATGGTAAGTCCGTAAAAAAAATCGTGCTTGTTGCAGGCCGACTGGTAAATATAGTCATTTAATCGAATTGCATGCGAAATTAATGCTTAAAATAAAAACGACGTTACTTCTTATAGGAATCGCAATCACGTTGTCTAGTTGCGGATTTAAATTGAAGGGTAGTTTCGAGATACCCTATCAAGCTATATACCTGCAAGCAGAGGTGGGGTCCCGTGTTGGCAAAATAATTAAAAAGAAAATTCAGAGAACATCTTACGTTAATGTCGTTCAGACAATGTCCGATGCTGAAGTTGCCATAATTATTTTAAGCGAAGTCTCGATACGAACCGTTGCAGTATTGTCAAATGCGGGCAGCGTTGATGAGTATGAGTTGGTTTATACCATCGGGTATAGAATTGATTCGACAAATAATTCAATCAACAACGCCGAGCGCCAGCTCGTATTACGTCGGAAAATAACGCACAGTGATCTTGATATTGCAGCTAAATCGAATGAAGAGAATTCTCTAATTAATGATATGGCTTCTGAGGCGGCCACTAGAATCTTGGTGCGTCTTTCAAGGAAAAAAAATATAGGATTATGAGTACTTTGGGCGTAAATTATAATGCTGATATCTGCGTTAATGCGCTAGTTGAAGGACGGCGTTTAACATGAACTCGTCAATTGGAGACGTGAAGCCGCAAACCATGGATTTTGAGGAACCTTTACTTCTGAAATGTGGTGATACGCTCTCTAACTATCAACTTACTTTTGAAACATACGGTGCCCTTAACGATGATAAGACTAACGCTGTTCTGGTGTGTCACGCGCTTAATGCATCACATCACGTAGCCGGGACGTATGACGGAGACGAAAAAACCTTGGGTTGGTGGGATAATTTAATTGGGCCAGGTAAGCCGTTAGATACCAACCGTTTTTTTGTGATTGGCGTTAATAATCTCGGTGGATGTCATGGCTCGACCGGTCCGTCAACTATAAACGCCGCTACTAATGAACCATGGGGAAGCGCATTCCCTATGGTTACTGTTGAGGATTGGGTAGAAACTCAGGCTAGACTTGCGACTAAGCTTGGTATTGATATTTTTGCTGCGGTTATGGGCGGCAGTTTGGGAGGTATGCAGGCTCTTCAATGGACCATAGATCAGCCTAACCGTATTAATAATGCCGTAATCGTAGCAGCTGCACCAAAATTATCCGCACAAAATATCGCGTTTAATGAGGTGGCACGCCAAGCGATTACTCTCGACAATGAATTCTTTGATGGCGATTTTTACCAGCACAAAGCCATACCACGAAGCGGTTTAAAAATTGCACGGATGATTGGCCACATAACTTATCTATCCGACGACACAATGGACGTTAAGTTTGGTAGAACTTTGCGTAAAGACTCTTTAAAGTTTAACTTCGATACTGATTTTCAAATTGAGTCTTATCTGCGTTATCAAGGGGATAAGTTTGCAGATACTTTTGATGCAAATACTTATTTACGTATAACGAAAGCGCTTGACTATTTTGATCCGGCTGCCAAGTGCTCGGGGAACTTAGCTGAAAGCTTGAGTCATGCAGAAGCTAACTTTCTAGTTATTTCATTCACTTCCGACTGGCGGTTCTCTCCTAGTCGCTCGGAGGAAATCGTTGAAGCGCTCGTAGCGAACAAATTGAATGTGTCCTACGCGGAAATAGATTCGCCCAACGGGCACGATGCATTTTTGATGGACGAGCCGATTTACCATAATTTGATTAGTGCTTATTTTGAGCGAATATGGAACGAGCGCTGCGATGTCTAAGGGGAATAAAATTAGGCGCCGTGATTACGAAATAATCACTACCATGATTCGTAATGATTCTACCGTGCTAGATTTAGGATGCGGCGACGGATCATTGTTGTTACACCTTAAGAAGACGCGAAACGTAACGGGGTACGGCGTTGATAAAGATTACCGAAATGTTTTTGCGAGCGTAAGCAACGGTATTAATATTATCCAATCTGATTTAGAGCAAGGCTTATCCGGCTTCGCTGACAATGCATTTGATTACATTATTTTGTCTTTGACTTTGCAAGCCGTTCATGAAACCGAAGTCATTATGGACGAAATGCTTCGTGTAGGCAGGCAGGTAATCGTCACTTTCCCTAACTTTGGATTGTGGCGACATCGCTTACAGATTTTGTTAGGGAAAACACCTATGTCAAAAGAATTACCCCACCAATGGTATGACACACCGAATGTTCATGTGTTAACGATTAATGATTTCGAAAAGTACTGTTCACAATACGACGTAAATATTCGTGACCGTATCGTAATTAGCGAGAGTGGTCGGATGGTCACGACGTTTCCTAACCTGTTGGGAGCTGTGGCAATTTATCGGTTTAATAAGGGGCCGAATTAGTACGTACTATTTTCTACCGATTTTTAGGGCCTGCCTTCTATCGATATTTTTCTTACGAACCAAACAAGCATCAGACTAGGTATCCCAATCAGTGCTGTTGTTAAAAAGAAATATGCGTATCCCCATGTTTCGACAAATACACCTGACCATCCAGCAATCGATTTTGGCAACAAAAACATCAGCGAGCTGAATAGCGCGTATTGAGTTGCTGAATACTGGATATTGGTCAGGCTAGACAGATATGCGATGAATGCTGCGCTCGCGATTCCTGCGCTGAAATTGTCGGCGCTCACCGTGAGAGTGAGTGCCCCGATGGAGGGCTCATTAACGGATAGCCATGCGAATAACAAATTTGTTAGGCTGCTCAGAGCGGCACCTAAAAAAAGTATCTTAAAAATCCCGAGATACTTGATTAGTGACCCTCCGACGAGAGCGCCTAAAACAGTCATAATTACGCCGAAAATTTTTGATACCGTGGCAATCTCCTGCTTTGAGAATCCCATATCTATATAAAAGGGGTTTGACATAACACCCATAACAATATCCGAGATGCGATAGAGGCTAATCATTGCAAGCAATGAGACTGCTTGAAGCCGATAACGTCTTATAAAGTCTAAAAATGGCATGACGGCGGCCTTTTTAAACCATCTAACTAGTCGTTCCACTCGTGATTCTGCATTCCATTCAGTAATGCATTGATTGATTTGCGGAGATGGCTCTGGCGAGAGGATGGTGGTTACCATGCCGATTAACATGAGGGCCGCCATACACATATACGTATACATCCAAGGCTCTGGTTCATATATGTTCGCGGTGTAGTCAAACCATGAGGCTAGAAATAGTGCACCAGCAGATGCAATAATCATGGCTATTCGATATCCCATTTGATACGTTGCCGCCATGGCTCCTTGATCCTCAATCAGTCCCGATTCAATTCGGAAGGCGTCTAAGGCAATATCTTGAGTCGCAGAAGCAAAAGCAGTTAATAAAGCAAATCCTATAAGGCTAGATACTCCTCGTGAGGGGTCCGTTGTCGCTATACCAATTAGCCCAATAGCTATTGCAACTTGAGATACCAATAACCACGATCGCCGCCGACCAAACTTTGTGGTGAGTAGGGGTATCGGTAGTTGATCAACCAGTGGAGACCAGGCCCATTTAAAGGCGTACACCAAACCTATCCATGAAAAAAATCCAATCGCTGAAAGCTCAAGTCCAGCTTCTCTTAGCCAGAAAGAGAGAGTTCCAAATACTAAAAGAAGTGGTAGGCCTGCTGAAAACCCCAGGAACAACATACGTAAAACATTAGTTTGAGTATAAATTATGAAGAAGGCGCTAATATTCATATTTTTAGGGTGGCACTTCTTTAAATTGAATGAAAGCAATTACAAGTCAAAATCATAGTCAATGATTAATGGTGCATGATCGCTAAATCGCTTGGCTTTATAGATTTTTTCACGTTTTGCTGTTTGCGCAATACCTGGCGTGCATAGCTGGTAGTCAATACGCCACCCGACATTATTCAGCCAAGCCTGCCCGCGGTTCGACCACCAGGTGTATTGATCGGGACGCGGATTTAATGTTCTAAATACGTCGATATATCCCAGGTTATTGAGAATTCCGTCGAACCATTCTCTCTCTTCAGGCATAAAACCTGAATTTTTTTTGTTAGCCTTCCAGTTTTTTAAATCGATTTCTTTGTGTGCGGTATTCCAATCCCCACATATCACGACCTCCCTGCCGCTTTTTTTTAATTCGTTCAGTGGTTCTACGAATCGCTCCATGAAGCGAAACTTGATGGCTAGCCTTTCGTCAGAGCTTGACCCTGATGGAACGTAAACGGAAATAACAGAGAGGTTATTAAAACGTGCTTCAATATACCTGCCCTCAGCATCAATATCCTCGAAACCGAGTCCTTCAATCACTTCATCAGGTTCTCGTTTAGAATAAATACCAACGCCGCTATAGCCCGGTCGTTGGGCGCAATGAAAATAGCTGTGATAGTTAGCGATGCATCTTGTATCGTCATCAATATCTTTTTCCTGAGCTTTAAGCTCTTGAAGGCATAATATATCCGCGCCGGACCTTCTCAACCATGGAGCGAGTCCTTTTCTAACCGCAGAACGGATACCATTTAAATTTAATGAAATTATTCTTAACATGACACCACAACTTTTCTCAAAAATAGATTTTATCGAGTTTACCCGCCACGCTAACGTTTTGCATTTTGGTGATTTTACAACCAAGGCTGGTAGGCAATCGCCTTACTTTTTTAACACTGGTTTGTTTACGGATGGGAACGCTATCGGAAGACTAGGTCGATTTTATGCTCAAGCGATTCTTAGTGCGAAAATTAATTTCGATATGCTTTACGGACCAGCATACAAGGGGATTACTTTAGCGGCTTCAACGGCGATAGCATTATCGAGTTTAAATCGGAATGTGCCGTTTGCATTTAATCGTAAGGAGGCTAAAGCACATGGCGAGGGAGGGTTAACTATTGGCGCACCAGTCTCAGGTCACGTTCTTATTGTTGATGATGTTATCTCTGCTGGAACTTCAGTTCGTGAATCTATCAATGTTATCGAAGCCGCAGGCGCTACACCTTGCGGTATTGTTGTTTCTTTAGATCGTCAGGAACGTGGTACAGGCACCGAGTCAGCGATTCAAGAAATTGAGCGAGAGTTTAAGCTCCCTGTAATCAGTTTATTTTGCTTGGATGATCTCGTTGATTATTTATCGCAACGGCCTGAAATGGCCGATAACCTTAAACAAGTTAGTGAATATCGTGCCCAGTACGGCGCGAGTTAACTTAACTTAGTTTTAAGGATGTCGTTTACTTGCGTGGGATTTGCTTTGCCTTTGGTTAGCTTCATTACCTGGCCTACAAGTGAATTAAGCGCTTTTTCTTTACCCGCCTTAAAGTCAGCAACTTGTTGCGAGTTTTCTTTGATAACTTGTGAGACATAAGCTTCAATTTCACCCGTGTCGGACATTTGCTTGAAGCCCTTTTCCGTAATAATGTCATCCACGGATGAGTTGCCGCTCCAAAGTTCTTCAAAAACCAATCGAGCTAATTTTGTAGACAGCGTGTTATCGAGAATACGCTTGATCAAGTTTGATAGAGTTTCTGCATTTATAGGGCATTGAGTAAAATCTTTTTGTGCGCGATTAAGCGAGGCTGTCAGCTCACCATTCATCCAGTTTGCGATTAATTTAGCTGCAGGTTTGATGGTTTTTTGATCGAATTGGTCGAGTGTAGCTTCGAAATATGTGGCTGCCTCAAGGCTGGATACCAGTGATGCCACATCGGGACCATTTAGTTCTAATTCACTTTGATATCTTTTGGCTTTTGACTCCGGGAGCTCGGGGAGAGACGCACGTGTTCTAATTAACCATTCATCGTCAATGACCAATGGTAATAAGTCTGGGTCTGGAAAATAGCGATAGTCATGGGCGTCTTCTTTCGTTCTCATTAAACGCGTTTCTCCGCTATCAGGATCAAAAAGTACGGTGGCTTGTACGATTGCTAGTCCATCCTCGATTTGTTCCATTTGCCAACTGGCTTCGTATTCAATAGCTTGTTGAAGAAACTTAAAAGAATTTAAATTCTTGATTTCTCTGCGTGTTCCGAGTTTCTCATCTCCTTTCCTACGTACCGAAACGTTCGCATCACATCTGAAGTTCCCTTCTTGCATATTTCCTTCACAAATGCCTATCCACCGCACGAGAGCGTGAAGCGTTTTAGCGTATTCTACCGCCTCATTAGAAGATCTCATTTCAGGCTCAGACACAATCTCTAGTAACGGTGTACCTGCTCGATTGAGGTCAATACCACTCATACCAATAAAGTCTTCATGTAGAGACTTTCCAGCATCTTCCTCCAAGTGCGCGCGAGTTAGATTAACGGTTCTTTCAGTTTTGTTGACGTGAAATTTTAATTTTCCGCCTTCTACGATAGGTATTTCCATTTGACTGATTTGATAACCCTTCGGTAAGTCGGGATAAAAGTAGTTTTTTCGAGCAAAAATTGAACGTTGGTTGATAGTCGCTTGTGTCGCGACACCAAAACGTATCGCCTTCCCGACCGCATCTTTATTGAGAACCGGTAAAACCCCTGGCAGCGCGAGGTCTACTTCGCAAGCATGAGCGTTAGGGGGTGCGCCGACATCTGTAGACGCCCCAGAAAAGATCTTTGATTCGGTTGACAGTTGTACGTGGGTTTCAATTCCAATAACAATTTCCCATTCCATAGTTCACACGCCGTATAAAGGAGGTTTTTTGAGATGCCAGTCGGTAACGCATTGGTATTGATGCGCAGCCGCTATCATTTGGGCCTCATCGAAATAATTACCGATGAGCTGAAGACCGATTGGTAATTGGTTTTGATCTAGCCCGCAAGGAATTGACATAGCAGGCAGTCCTGCTAGGTTGGCAGCGATTGTGAATGTATCAGATAGGTACATTTGCACTGGATCGGATGCCTTCTCGCCTATCTGAAATGCGGTGCTTGGCGTAGTTGGCGACATGATTACGTCACATGTTTTAAAAGCATGTGCGAAGTCTTGTGAGATGAGACGTCTCACTTTTTGTGCTTTTAGATAGTAAGCGTCATAGTATCCGTGCGAGAGTACATAAGTTCCGATGAGTATCCTTCTTTTGACTTCTGCCCCAAATCCTTGGGCACGTGTTTTCGCGTACATATCATTTAAGTCGGAGTATTTGGGGGCTCTATAACCGTAGCGCACACCGTCAAATCGAGATAAATTACTGGAGGCTTCTGCTGGGGCTATTACATAATATGCCGCAACTGATAATGGGCTTGTTGGTAATGATATATCCACAAGTGTTGCGCCCATTTTTTCGTACTCTTTTAGTGCTTCTGCGACCCCTTTTTGTACGTCAGGCGCTGTTTGATCGCTAAAGTATTCTTTAGGAATACCAATCCGCAATCCATTCATTGATCTATTAATACCGCCGGAATAATTCACGGTAGGTTTTTCAAGACTGGTACTATCTTTGGCGTCAAAACTCACCATAGCCTCTAGGAGAATAGCAAGATCTTCTGCAGATTTTGCCATAGGCCCGCCTTGATCAAGGCTGGAGGCAAAAGCGATCATCCCATAGCGAGATACTAATCCATAAGTGGGTTTTAGGCCTGATATGCCGCATAGTGCGGCAGGCTGTCGAATTGAGCCGCCGGTATCGGTTCCTGTAGAGGCCGGCGCCATACCAGCTGATACGGCCGCAGCCGAACCCCCTGAGCTTCCTCCTGGGACTCGATTAAGATCCCATGGGTTTTTAACATTACCAAACCAGGACGTTTCGTTCGATGAGCCCATCGCAAATTCATCCATGTTTGTTTTGCCTAGCGTGACCGCGCCATATTCATTAAACCGCTTTATAATATGCGCATCATAAGGAGACCGAAAATTCTCTAGCATTCTAGACCCACAAGTGGTGATCCAATTCTTAGCACACCATATATCTTTGTGTGCAATAGGTATCCCCGTTAGCGCTGTAGCGTTATCCGTTGAGAGAATTTTGTCGGCTTTTTTAGCTTGAGCGAGCGTCTGCTCCTCGTCAAAGGTAATGAAAGCATTAACCTCATTATTGAGAGTCTTGCTGCGATCAAGAAACGCCCTCGTCAGCTCAACGCTTGAGAATTCTTTACGCTGAAGTGCGTCGCCTAGTTCTTTTACAGTTTTATCCAGCATTATTGATCGATAACTTTTGGAACGAGGAATAGGCCGTTTTCAATGGCCGGCGCCGACGCCTGAAGTAATTCTCTCTGGTCAACCTCAGTAACGACATCGTCACGCAGTCGAGTGGAGATGTCTTGTGCATGGGCCATGGGTTCGACATTCTCGGTATTCAGCTGCTGCATCTCTTCAATGAGGGTAAATACTTTTTTAAGTGGATCCAACGCGTCCTCAGCCTCTTGATCTGTAATTTCGATTCGTGCGAGGTCCGCTGCCTTTTTGACGTCTTGTTTAGTTAGTGACATATTTGGGTATTATCTGATTTAAACCAATCGATTTCCACGAGCATGTAAGCCTTGCTTCACCGGACTAAGTGGAATATTTGCTTTCAAATCGAGTGGCGTGATGATTTGAAAGTTTTTCGCCTTAAATAAAGCATTAGGTTATCATACATCATCGATTTACTACTCTATCCCTGCCTACTCGTAGGAGCACATCATGTTTGGAATATTTACTCAGTTTTTCTCAAATGATATCGCTATTGATTTAGGAACGGCGAACACCCTCATTTATGTAAGTGGGAAGGGTATTGTCCTAGATGAGCCTTCGGTTGTGGCCCTTCGCCATGAATCGATTGGAGGCGGGACAAAGACCATTAGAGCCGTTGGTAATGAGGCAAAATTAATGCTCGGGAGAACACCCGGCAACATTAATGCCATCCGACCAATGAAGGATGGGGTGATTGCTGACTTTACGGTTACTGAGCAAATGCTCCGGCATTTCATTAAGAAGGTGCACGACACAAGGTTTTTTGCGCCTAGTCCTAGAATCGTAATTTGTGTTCCTTGCGGGTCTACTCAGGTTGAGCGACGCGCAATAAGAGAGTCGGCTTATGGAGCTGGTGCGCGAAAGGTCGAGTTAATTGAGGAACCGATGGCGGCTGCTATTGGGGCGGGTATGCAGGTTGAGGAGGCTACAGGCTCTATGGTCGTTGACGTTGGTGGTGGCACTACAGAGGTTGGTGTTATTTCTCTTGGGGGCGTGGTTTATTCCGGGTCCGTGAGGACGGGAGGTGATAAGTTTGATGAGTCAATAATAAATTATGTGCGTCGTAATTATGGGATGCTCATCGGCGAAGCTACTGCAGAGGAATTAAAAAAGGATATTGGTCTTGCGTTTCCGGGTGGAGAGATTCGTGAGAAAGAAGTTAAGGGTAGAAATCTCGCAGAAGGAATTCCGCGTAGCTTTAAGATCACGAGTACAGAAATTTTAGAAGCTCTATCAGATCCATTAAACAGCATTGTGTCTGCAGTAAAAAATGCGCTCGAGCAAACCCCGCCAGAGCTAGGTGGGGATATCGCAGAGCGGGGTATGGTTTTGACGGGCGGTGGGGCGTTATTGAGAGACCTTGATCGGTTATTGATGGAGGAGACGGGCCTGCCGGTTGTGGTCAGCGATAATCCCTTGACGTGTGTTGTTCGTGGATCGGGAATGGCTCTCGAAAAACTTGACGATCCATTCACGGGCGTTTTTGCGAATGAATAAGGTTCTTAATATGCCTGGAGCCTTCGTCTCTCGGCTTAGCTAAATAGATCAATTTCTTCTAGGACATGCCATTAGCGTCCAATACAAGCAAGGGTAATAGAGTTCATTTTTATATCAAGCTGTTGGTATATTCAACCATTGCTCTTTGTCTTATTTTTTTTGATTTAAAGCATCACACCTTCACTCCTTTTAGAGAAAAAATTACGGGCTTTGAAGTCGTTGTTAATGATTCAATTCGACCGTTGAAAGTTTGGTTAGAAGATTTCAGCTTTTATCTTTCCTCGAAGGTGGAGTTAGCTCGAGAAAATAAAAAGCTTAAAACAGCTCAAACAATTAGCGAGGTAAAATTGCATCAGCTCGTCTCGCTCAAGCGACAGCTTGAGAAACTACATTCCCTACTTCAGCTACAAGAGCATAGTCCCAATGGGATGCACGCAGTAACAGTGATTGCTGATTCTGACTCCCTTTACGATCGCTGGCTAAGAGTTCAATTCAAACAAGGGGCGCCGATAAAGCCAGGCAACTATGTTATCAGCACGGAGGGGCTCGTTGGGCAGGTAATCAGTGTTGAGAATGATCAAGGCTTTGTAAGATTGGTTTCTGACAAACGCGCAAGCGTTCATGTCCAGGTGCTTAGAACGGATTTTCGGGCTGTCGCTTTTGGGCGAGGGCATTATAATTCGCTAGAGCTTAAGTTTGTTCCGGAAGAGGTGGACATTAAGGTTGATGATGTTTTAATCACTTCTGGCATGGGCGGTAGATATCCTCATGGTATTCCAGTTGGCAAAGTTATGTCAGTAGATACGGAGTCGACTTCTACTTTTTCTCGGATATTAGTTAAGTCTTTATCGAACCCTCAATCAAACGATAGTTTCATCGCGCTAACAGGTCCGACTGGCGATGATTTGTTTTTTCTAGATAAATTCAAGTAATCGTTAACGAAGGTTCACCTATATGTCGGCGTTCATACAACGAGTATCAAAGATAAAAATAATCATTTCAATTGTTATTGGTATGATGATTTCTTCTTTTGGACTACCAGGATTGTCTAACTCGATCGCCCCGGATCTTTTAGCGCTGATTATTTTGTATTGGGCTATGTTGGGTGGTGATAGTAGGTTGAGTCTCAGCACCGTCTTTATATTGGGTTTGATCGTTGATTTCTTAAGTGGCTCAATAGTTGGAGCGCATGTCTTAAAATACTTGCTCTTGGTCGCAGTGGCTGTGCAGTTTGGTAACCGATTTCGGATGAGCGCTCGTTTAAATAGAACTGGGTTCGTCGTCGCGACAGTTGTGATCCTTGAATTAATACTGCAGATTTTAGTTTCTTTGTATATAGATATTTCAATGAATGTTAATCATTTGGTTGTGGTGGCGGTTTGGGGAATAACGTGGGCTGCGGTTGAATTTATACTTCAGAAAAATTATTCACGCGTCAATAAATAGTTGATCGATTGTTGCTTGCCAGACGGAATAACAAAAGAGTTTTAATTTAGGAATGCTGCGATATAGAAAATCTTTATCAGAACTAGGTGGCTTCAATTTTCGAATACGCGGAGCAATCATCGCTATGCTTATTTTGTCTGCATTGTTGCTTGGGAGATTGTTTTTTTTACAAATAATTAATGCAGACTATTATCAACTTCGTGCTGAAAATAATCGTATTAATATATCGCCGATTCTGCCGAATCGAGGGCTTATTTATGATAGAAATGGCCACGTACTAGCAAAGAATTATTCTTCTTTCGTTTTGGAACTTTGGGCTAATGGCGTTGAGGACCTTGACCAGGTTCTTGATGACTTGAATGATTTAGTAGCGATTTCAGTTGAGGAGCGAGCGCTAATTGAGAAGGCGCTGAAAAGAGCCGGCAGATTCTCTAATATCGTCATTCGGGATGATTTAAGCGAGGATGAGATCGCACGCTTTACCGAAAATTCATATCGATTTCCAGAAATTAAACTGAGTGCTCAGCTTTACAGAGAATATGTCTACGGTGATTTAACGTCACATTTGTTGGGTTACGTCAGGCGTATTAGTGAGGCTGATCTTGACCGTCTTGAGCAGAGAGGATTGAGAGCTGCGTATATTAATTCTGATTGGATTGGAAAACGAGGCATCGAAGCTTTTTATGAATCTAAACTCAGGGGGCGATTAGGACTTAATCATGTCGAAGTCGATTCTAAGGGTACAGAGCTTAGAGTCCTCGAGCAGCAACAGCCAGTTGGTGGGGAGGATATCTTCCTGACTATTGATATCACGTTACAAAAAGCGGCATTCGATGCGTTAGGTAATCAAAATGGCGCATTAGTTGCTTTGGATCCAAATAATGGGAGCGTTTTAGCGTTTGTATCTAAACCCGGATACGATCCCAGTCTCTTTGTTCGTGGTTTTGATCAAAAGACTTGGCGCGAGATTCGAGACTCTGCCGATAGGCCTTTAGTTAACCGTGTAAGTGATGGAGTCTATCCACCGGGTTCAACGCTCAAACCGTTTATTGCTATTGCCGGCTTGGAGGAGCAGGTTAGGACACCTGATTGGTCAATGTGGGATCCGGGATTCTTCTCTTTGCCGGAGAGTAAATATAAGTTTAGGGATTGGAAAAAAGGGGGGCATGGAGAGGTAAACCTTCATAAGGCTATTGTTGAGTCGGTGGATACTTATTTCTATAAGCTCGCTCATGAGCTGGAGATTGACAAAATTCACAGATATTTAGTTCAGTTTGGGTTTGGATCAAAAACGGGAATTGATTTACCTAGTGAGGCAAGCGGTATTGCGCCTTCGAAAGAATGGAAAAAACGACGATTTGGACAACCTTGGTATCCCGGAGATACCATATCTGTAGGTATTGGTCAGGGCTATAATTTAGTTACACCTATACAGCTGGCCGTTGCTACAGCAGCCTTAGCTAACGGTCACAAATTAGTGCGGCCGGTTTTGTCTAGATCCGGGACTTACTCACCTTCCAACATAACATCAGGACATTCGTCCCAAATTCCCCATAAGCCCCTAATGTTGTCTCCACAACACATTCAAGTGATAAAGAAAGCGATGGAGGATGTGATGAAAACGGGTGGGACTGCCGCAGGAGCTGCAAGAGGCGCAGATTATTCGATGGCAGGTAAAACCGGTACGGCACAAGTGTTCAGTCTCAGGGGGGCAGAGTACGACAAGGAGCTTCTTGAAAAGAAGTTACTAGATCACGCACTTTTCATCGGTTACGCTCCTGCAGACCGGCCAACAATTGCGCTTGCTGTGGTGGTTGAGAATGGCGGTGGAGGGGGTAGTGTGGCGGGACCAATTGCACGAAAAGTTTTCGATGCATATTTCGATATGCAGCCATGAGTTTTTTTTATTTCTCCTTTTAAAGGGGCGAGGTTATTTTTTTACGCATTAAAAATGAGTTCTCGAAAACACTCGATTGGCCTTTGTTGTGCGTGGTATTCATATTATTTACGGTAAGTCTTTGCGCCCTTTTTAGTTCTTCTCAGGGAGATATGAGTAAAGTACTGACCCAGGCTAAAAATTTTGGCTTGGCGTTAGTTTTGATGTGGGTGGTTGCGAGAGCGCCATTAGGTTATCTTAGTCGTTTAGCGATGCCCTTATATCTGTTGGCTATTTTTTTGCTGGTACTCACGGCGTTAATTGGTGATGAGGCCAAGGGCGCGCAAAGGTGGCTTGATCTGCAAGTCATTCGTATCCAACCATCCGAATTAATGAAAATCGCATTACCTTTGATGCTCGCCTGGTATTTTGATCGGTATGAACGAGTCATTAGCCCTAAGTATTACCTTATTGCTACTTTGCTGCTCTTAGCTCCCGTCATACTCATTTTAAAACAACCGGATTTAGGAACGTCAATACTAGTCTTTACTTCTGGTTTTTTTGTTCTTTTTTTTGCGGGTATGTCGATAAGAGTTCTTGGATTTATTGCGACACTTTCGATTTTGGTGATGCCGTTCGCATGGGGCATGTTGGAACCATATCAGCAAACCAGAGTTTTAACATTGTTGAACCCTGCCTCTGATCCTCTGGGAGCGGGATACCATACGATCCAGTCAACCATCGCAATTGGTTCTGGTGGATTCTTGGGCAAGGGATGGATGCAGGGTACTCAAGCACAATTAAACTTTTTACCTGAAGGAACTACGGATTTTGTTTTTGCGGTCCTTGGTGAGGAATTTGGGTTTATAGGCGTATTAGTTATTTTTCTAGCTTACCTTGCTCTGTTATGGCGAGGATTACAAATAGCCAGGCTTGCTCCTAGCCTTTTTAGCCGTTTAGCTGCGGTGTCAATTACTCTGACATTTTTTATTTATGCTTTTGTGAACGTCGGTATGGTAGTCGGATTACTACCTATTGTGGGGGTGCCGTTACCCCTAATTTCCTTCGGGGGATCCTCTGCCGCAACAGTATTGATAGGGATTGGTATCCTGATGAATTTCCGTTCGAATCGTCGCCTTGTACAAACGTAAAGCCATCTTCTTTTCTTACCGCGTACAATAACTCCATCCGATTTTTACGTAATTTGAACAAGGGTTTCTAATGAATACTTTGATATGCGGCTCGATCGCTTATGATTCCATTATGCTTTTTGAGGATCGCTTTAAAAACCACATTATTGCTGATCAGATTCATAATTTAAATGTCGCTTTTCTAGTTCCACATATGCGACGAGAGTATGGCGGATGTGCAGGCAATATCGCATACAGTTTGCGCTTGCTTGGTGGCAAACCATTGGTAATGGCAACCGTTGGTCAAGACCATGCTCCGTATACCGATCGAATGCGACAGAAAGGCTTATCAACAGAACACGTTTGCGTTATTCCAGATGCGTTTACTGCGCAGGCCTTCATTACCACTGATCTAGATGATAATCAGATTACAGCTTTTCACCCAGGAGCGATGAGTTCGTCTCATCAAAATCATATCGTAGATGCTAAAGATGTAAGCCTGGGGATCGTGGCTCCGGATGGCCGTGATGGCATGATTCAGCATGCGAAAGAGTTCCACGAGGCTGGGATTCCTTTTGTTTTTGATCCTGGGCAGGGCCTGCCGATGTTTGATCGGGAAGAATTATTAAGTTTTATTAAATTGGCACAATATGCAGCTATGAATGCCTACGAGGCAAAAATGTTAGAAGAAAAAACTGGGCAGACGATCTCTGAAATTTCTGGACAGTTGAGTGCATTGATTGTGACGCGTGGTGGTGAGGGATCTACGATTTATACGGATGAAAAAATATTAGAGATTCCTACGGTGACAGCAAAAGAAGTTGTTGATCCAACTGGCTGCGGTGATTCGTATCGGTCGGGACTACTCTACGGAATTCAAGCAGGCTTGGATTGGGAAACTACTGGACGTCTTGCTTCTTTATTGGGTGCTATCAAGATTGCGAGTCAGGGCCCACAAAACCATCAATTTGACAGAGCTTATGTTGAAGGCGCTTTCAAAGAGAGCTTCGATAGAGCACTCGAATGGTAACTTATGTTTCTTGATTTGATACCTGGGTAATTTCCTGAGTATCCAAGCAGTACGCTGTCAGTGGCCCGCCCCATACACAACCTGAGTCTAAGGATACTATGTTGGCTTTTATATGTACCCCGAGTGCGGACCAATGACCGCAAATAAGCGTTACTTCTGAGGACCTTTTCGAGGGAAATTCGAACCATGCTTTACAGGAGTCAGGTATCGTCTCATAGGGCCCCTTGTAAGAAAAATTCATACCTCCTGTTCTTTTATCGCATACTCGCATGCGCGTAAATGCATTTAAGAGCACGCGGTAGCGCTTCCAGCCCGTAAATGTTTCCAACCAATGCTCAGGCTTGCCGCCTCTCATATTTGCCAATAGCTCGTCATAGCTATCACTTTGTAATAGTGTCTCGAGTTCTGATGAAAGTGCTGTTGCTGTTTTGAAACTCCACATCGGAAGTAATCCTGCGTGCACCATGGCATGCTTGCCATTTTTGAAAAAAACCGGCTGGTGACGAAGCCACTGAAGTAAGTCATTCCGGTCTGGTGCATTGAGAATGTCGTGGATAGTATCGTCGGCCCTTAATGTCCCAGCACCGCTCGCTACGGCAAGCAAATGTAGGTCGTGATTGCCAAGCACAATCCTGACGGACTCCTTGATACTGTATACGTGCCTTAGCACCTTTAGGGAGCCTGGACCTCGATTGACTAGATCCCCGGCAAGCCAAAGCTTATCTTTTTTAGGATTAAATTTGAGCGTCCCGAGTAGCGCTAGAAATGTTTTTACGCAACCTTGGATGTCACCAATTGCGTAGGTCGCCATTAAAAATTAATAATAAATACTGCGTTGTTATTATTGAAGCGTTGACAACATGAAATCAACCGCCGCCTCAATATCCTCATTAGATGCCCCCGTTGCACCGCCTCTAGCGGGCATCAGGTTTTTTCCTTTGATGACGCTTTGATACAACACATCATTTCCAAGTCCTACGCGGGCAGCCCAAACTGATTGGTCTCCTGTTTTCGGCGCACCTGCGATACCCGCAGCATGACATGCCTGACAAACCTTGTTGTAAAGGGACTCCCCTGCGTCTTCAACGATGATTATGCTATTCGTTGTTGCGCTACTTGCCATTTGAATTGGTGGGCCAGCATTGAGTACTTGCATTCTCTTCGCGACGGCGCTGTCGCTCATCGCTGAATTGTTTGGATCGGCGTTGATACCGCCTGTGATAAATTGGACCACAAGTAATATGATGGCGAGTGGCACAGTAAAGGAGAGTAATACAACGATAACGAGTTGTTTTGGGGTGCTAATCAAGGGGGTGCTCCTATAATCGAGAATGTTAAAGCTGATTGCGGGTAAGCCAATTAGAAAAAGACAATTACATTTTTTTATGACTTAGATTATAAGCCAAATTTCGGTAGTGATTTTTATAGATTTATGTATTTTTATAAATCTAATGTCAACTACGACCACGTAAAAACACTGAAAGTTTCACATTTGACGGAGGCATGACATGGAAGGGGCATCTTTGCTCGGGTTGTTCGTGGCCAGTTTTTTATCGGCTACTGTGTTGCCGGGAAGTTCTGAAGTGGTTTTCATAACGATGTTGCTTCATGAGGTGTCCTCTAAATGGACGGCTCTGTGGGTTGCAACAATCGGTAACACGCTGGGCGGTATCACAACATTTTTTTTTGGTCGACTTTTACCAATTTATCGATTGCCGAGCAAGCGAATATTGGCGAGCGTCAGGCGCTGGGGCGGCGTTTCACTTTTGTTTTCGTGGGTTCCGTTGTTAGGGGATGCTGTTTGTTTAGCTGCGGGTTTGCTCAGGACTCACTTATTATTGTCAATTGGTTGTATCGCTTTAGGAAAATTTGTCAGATACTGGATATTAATGGTAGGCCTCACTTAATATGACCTAATAGCCAACATTAGGATATTTTTTGATGAAGTTTGAAGCTCCCTCAGATTGTTTACTTTGTACTCCAAGTGGTGAACAAGTGCTCTGGACAAATGATTTCGTTAGGGTGATTTCAATTTGTGATGAAGCATACCCAGTTTTTTGTCGAGTAATCACCAATCAGCACTACGTTGAGTTTTCAGATTTAATTCGTAGTCGCCGAGAGCTCGTCATGTATGTTGTTTATGCAGTCGAAAAAGAAATGCGGACTTTGCTTAGCCCTACCAAAGTAAATATCGCATCTTTTGGTAACCTTGTTCCGCATCTTCATTGGCACGTGATTCCTCGTTTTCGAGGAGATCCACATTATCCAAATCCAATCTGGGGGGCCTTTACCGGTGGACATCCAGTTAATCCGCCAGAAGGATTTTGGGATAAATTCGTGACGTCTTTGAGTGAGTCTTTAGATCCTATCGCCACTTAGGTCCGCATGCGTGTTGGTTTTACTGCGAAACGACTGTATCTTTCGAAAACCGAATTGAAAACTGACTGCCCTTGTTCGTTTTACTTGTTATTTCTAGTTTTGCGTCATGACGATTAAGGACATGCTTCACGATGGCCAACCCAAGCCCAGTACCGCCAGTTTCTTGTGATCGACTTTTATCGACCCGGTAAAAACGTTCAGTCAGTCGACTAAGATGTTCTGGTGCGATGCCCACTCCTTGATCTTGACATGAGAAGACCGGCTCGTTGTCTACCAGAGCCCATTTAATGGAGATTGTGCCGCCGTTAGGCGAGTAGCGTACTGCGTTACTAACTAGGTTTGATAGTGCGCTTCTGATCTCTTCTTCGGACCCAAGGATATTAAGGTTATTCGCAGCTTGAACATTAACGATATGATTTTTTGTCGATAATGCCTCTGCTTCTAAGCTGATACTTTGAATGAGGCTTAACATGTTTATTACCTCTCCCTCTGGGGGTTCAGAGGTTTCAAGACGAGTCAACGCTAAGAGATCAGTGATGAGTCGATTCATCCGATGGCTTTGGTCGGACATTAGTTTTACGCCTCGCGTTAAAAGTTCTGGGTCGGCGGCGGGGTTATCCTCGAAGGTCTCTAGGAATCCTTGTATGACAGTTAGGGGAGTACGCAGCTCATGAGAGATATTAGCTATAAAGTCGCGTCTTGTGACCTCGAGTTGTTCTCTTTCTGTAATGTCTCTAGCGAGCAATAGAGACTGATTATCACCAAAAGGTATCATTTGTATTGCGACCAGACGGTCGATACCCATTCTAGGTAATCGAAGGTTTAGCGAAGTCTCTAGATCTACGTTGCGCATAAAGTTACGAAATGAGGGCTGTCGGAGCAAATAATCAATTTGAACCCCTTGATCACGATTAAACGTTATTTGGAAATATTCTTCTGCTTTTGTGTTACACCACTCGATTTGACGTGAATTATTTAATAAAATTACGGCATCCGGCAACGCTCGTACGGCTTGCTCAAATCGATCAAGCGCGCGATTAAGTTCAGATTTTGAAAGGCGTTGTTTTTTTTGAATTTTGATAAAACTTTTAAACACTCGATCCCAACCGGGATTCAAGCTAGGGAGCGCGTCCCTATTAGGCGAATTAAGCCAGCTATCGAAGAGGGAGAGTTTTTGTCTCTCTGACCATAAGGCGATTAATAGCCAAACGCAGAGTGTTGATAAACCGACCGTTAAGCCCCAGATTAACGCAAAAAATCCGGCCGTTAAGATAGGGAAAAACAGTGTTAGTAAAGCGTTTAACCAGTGTCGCAAAAGTGAAAAGTACCCATTCGTTAGGTTATATGTCGAATGGTATCAAATTCGAAACTTTAAGACCTAAGACTTAGAAAAACGATAGCCTGCGCCCCTGACTGTTTGGATATGCTCATCATATCCCGATTTTTCAAGTGCTTGCCTTAATCTACGAATGTGTACGTCTACTGTCCGTTCTTCTACAAAGACGTGGTCCCCCCAGACTTGATCCAGTAGTTGGGTACGCGTATAGACGCGCTCAGTGTGAGTCATAAAAAAATGTAGTAAGCGAAATTCTGATGGCCCCATGCGCAAGGCATCTCCATTAGCCGTTACTCGATGTGTGACTGGGTCGACTTGGAGTCCATTGGTCTCTACAATATCGTCTGTTAGTTGAGGAGCGCGGCGGCGCAACACTGCTTTGATCCGGGCTACGAGCTCTCTCGGTGAAAATGGTTTCGTAATATAGTCGTCAGCCCCTTTATACAATCCTAGTAGCTTGTCATCTTCACCTGCTTTTGCGGTGAGCATAATAACAGGCATTGATTGGGTGCGTTTGTTTGACCTGATTCGTTTGATTAAGTCGATGCCACTGGCACCAGGCAGCATCCAATCGATTAATGCTAGATTTGGAAGTGCTCGGTCAATTAAGTGAATCGCTTCTTCAACAGAGCTCGCACGCAGTGTGTGATGACCGTTTCGTTTCAGTGTCACATCGATGAGTTCCGCGATAGCTGGTTCATCTTCAACTATAAGAATAGTACCGGTCATTGAATTGTTCGCTATAGTTATTGGATAGGCTAACTATATTATGACTAATTTGTTACATAAGCATTACTGTTAAGAGGTTAAATTGGAAACAACATCCCCCGCTAATTCTCTAATTCCCACGGACGTCGTGCATCATCAAAAAACCCGTACGCTTGAGATCGAATTTAATAACGGCGATAAATTTCTTCTAACTTGTGAGTATTTACGAGTTTTTTCGCCCTCAGCGGAGGTGCGCGGGCATGGTCCGGGGCAAGAAGTGCTGCAGGTTGGCAAGCAAGAAGTAAACATCAGACATATTGAGGCAGTAGGCCATTACGCGCTGAAACTCTCATTTACCGACGGTCATGATACTGGTATTTATTCTTGGGATTACTTATGGTCTCTAGGAAATGAATACGAAGTGAACTGGTCGGATTACTTGGAGCGGCTTAAGCAAAATGGAGCAACCCGTGGATAAATTACACAGTGTACGTATGAGTGGAGCAAATTTCGATCAATCTGAAACGACTCATTTTGGTTATCAAGAAGTCGCTGAGTCAGAAAAAAGTAAGAGAGTAGATGAGGTCTTTAGCTCGGTTGCTCGACAATATGACGTAATGAATGACTTGATGTCGGGTGGATTACACCGTTTATGGAAACGTTTTGCTGTGCAGTTATCTGGAGTTAAAGCAGGGTCGCGTGTTCTAGATATAGCAGGTGGTACAGGAGACTTATCAAAATTATTCCTGGATAAAATAGGTCCAAATGGCGAATTATGGCTAACCGATATCAATCTTAAGATGCTCAGCGTGGGCCGAGACCGTATGCTCGATGCCGGCCTATTGCCTCCTGTCTGTCAGTGCGACGCTGAGTCCCTACCGTATCCAGACGACTATTTTGATTGTGTGACTGTTGCTTTTGGTCTGAGAAACATGACTCATAAAACACGGGCTCTGAAGGAGATGTATCGAGTAACCCGCCGGGGCGGAAAAGTGATCGTGCTTGAGTTTTCCAAAGTATGGAAGCCTTTAGATAAACTATACGACATGTATTCTTTCAAGTTAATACCTTTGATGGGTAAGCTTGTTGCTAAGGATGAAGATAGTTATCGTTATCTCGCTGAGTCTATTCGTATGCATCCTGGTCAAGAGGAGCTTGCGGATATGTTTCGGGACTCGGGATTCGAACAGGTTAGCTACTTTAACCTTGCAGGTGGAGTTGTAGCGGCCCATCGTGGTTTAAAGATTTAGTTATGCTGCCATTAATGATTATCTTGCGTTTTCTCCGACACGTTCTCAACGGATCAACAGATGCGAGACATGCGCTCGCCAGGTATGGTGGGAAAGTTATTTATGTTGATGCGCCGTTGGGACCGATTGTTGTGCGCATCACAGATGATGGGTTTGTTGAGAGCTATACCGGTGAGGCAGAACCGAGTTTGATTATAAAGCTCACTGCAGATGTGGTGCTGAATTGGCTCAAAGAAGGCGAATTAGGCTCTAAGGGCGTACGTATTGAAGGTGACGCGCAGTTTGCGGCTGATCTATCGCGAATTGTGGGTAAGCTTGACTGGGATTATGAGGAGGATATGGCCAATATTTTCGGCGATGTCATTGCTCATCGATTAGGCAAGATGCTGCGAGGTTTCGGGTCTTGGCTGAGTAGCGCACAGGAATCAATGAAATCGTCAGCAAGTGATTACTTAACCGAGGAGGCCCAGTTATTAGTTACTCCGGTCGGCGTTGAGATGTTTATTCGTGAAGTTGATGAGGTCTCGGACGGAGTGAATCGTCTTGAAAAGTGTGTAAGTGCGATAGTCCGAATGAGACGAGATAACCAGGAAAATATCGACGTATGAAGTTTTTTCGCGCCTTATACATTTTTGGAATAGCCATACAGTTTGGTCTAGACGAGTTCGCATCGTCGAGTCGGTTTTTAAGAGGGGTTCGAATTGTGATCCGAACCGTATTCTTTAAACGTAATTTATCAAGTCCGAGAGGCGAGCGTTTGCGATTCGCGTTAGAAAAACTGGGTCCTATTTTTGTAAAGTTTGGTCAAGTGCTCTCAACGAGACGGGACATGATTCCGCTGGATATCGCGGATCAACTAGCGTTGTTACAAGACCGTGTTGAGCCATTCTCATCAGTAACAGTTTCTGAAATTATAAATCAATCGTTTGACGGTGGCATTCATAGCACCTTTCGTGAGTTTGATCTAAAGCCAGTCGCAAGCGCCTCAGTTGCTCAAGTACATTTTGGTGTATTGGTTGACGGTAAAGAAGTCGCCGTTAAGGTGTTACGGCCCAGCATTATGCGTGTTATCAACCGTGATATCGCCTTACTGGATTGGTTCGCTTTGGTACTTGCACGTATTCTGCCAGATGGCAAAAGGCTGAAGCCGAGAGAGGTGGTGTCTGAGTTCCAAAGGCACCTGCATGATGAGTTAGATCTAATGCGTGAGGCTGCAAATGGTAGTCAGTTACGCCGTAATTTCATCGACTCATCTAGCTTAGTTGTACCCGAAATATATTGGGACTATTGCCGTACTAACGTAATGGTGATGGAGCGTATGTCAGGTATTCCGGTGGGGAAAATAGACGAACTCCGAGCTCAAAATATCGATTTAGAAAAGTTGGCGGCATCAGGTGTCGAGATATTTTTCACGCAAGTGTTTCGAGACGGTTACTTTCATGCCGATATGCATCCCGGCAATATATTGGTGCAGCACGATGGACGGTATGTTGCGCTCGATTTTGGAATCATGGGCACACTTACGGAGGTCGATAAAAATTATCTGGCCCAAAACTTTTTGGCATTTTTCCGACGTGATTATCGTGGGGTCGCCGTAGCGCATGTCGATGCGGGTTGGGTCCCTAAAGATACACGCATCGATGATTTCGAAGCAACTATCCGGTTTATTTGTGAGCCAATATTCGATAAACCTCTTAAGGATATTTCTTTTGGAAGGCTACTTTTAAATTTGTTTCAAGCAGCTAGGCGCTTCAATGTGGAAATACAACCGCAGCTCATTATGCTTCAGAAAACCTTACTTAATGTTGAGGGGCTCGGCCGGGAGTTAGATCCAAACTTAGATCTATGGAAAACTGCAAAGCCATATTTAGAAAGCTGGATGAAAGAACAAGTCGGGTTTCAGGGCTTGATTAAACAGCTTAAAAAAGAGGCGCCATTGTGGTCGACAATTCTGCCGCGTTTGCCCCGACTCATTGATGATTATTTATCAAAAGAATCGAACGATGAGTACGAAGTAAGACAAGATCAAATTAAAGACCTTATCCGTAAAGTACGACTCCTTGGTCTCACCTCTGCAGCGCTAGCGTTGTGCATTTTGACGCTAGCTTGGTTTCGACTTTAAGTTATATCTTTCGCTTTGTTACCTTTTTGATACAGTCGATCAATTGTAATTAAACCGTAATATCTAACTCCTAATATCTCCTTATCGGAAACGGCGAGTCGTGCGACCGTTTACGCTAAGCCGAGTTTGATCGGTGTAGCACGAAAGATATCTACTATCCATTAAGGAGGCTGTGAATGTTCACAAGAAGTAAGAAGACTTTGATTGCTGGTGCTGTAGCCAGTGCGCTTGCGATAGTAACTGTTGGTGCGCATGCAAATGAGGTATTGATCGACAAGCTTTATGAGAAGGGCGTCATTTCAGATATCGAATACAAAGAGATAAAGGCAGACAAGCCTAACGTTGATCCAAATGCGCTAAAAGGTAAGTGGAAAGGCGGTTTCAAGTGGGAATCTGTAGATAAGAAAAATAAGTTTCAGGTCGCAGGTCGTGTTCAGATGGATTACTACGATTATGACCACGAAAATGAAGAGTCGGAGTACAACATTCGTCGTGTGTATATAGGTGTAAAAGGAACTATTGATCAGATCTGGGGTGTTGAAGCTACATATAATCCCGATGCGAGTAACCTTGAATATGGCTTTTTGGACTACAAGCCAAGTAAAAAATTTATTACGCGTTTTGGCCAACAAAAGTTTTACGCGGGTTTTGAGGAAGGTACAAGCTCACGGTTTGTTGATTTCCTTGAGCGCTCGGTTGCAGATGGCCTTCATCCAGGTAAGCAGATAGGTATCCAGATCTTTGGTGAACCTGTTAAGAAAACGTTCTTCTATGCATTAGGTCATTACAACGGCGAGGGCTCAAACGCAGGCGAAGCCAATGCAGATAATGACGGCAAGGATACAATGTTGGCCGTTGCATACAATGCCGCGGGCGTACTCGGCTCTAGCAAAGATGTGATCGCTCATGTTGGCTATGCTACTTCCCAGGGCAGCAGAGACGGGGGTGGAACAATATTTTCACTCGATGGTGAGGCGAGAGGTGATACCTTTGGAACGTGGACAACTACTGGAAATTCATTTACCCGGGACTATACCAACGTAGTGGCAGTCGCCGCAAAAGGTCCTTTTAAGTTCATGGCTGAGCGCACAACTGTAGAGGTTGACGCAGATGGTTCCTCCGGAGAAGTTGAAGCCAGTCAGATGTCCTTAGTGTGGCGCTTGACCGGTGAGCCTTATGCTAAGACGTACAGCATGAAGGGTATGAAAGGTGTCAAGCCGAATCAAACTTTTAATGCTAAGGGCGGAATCGGATCTTGGGAAATTGGTATCCGGAAATCAGAATGGGATGCGCAAGAAGCCGCACCAACTGGCGCAGTTGCCCTTGCTTATGCTGGCTCTGACTTAGTCAAAACTACATCCTTAGGCGTTACCTGGGTTCCGGTGGAAAAAGTTCGATTTAAGGCGAACTTGGTGACTACTGACTATGGCGACACGCAAGTTGGTGGGGAAACCGAGGAGGAAGCATTTATCTTCAGAGCGCAAATTGATTTTTAAGGAAATTACAAGCGTTTTTTTCAGTATCTCTCCATTTAAGAGCCAGCCTTTACGGCTGGCTTTTTTTGTCAAAAAAATTTTTACGGTGACAACAGTGCGCTTATCTATTGCAGAAAGTACTGTCGTTTCAACTCATCTACTAAGTTATTTGTTTGATCGGCGGTAAAATGTTGAATTCCCGCTGCGGTGTGACGACCGCCACCGGTTTCGAATTTAAGCGCCACACGGTGCGCATTCAAAGGATTGTTTTGAGGCGCTCTAATATTTACTGTATAACCGTCGTTCTTTTCAGTAAGTATCGCGTGAGCTCGGTTGGGAAATTGATTAGATAGCTCGTTAGCATACAGCCCGTTAATTCGTCTTGACCATTTTGAATTAGGCAGGATTACGAGTGCGACGTACTCGTTTATGACGTTTACAGGAGTCCTGCGCGCGGAGGTTAGATCTGCCTCATAATGTTCTTTAAGGGTTGGGAGAAGATCCGTTTCAGCAACTAAGCTCATAGGCTCATTAAATTGTCGCATAACTTCACACAATTCTTGCGGATGATAATGGAGGTCCTCGATACATGCGCCGTAGCTGTTGTAATTGATACACATACCAAGGTCTTTTAAAACGTCTACCGTTACTTGTGATATGCCAAGGGCGGCGGCAAGCGCGTACGCGCTGTCCTGCATATTATCGCCAAAAGCGGCAACAATAGCCCAATGGACAAAGCGGTTGTTAAGTAATTTATTGATAATAAGACTGCTACATAAGGTCGGGTCAGTATCGATATGCGTGACTAGATTAGGATGTTCAGGTATGGCGCCAGAGTGGTGGTGGTCGAACCATTCAACTGAGCATCCTTGATTCAATGCCCTTGTTAAACCGAGTAAGTTGCTATGTAACGAAATATCAACCACCGTGAGTTGACTATTGTCGGATAGCACTACATTGTTTAACAACATGTTATCCCGCTTGGCGCCAGTGATGAGGGTCGTTTGCCTTGGGTAAGCCAATCTGAGCTGCGTAATTCCGCAAAGCCCATCTGCATCGCCATTAAAGATATCAAAATTATTCATGTTTAATTAATATTTCCGAGGCTTTACGTATTGTCTCCGATATAATCCCAGGATAACGGAATTTAAACAATTTATCGCTTATGGGTTTCTATCAGCATCACGTATTTTTTTGTTGTAATCAACGTACCGATGGCCGAAGTTCCTGCAACGACCAAGGCTCTCAGGCTTTACGCGACTACGCGAAGGCGAAAATTAAAAGCCTTGGGCTAGCTGGAGCTGGCCGTGTACGGATTAATCAGTCGGGCTGTCTTGACCGTTGTAACGAAGGCCCAGTAATGGTTGTTTATCCTGAGGAGGTTTGGTACACCTTTATTGATGAGCAGGATATTGACGATATTATTGATCAACATTTAGTGGCCGGAAAAATAGTGGAGCGATTAAAAATTTGAATCGAACAAATGAAGAGCGGTTATTAATTGATGGTCCATCTGGAAATATTGAACTCGCTCTCAATGAACCCAGTGGCGTTAGTAAGGGGTGCGCCTTGATAGCCCATCCCCATCCTCTTTACGGAGGAACATTGGATAACAAGGTAGTTCAAATGTTGGCAAAAGCGTTTAATGCTCTAGGGTTAACGTCTGTTCGTTTTAATTTTAGGGGCGTTGGTGATAGTGATGGTGTGTACGACGAAGGAGTCGGAGAGCTCGAAGATTTTAAAAGCGTTCAAAGTTATGCTGTCAAGAGAATTCGACCGGAGCACACAGTTTTTGCAGGGTTTTCTTTTGGAACTTATATTGTTTCCCAGGCGGCGACCTTGGATTTACCTGACCAACTCGTCTTGATTGCGCCCGCTGTAGGTAAGTTTGAGGTGCTGGATGTGTCCGAGGAGACTTTAGTCATCCATGGCGAGGAAGATGATGTGGTTTTGTTATCTGATGTCATGAATTGGGCTCGACCGCAGCATGTTCCTGTGACCGTATTTCCAGGGTCTGGTCATTTTTTTCATGGTGATTTAGTTCGGCTTAAGAATGCGGTCATCAAACATTGTCGCTATCGGTTGTCATCATAGCTTAGTAAAGGAGAGACTTTATCTTGATGGCCATCATAAAAGCTACGCACATAATAGTCATGGTGACTTGGTTTGCTGGGTTATTTTATTTGCCACGACTATTCGTCTACCATGCGATGTCATCGGACCAAATTAGTCTGGACCGTTTTAAAATCATGGAACGAAAGCTTTTTTACGGGATTATGACTCCCGGGGCGATACTGACCATTATTACGGGGTTTTGGCTCTTGATGGGGGGGTGGGGATTCGGTAGTTTCTGGGTTCAAGCGAAGTTGGGTCTTGTGGCGATATTGGTTGTTTACCACATATGGTGTGGGACTCTAGTTAAAAGTTTTAAGCATGATCAAAATATTCATTCCCATGTTTGGTATCGCTGGTTTAATGAATTTCCTGTATTGATTTTAGTTGCGGTTGTTTTTTTAGTAGTTCTGAAGCCGTCATGATGAAACGAAAATGAGCGAATCCGATTCTCGCATAAAGCATAATTTGCATAGTGTTCGTGGCCGTATTTCATCCGCCTTAAGTCGAGTGGGGCGACCGGAACAATCTACTCAGTTGATCGCTGTCAGTAAAAAATTCTCCGGCGAACTGATACGGGAGGCTCATGAATCGGGTCAGATTCACTTCGGTGAAAACTATGTGCAAGAGGCGATATCTAAGATTGATGAGCTGAGTGATTTGCCGCTTGAATGGCATTTCATTGGACCTATTCAAAGTAATAAAACCGGACAAATTGCGGCTAAATTTGATTGGGTACATTCTGTGGATCGGTTGAAGGTCGCTCAACGATTATCCGATGGGAGACCGGAGAGCGCGCATCCGTTAAAGGTTTGTCTTCAAGTAAACATCACCGGGGAGGAATCCAAGCAAGGGTGTCGTATTACTGATCTTACTGAGCTTGCCCACTTGGTGAGACAGCTGCCCTATTTGGAGCTTCGTGGTCTTATGACCATGCCCCCAATCAATGCTAGCGATCAAGACACCGTCGATATTTTTAGACGGCTATCTCAATTAAAGGACACATTGAATCAAGATGGATTTCAGCTTGATGTTCTATCTATGGGTATGTCTGACGATTTAGAGATTGGAGTTCAGGAAGGAGCAACTTTCGTTCGTGTTGGACGCGGGATCTTTGGTGATCGTTAGTTGGTACCAATTTTGATAAGACTAAATTATTATTGAGTCGAACATGCGGGGTGAAAATACTATGAAAATTGTGTTTATCGGCGGTGGAAATATGGCGATGGCCCTGGTTAGCGGTCTTTTGGAAAAAGGTAAAAAGCCAGGCGACCTTTTGGTCGTGGATATATCCGAAGAAGCAAGAAAAAAGTTCGAGGCTATTGGCATAAATACGTCAGCGGTCTTTAGTGATAGTAACTTCAATCCAGATATTGTTATGTTAGCCGTAAAACCACAGCATCTAAAAGAGGTGATCCGTTCTTCTGGTTCCAGTCTGAAGAAAAGCCTAATTGTGAGCATTGTTGCAGGTATTCCTGTCGCCTCCATTGCTGAGTGGTTGGGCGGTCATGAACGTCTTATTCGAGTTATGCCGAATACGCCAGCATTGATTCGCGCGGGGGTGTCAGGAATGTACAATGCAAGCAAAATTCCGGGTGACCGTGAATTAGCCGAGACTGTTATGGCTTGTGTCGGTCAATATATTTGGTGCGATTCGGAATCGCTAATTGATGCTGTAACGGCCGTTTCCGGAAGTGGTCCTGCGTATGTGTTTTACTTTATTGAGGCACTTGAGGCTGCAGCTTTAGAACTAGGTCTCGACCGTGATGCCGCGAAGTTATTAGCGCTCGAAACATTTTTGGGGGCATCAAGGCTCGCAGCTCGATCCAAAGACTCACCGTCTGTCTTACGTGATCGAGTCACCTCTAAAGGAGGAACTACTGCTGCAGCACTCTCCTCTTTCGAAGGAGATCGGCTAAGAGAAATGATTGTTAAAGGTGTTAGGCGAGCTAATGATCGTTCTGCCGAATTAGCGCAAGATTTTGGAGGTAAAAAATATGACTGAGGCCGTAATTTTTCTATTTAAAAGTATTTTAGGTATATTTTCTCTTTCTTTTTTATTGCGATTTTATCTGCAGGTTGTACGAGCTACGCCCCATAACCCACTGAGTGTCTTTGTGGTTGCAATTACAGATTTCGCGGCAGTTCCAACCAGGCGATTTGTTCCGAGCTGGCGAGGTTATGACTTATCTGCCCTACTATTAGCGTTAATGACGGAAACGCTGTTGCTGAGCATGGTTTTTATTTTGAACGGTATGGATCTTCAAACATCCACATTTTCGACAATTTTGGCGATTATCTGTTTGTCCTTGGTGAGTCTAGTGAAAATGTTCGTTTACATTATTATTATTGTTACCTTTGCTCAGGCTATTTTGTCTTGGGTTAATCCATATAGTCCGGTCATGTCTTTATTGGTAACTATGTCGTCTCCATTTTTGGATTTTTTTAGGAGGCGATTCAAGCCGGTTGGTGGGGTGGATTTATCTCCATTGTTTTTGTTGATTCTCTGTCAACTTATTTTGGTTTGGCCCATCAATACGGCCCATAACGCAATCTTGTTGGCTTTAAGCATGCCTTAAAGTCTAACCGAGGACGATGTCGTACTCTTCTTGCCCATAGATCGTCTCAGCTTGAAGCAGAATAGTTTTACCAATAAATTCCTCTGCCATCGCGATACTTTGAGATTCTTCTTCATGGAAAAAATTAACAACTTTAGTTGAGGCAATCACGCGAAGACTTTTAGGATTGTATTGACGAGATTCTCGAACTAATTCGCGTAGTATTTGGTAGCAGATCGTTGCGATGGTTTTAATCTCACCTCGACCCACGCATGTAGGGCAGGTTTCACATAACACGTGCGCTAGGGATTCTCGAGTTCGTTTTCTTGTCATTTCGACCAAACCAAGTTGTGTGAAGCCGTTAATGGTCATCTTTGTTCGGTCTAATACAATCGATTTTTCAAGTTCGTCTAAGATGGATTGTTGATGCGATTCATTTTCCATATCAATAAAATCAATGATAACAATGCCGCCTAGGTTTCTTAACCGTAGTTGTCGCGCGATGGCTTGTGATGCCTCTAGATTGTTTTTAAAGATCGTTTCTTCAAAATTTTTATCACCAACAAAGCTTCCCGTATTTACATCTACAGTAGTGAGCGCTTCGGTCTGGTCGATAATAAGATAACCCCCAGATTTTAAATTAACGCGTTTACTGAGAGCTTTTTCGATTTCCTCCTCAATCCCATATCGTTCGAATAGTGGTCGTTCGCTTACGTATATATTCACCCGGTTCGCAAACTTTGGCATGAACGTTTTAGCAAAAGTCTCCATTTTCTTAAAAGTTTCCCTAGAGTCAACAAGGATTTGTTCCGAGTCTTCGGATAGAAAATCCCTCAGAACCCGAACACTTAGGTCTAGGTCTTGATAGACGACCGATGGAACCTTGCTGATTTCTGCACGATTTTTCACGTCTTCCCAAACCCTTCTTAAATATTCAATATCAGATTTAAATTCGTTATCACTTGCGGTTTCAGCCAGTGTCCGAACTATAAAACCCTGCTGGCAGTCTTCGCCCTTAAGGCGAGTTAATCGCTCTTTCAATTGCTCACGCTCATCCTCGACACCTATTTTTTGCGAGATACCTATGTGATTTTCAAAGGGCAAGTAGACTAAAAGTCGGCCAGCAACGCTAATTTGTGTTGATAAGCGCGCTCCCTTTGTACCTATAGGGTCCTTGACAACTTGAACAAGTACCGTCTGTCCTTCACGTAGCAGTTCCTCGATGGGAGTTTGGCCAGTATCATTTCGGTCACCGCAAAAAATATCGGCAACGTGTAAAAAACCCGCTTTTTCCATACCGATATCGATGAATGCAGATTGCATACCCGGAAGTATTCGCTTCACAACTCCGTTATAAATATTTCCAACGAGGCCACGATGCGCCTCGCGTTCAATATGTAGCTCTTGTACGACTCCTCGCTGAATGATTGCAACTCGAGTTTCTTGGGGGGTAACGTTGATTAGGATTTCATTATTCATAAAAGCAAAAAACCAAATTTTTTAATCAACTCTGAGGTTTCATAAATAGGTAAACCAACGACCCCGGAGTAACTTCCCGCAATATGACTGACAAAAATGCTAGCTAGTCCTTGAATGCCGTAGCCTCCAGCTTTACCAAAAGGCTCGTTTGTACTGATGTACGCCTCAATTTCATGACGTTTGAGTTTCCTGATGCACACATTAGTAGTGCAAAGTTCTTGGGCAACGATATCAGCTTGTTTCATGGTAACAGCCGTAAGTACTTGATGCTGCCGTCCAGAAAGACGTTGCAACATAGCATGTGCATGAGCGGCGTCTAAGGGTTTACCAAGAATATCTTTATCAATTGTTACAGTTGTATCAATTGCTAAGACGGGTGCTTTCTCTAAATCATGATCCACAAGGTGCTTCCAGCCTGCATTGGCTTTCATTAAAGCAGTTCTCTTAACGTATTCAACTGGATCTTCATTTTCGAGCGGAGTCTCATCAAAATCTGCGGTGGAGTTTGATCCCTCAACTAAGTTAATGAGTTTATAGGGTGCGCAGAGCGTATCCAAGATGGCTTTTCGTCTAGGGCTTTGAGAAGCCAAATAAAAAAAATTGTTCATACTTAATGGCGTAGCTCAGTCTCGGTGATAAGGGTGGTTTTTGATAATACACTGTGCGCGGTAGAGCTGTTCGATTAGGATTAATCGAGCAAGCGCATGAGGGTAAGTCATTAAAGATAGGGCTAGCGTTTTTTTGGCTTGCTTTTTAATTTCTGGATCAAGTCCATCGGCTCCTCCGATAACAAAATCTATATCTCTTCCGTCGCTCATCCAGTTGGTGAGTAGCTGAGCCAGTTCGTTAGTTGTTGTTTGCGTACCGTTCTCGTCCAAGGCAATTAAGTTGGCATTTTTATTCGACTTCGAAAGGATTCGGTCTTTTTCCTTCATTCTGGCTAAGTGATTTTTATCTGTATCCCCTACCCTGAATGCTGGTTTAATTTCGGTAAGTACAACTGATAAGTCGCGCTGGAATCTTTTAAGGTATTCTTTGCAACCATCTTCGGCCCATTTTGGAGGCTTGTGCCCTACTGAGATAATATTAATTTTCATATTTAACAGCTAAGCCCGAGTAACGCTTTTATGAAGGCCTTCATAAACAGAAGTACTCGCTAATAAATTAGGGTTAATTAGCTAACTTGTTTTTGAGCGTTTTTTCTAGAGGATGGCGTTTCTTGCCATAGGTCTTCTAAATTGTAGTATGTCCTAATCTCAGGTTTCATCACGTGAATAATAACGTCACCTAGATCAATCAGAACCCATTCGCCCGATGCTTCACCCTCTACACTCAATATAGAGTACTTGGTTTCTTTTAACCGGTCTTTGAGGTTATTTACAAAAGCGCGCGCTTGCCTCGTTGAGTCAGCACTCGCAACAATGATTTGATCAAAAAGGGAGTTATTTGCAGTTATGTTGATTACAACTATTTCTAGTGCTTTAATTGCTTCTAGCTCATCTACAGCTAGATCACTTAGGTTTTGATTCAGAGGTATTCTCCTTATACAGATTATGAGTTTGGATATAGTTTATTACATTATCTGGTAAGAGGTACTTAAGACTCTGATTGCTTTGAATCCTTTTCCGTAATGCTGTGCCTGACACTTCGAGTGACGTAAATTCGTAAGTAAATATTAGCCCGTTTGTAGAGGAGTGCAATAGATTGCGATCATGACACTTTCGCTTCTCGTACTCAAACGTTAAGCTCTTTTCAAGATTGCCACTGAGTTGGCTGAGAGGTAGCCTAGGCCTCGACGCCACAATAACATTTGCGAGTAAAAATAGGCGCTGCCATTCATGCCATGTAGGCAATTCAATAAAGGCGTCAGTGCCAAGGATGAGACTGATCGACGCATTAGGGTTTTCGGCTCGGATGTCTTTTAAGGTGTCCACCATGTAGCTTTTACCTACACGTGTTAACTCTCGATCGTCAGGTGTTAGTGTTTTATGAGCTGAATCGAGGGCTAATTCCACCATTTTTAATCGGTCTTTAGCGGATGCACTTGGTGTTTTCCGATGCGGTGGATTAGCTGATGGTAAAAGTCGTATCGTATTTAGCGCGAATGTCTCCGCTACTTCCTCTGCTAATCTAAGGTGTGCAAAATGAATTGGGTCAAAGGTTCCGCCCAGAACGCCGATACTTGATTTGAAAGTCAAAGTTTACTGTAACGTAAGTTCGTTAAATAAATCTATTTATCTAGAGTAAAACTCTTCTAATGTCACTAAGAGACTGATTGAGGTGCGTGATGAACCTAGCTCCCTCCGCACCATCAATCACTCTGTGATCGTATGACAATGAAAGTGGCAGTATTAGTCGCGGAGTAAATTCTGTTCCAGTCCAGACTGGCTTCATCCCGGATCGAGCGACACCCAAGATGGCGACCTCTGGCGCATTGACGATAGGGGTGAAGTGACCGCCGCCAATGCCGCCCAAACTTGAGATTGAGAATGTACCTCCAGACATGTCTGCAGGTCCTAATTTTCCATCCCTCGCTTTTATACTTACTTTTCCTAGTTCCTCGGCGATTTCAACAATTCCCTTTTTGTCAACATCTCGTATGACTGGCACAACAAGCCCTCCAGGCGTATCTACTGCTACACCTATGTGGAAGTATTTTTTGATAAAAAGCGCATCCCCGTCAGGAGTTAGGGATGAATTAAATTCTGGGAATTTCTTTAGAACTGCCACAGCTGCCTTCATTATGAGCGCTAGAGGTGTGATTTTAACTCCAGCTTGTTCAGCATCTTTAGCGAGTGACTTACGAAACGCCTCAAGTTCGGTAATGTCTACCTCATCGTGCTGGGTGATGTGAGGGATGCTCACCCAATTTCTGTGTAGCGCTAAGCCAGATATTTTTTTGATTCGTGATAACTTTTTAGTCTCAACTGCACCAAATTTTTCGAAATCAACGTTCGGCCAGGCTGGCAAATTAAAACCTAAACCAGAGCCGGTCGATGTGCTGGTACCCCCACTTTGAATAGAGCGCTTGACGAACGTTTGCACGTCTTCTTTGAGTATTCGGTTCTTAGGCCCTGTACCAGATACTAAAGTGATATCTACTCCTAATTCTCGAGCGAAACGTCTTACGCCTGGACTCGCATGAGCCGACACAGTAGTTGGCGCAGTTGGCGCAGTTGGCGCAGTTGGCGCAGTTGGCGCAGTTGGCGCAGTTGGCGCAGTTGGCGCAGTTAGCGCAGTTGGCGCAGTTGGCGCAGTTGGCGCAGGTATGGTTTCCGGTGTTTTTGGCTCTTCGGAAGGTGAGGCTTCTTCGAGACTTAATATGACGGTCCCTTCTGATACATCATCCCCAACTTTAACTTGTAATTCTTTGATGATGCCGTCGAATGGAGCTGGAACTTCCATCGTCGCTTTATCTGACTCAAGTGTAATCAGAGATTCCTCTGCTTTTACATGATCTCCAGGTTTAACTAATACCTCAATGACCGGGATATCTTTAAAGTCGCCAATATCAGGGACTAAAACGTCTTTAGGAGTAGCCATGTAAATTCCTTTGTATTACTTAATGCAATGAGTTAGTGAAGTGTACGTCAGACTGTTGTGGGTTCGGGTTTATTGGGATTAACTCCATATTTTTTTATTGCTTCCGTTATGGTTTTTTTGGGAACGGTCCCTTCTTCTGCCATTACAGATAGAGCTGCTATAACAATGTATCTTCGATCGACTTCGAAAAAGTCTCTGAGTTTTTCCCTTGTGTCAGACCGACCGAAACCGTCGGTACCGAGTACTAAATAATTTTTATTAGGGATATAGGGCCTAATCTGCTCGGCAAATATCCTCATATAGTCTGTGGCAGCGACTACGGGACCCTCTGTACTTAAGAGGCACTGTTCTACGTGGCTGAGTTTTGGGTCTTCATCAGGATGGAGCATATTCCAACGTGATGTAGATATGCCATCGCGCCGGAGTTCATTGAAGCTTGTGCAGCTCCACACTTGTCCAGTGATACCAAAATCGGATTCCAAAAGTGCCTGTGCTGCGATCACCTCAAGTAAAATCGTACCACTACCGAGAAGCTGTACGCTCGGAGCCCTTTTCATTTTCGTTTTGGGGCTAGGCAATTGATACATCCCGCGTATGATGCCTTCCTCTGCGTCTTTTGGTAACTCTGGGTGCGCATAATTTTCATTCATCACTGTGATGTAATAGAAGACGTCCTCTTGGTCCTGATACATGCGTCGTAAGCCGTCTTGAACTATGACTGCTAATTCATAGGCAAACGTTGGATCGTACGAAACGCAATTTGGAATTGTGCTCGATAGCAAGTGGCTGTGTCCGTCCTCATGCTGTAAACCTTCGCCATTCAGCGTTGTTCGCCCAGCTGTACCGCCTAGCAAAAACCCTCGGGCTCGTTGGTCACCAGCGGCCCAGGCTAAATCTCCAACGCGTTGGAATCCGAACATAGAATAATAAATATAAAAAGGAATCATCGAGATTCCATGCGTCGAGTAAGACGTCGCCGCCGCAATCCATGAAGACATGGCTCCAGCTTCATTTATACCTTCTTGAAGAATTTGACCGGTTTTATCTTCTTTATAAAACATCAATTGATCGGCGTCTTCAGGAGTATAGAGTTGACCTACCGATGACCAGATACCCAGTTGCCTGAACATACCTTCCATCCCGAAAGTGCGTGACTCGTCAGGCACAATGGGTACCACGCGTTTACCGAGTGTTTTATCTTTAACTAATATTCCAAGAATTCGAACAAAGGCCATTGTTGTGGAAAACGTTCGATCACCAGAATTTTTAAGTAATGCGTTGAACGCAGAAATTCCAGGGATGTTAAGAGTGTCCCCTTTCATTCTTCGTGTTGGCAAATATCCACCGAGAGCTTCGCGTCGCTCGTGCATATATTTTGCTTCTTCAGAATCTTCTGGAAACGTAAGGTATGGAATCTCGTCTATATCTTTGTCATCGATAGGCAGATTAAACCGATCCCGGAAATCCTTCAACGACGTCGTCCCCATTTTCTTCTGTTGATGGGTAATGTTTTGCGCTTCCCCAGCGGTCCCCATACCGTAACCTTTGATTGTTTTAGCAAGGATGACGGTTGGTTGTCCAGTGTGGTTTACGGCGGCTGAATATGCAGCGTAAATTTTATAAGGGTCGTGGCCGCCACGATTAAGGCGCCACACATCATCATCGGACATATTGGATACTAGTTCTCGTGTCTCAGGATACTTACCAAAGAAATGTTCTCTAACGTAGGCTCCGTCTTTAGCTTTATATGTTTGATATTCACCATCAACGGTTTCATCCATCAGTTTGAGCAACATGCCATTTTTATCTCGTGCGATCAATGAGTCCCAGTAGGAACCCCAAACGAGTTTTATCACGTTCCAACCCGAACCTCGGTAATCAGCTTCAAGTTCTTGGATAATTTTTCCGTTCCCTCTGACAGGGCCGTCCAGTCTTTGTAGATTACAATTAACGACGAAGATCAGGTTATCCAATTTTTCTCGCGCGGCGATACCAATTGCACCAAGCGTTTCAGGCTCATCACTCTCGCCGTCACCGATAAAGCACCAGACCTTTCTACCCTCCGTATTTGCTAGTCCACGATCCTGAAGGTATTTCATAAACCTAGCTTGATAGATCGCCATTATTGGACCCAGACCCATAGATACTGTGGGGAATTGCCAAAAATCAGGCATGAGCCAAGGATGGGGATAAGACGATAACCCGTCCCCGTCAACTTCCTGACGATACTTGTCCATTTGTCCTGCTGTTAGTCGGCCGAGCATAAATGCTCTGGCATATATACCGGTAGCGGAGTGTCCTTGCGCAAAAATTAAGTCGCCACCGTGAGTGTCCGAGGGAGAGTGCCAAAAGTGGTTGAAGCCGACATCGTAAAGTGTTGCCGCAGACGCGAAACTTGCAATGTGTCCTCCCACATTTGTATTTTTATTTGCTCGCAATACCATCGCGGCAGCATTCCATCTCACGAAGTTACGGATTCTGCCCTCCATCTCATGGTCACCGGGCGATTTGTCTTCTTTAGAGGGCGGGATCGTATTGATATAAGCTGTATTTGCAGTGTATGGCAGGAATGCGCCGGATCGACGAGCTTTTTCAATTAGTTGCTCAAGTAAAAAGTGGGCTCTGTCAGGCCCTTCGGTATTTAACACGCCTTCTAGCGCATCAAGCCACTCTCGGGTTTCTTGGGGATCTTGGTCGTACGATGCCATTTACTTTCCTTCTATTGGTTATTTAGTCCGAAGATCTAATTGGACCAAATTTACATTTCCATATTAAGAAATTATACAAGATCACTCGTGTTTTTAAGTTAAATATGGCTTTATATATGCATTAAAAGAATATATAAGGCCATATTTTCGGAATAAATAGCAGTTTTTTTATTTTTTACTATTGGGAAGTCGGCCCATAAGATAAAACTCATCGTTCGCACGCATTTCAATGAGATGAGCCATACGGTTCGATAAAGCAAAAAACGCGGTTATCGCACCGATATCCCAAATTTCGTCTTTACCAAAACCATTATTCTGTAATAATTTGTGATCGTAGGGTGTTATGGTTTCCGGGTTACGCGCTAACTTCACAGCGAAATCAAGCATCATTTTTTGTTTATCTGTGATATCCGCCTTTTTATGGTCAATCGCAATTTGATCGGAGATCAAAGGGTCCTTCTGGTATATTCGCAAAATTGCGCCGTGTGCGACTACACAATAAAGGCATTGGTTAACACCACTGGTCGCGACTACAATCATTTCACGTTCTGCCTTACTCAGGTTCCCGTCCCGTAACATCAAGGCGTCATGGTAGGCAAAAAAGGCTCTAAATTCCTCCGGCCGATGCGCTAACGTGAGAAAAATGTTGGGTACGAACCCGGCTTTCTCTTGAACGGCAAGAATTTTATCCCGGATATCCACTGGCAGTGAATCGACGTGAGGTACAGGATAAGAGCTGATTGATTTCTCTGCCATTATTAAGTTCCTCGATGGTTCATTATGAATTTAAGCCTAGTCATACTTCCGCCGATCATCGATTACCTTTCCGTCGCGTGCTAACGAGTTGGCCGGCACATTGACTACTATTCCGCGGAGTTTGGTGAGATCCCTGAGTGTTGAGACGATTGCAGCATTGAGTTCAGCAGAATCAACGTTACTTTCACACTCTAGAGTCATAACGTCGTTATCCTGAGCGTCATGATCTACATTTAGCCGTGCGTATTGTATCTCAGGGTGCCTTTCTACTACAGCATTGACTTGTTCAGGGTGAACGAACATACCCTTCACTTTCGTCGTTTGGTCGGCTCTACCCATCCACCCTTTAAGACGCCGGTTTGTTCGCCCGCACGCGCTCCTTCCAGGAATAAACATCGATAGGTCACCTGTGCCAAAACGAATTAATGGGTAAATATCTGAGAAGACGGTGACTACCACTTCTCCGACTTCACCCTCATCAACAGCATTATCACTGCCAGGACGTACAATTTCGACAAGTATATCTTCGTCAATGATGAGTCCTTGATCTGGTATCGTTTCGTAAGCAATGAGACCGACGTCCGCAGTCGCATATGTTTGGCAAATCTCAATATTTTTTGCTTCAAAGAATTTTCTGGCACTGGGAAGAAGTGCTTCGCCCCCAACAATACCTCTTTTAAGACTGGTTAAGTCGAGCCCCATCTCGTTACCCTTTTCTAAAAGAATCTTCAGAAACGAGGGTGTCCCGGTGTAGACGTCAGGCCGAATTTCCGCAATCGTCTGTGCCTGTAATTCTGTTTGTCCGACGCCGGCTGGAAAAACAGCACAGCCAAGCGCTCGGGCCGCATAGTCCATCATGAATCCTGCCGGCGTAAAATGGTAAGAAAATGTGTTGTATACGAGACTGCCGCACCTCACCCCTACAGAAAATAGTGCACGTTTGACCCGCCAAAAGTCTTCATTAACGGCTTGGGGTTCATAGATCGGTCCAGGTGAGGAAAATAAACGTGCGAGTCCGCTCACCGGCGAGGTTGTTAAACCTCCAAAAGGAGGAGCTTTGGCCTGAATAGCCTTAAGGTCTGTTTTCCGCGTAACCGGAATTTGGCAAATCGTTTCTCTATCTATAATGGAGTCAGAATCGATATTTTTAAGGCGTTCTTTGAAATAATCGGAGTTAACTTGCGCGTATTTGACTTGGTCTTTAAAGCGCGTGATTAGATCCGCTTCACGCTCAACGTCGGAACGGGTTTCAGATGAATCTAAGAACAGGTTCGCGTCACTCATGAGTGCTCCTTAATCTAACGGGTTTGAATCACAATATTTTGTGATGTGACTTAAAGTTTATGGTTTTAGGCGAGCCATCGTTTTCGACGTCTGTAATGTTTTGCGTCTCGAAAGCTTTTACGCCCGGCACCTGATATGCCGAGATAAAATTCTTTAACGTCTTCATTGCTTGCTAATTCGTTTGCCGGCCCATCCATGACAATTCTGCCGTTCTCGAGGATGTATCCGTAGTTTGCGTGACGAAGTGCGACAGTCGTATTTTGTTCAGCAAGGAGAAAACTAACATTTTCTTTCTTATTGAGGTCTTCTACAATCTCAAAAATTTCCGATACAATCTGCGGCGCAAGACCCATTGAAGGCTCATCGAGCAGAATCATTTTAGGTTTCGCCATCAGTGCGCGTCCCACCGCCGTCATTTGTTGTTCACCACCTGAAGTGAAGCCCGCCAAACTAGATCGTCTCTGTTTGAGTCTAGGGAAATAGTTATAGACCTTTTCTAGATTATCGGCGATTTCTTTTCGTGAGACTGCGCGTGTAAATGCACCAGTGAGCAAGTTTTCCTCTATCGTGAGGTGAGCAAAGCAATGTCTTCCCTCCATTACTTGAACTATGCCCTTTTTTACGACAGTAGAGGGGTTGAGCTGATCGATTCTCTCATCCTTGAAAAAGATCGATCCTTTGGTAACGTCGCCGCGTTCGGCTTGTAATAAATTGGAAATGGATTTAAGCGTTGTTGACTTGCCTGCACCATTTCCTCCGAGAAGCGCGACGATTGAACCCTCAGGCACGTCTAATGAAACGCCCTTAAGAACAAGAATGACGTGATCATAAATGACTTCGATATTTTTAATCGAAAGTAAGTTTGCTTTCTGAGTGATGTCCGTCATTACTAATCCCCGAGCAGTCGTGTTGATATTTTAGCTATCACAAGCGGTCGTATCGAGACCTGCCTCTTTGGCGTAGGTATCTGACGCACTTTTCACCATCGGTTGAAGCACTGCATCATCACCGCTTATCCAATCTGTAGAATATTCCCATGATTCCCCATTCCAACGGTGGAGGCGCGCGGCTCGCTTTCCTTCGTGATCTGAACAGCTCAAGTTAACCGGGTACATATATCCTGCGAGTCCAAGATCCTGAATGTTCTGTTCCGTAATATTTAAGTTTTCTATTCCCCATCGAACTTGTTCACCAGTTAGAGGTTTTTCACCGTATTTTGATTGAGCTTTACGAATAGATTCAACAACCAGAGCGGCGTTTAATAGCCCCACGTTATACAAAACCTCACCGACACCTTCCCTTTCTCCAGAGCCCAATCCTGCATCGTACAGGTAGCTGAGGATATCTTTGTGAACTTGAGCTTGTCCAGATGAGATCATGGAAACCGCCTGATAGCCTACAGCGTCAGCTGCCGCAGGCCTAACATCCGGTTCTGCACCCGCCCACCATATTCCATAAATTTGGTCTCGGGGATACCTTACGCCTGTGGCTTCTTTAATGGCCGTCGAGTTCATGACCCCCCAACCCCATAAAAGCACATAGTCAGGCTGTTCTTTTCTAATTTTAATCCAAGTTGATTTCTGTTCTACCCCTGGATGCGTAACCGGAAGCTTTGAAAGTTCGAAATCATGCATACTCGCGCGTTTCTCGAGCAAAGGTATCGGCTCCTTACCAAACGGGGAGTCGTGGTAAACCAAGGCGATCTTTTTGCCTTTGAGGTTATCTAGACCACCGTTTATGTTCCCAAGGTGCGTGATTAAAACATCTGCTGCAGTCCAGTAAGTACCATAGATTGGGAAATTCCAAGGAAAAACACCACCATTACGAGACTCGGATCGTCCATAGCCCATAGTAATTAGGGGTATTTTATCTACAGGTGCTTTTTCTGTAATTGCAAATGTTGCGCCCGTAGACATCGGATTAAACACCGCTGCGCCAGTCGGACCTTTATTTTTGAGTCGCTCGTAACATTCTATACTTCTAGCTGTTGCGTAACCTGTCTCACATTCTTCAAAGCTAATTTTGACTCCATTTATTCCGCCGTCTCTTGCATTAATAACCTTTAAATATTCGGTGAAACCATTAGCAACTGGCATCCCATTGGGCGCGTAAGGACCGGTTCGATAAGAGAGCACCGGGATAAATTGCGCATTATCATCAGACACGTCGACAATAATCCCTTCTGCGTTCGATGCGCTCTTTGTCGCTTCAGGCGGATTGTTTGAGTTAGACTCACCTTCGTCTTGCCCACATCCAATCATGACGAGTGGCACGCTGAGTAGCAGTGCGCGCAATAAAAGATCGTATTTCATAAGATTTCTCCTCAATAAAGGTGTGCTATCTGATTTAATTTTAATAGTTTTTTATTTCGTATTCCTAGTGCGGGAAAGGCCACAAACGCAACTTTTCTTTAGTGATTTGCCAAATTCTTGCAAGGCCGAGTGGTTCCACTGCTAAAAAGAAGATGATTAGAGCTCCAAAAATCATATATTCCAAGTGAGAAACCATCGCCGTGGACATATTGATTCCGAGCCAAATAGGCAACTGATTGAGAAACAGGGGTAGTAACGTAATGAATGCTGCGCCCAACATTCCGCCGACGATCGAACCTAGTCCGCCGATGATAACCATAAACAGGATACTAAACGATAAGTTAATATCAAATGCGAGTGGCTCCCAGGAGCCTAGATGAACGAATGCCCATAGGGCGCCGGCAACCCCGATAAAAAATGAGCTTACTGCAAATGCAGATAGTTTCGCGAATATCGGCCTGATACCAATAATTTCTGCAGCCACATCCATATCCCGAGTCGCCATCCAGGCCCTACCAATCCTACCCCGAACCAAATTCTTGGCTATGATTGTAAAAATGACTAAAACGGTGAGACACAATAAATATTTTCTGATGGGAGAGTCAAAAACGAAACCCCAGACGGCTACTGGCTGCACTGCAATGGATCCTGAAGGCGTATAGTTTGTAAACCAATCAATTCGACTAAACGTCCAGTCCGTGAAAAACTGCAACGCAAGGGTTGCGACCGCTAAATAGAAACCCTTAATCCTCAGGCTGGGAATTCCAAAAATAACGCCAACTACTGTTGCAGATAGGCCCCCAAGCAAAAAGCATATCAGTGGATTAAGGTCGGGAATTCTGATCATGAAATTATAGGCGGCATAAGCGCCTACTGCCATGAACGCCCCTGAGCCTAACGAGACTTGCCCACAGTAGCCCACAAGCAAATTAAGGCCAATCGCCGCGAGCGCCATGATGATTACGGGGATAAAAATCGCTCGAAATACATATTCGTTGGCTAGCATCGGGATAACTACAAACCCGATTAGCAACCAAATAGCGACAAAAACTTTATCCTGAAATATCGGGAAAACGGCCTGATCAGCCTTGTAGCTTGTCTTAAATTGTCCAGCTTCTCTATAAAACATCTTTAGACCGTAATTAGTTTGGATGAAAATTGGACAGATGATCAAACGCGATCAATATGAACTTCACCAAAAAGGCCCTGCGGCCTGAACATCAAAAACCCTAGTGCAAGCATATATGCGAACCAGTATTCGATACCACCGCCTACATAGGGACCAATATAAATTTCCGCTAATTTTTCGCCAGCCCCAATGATGAGGCCGCCGATAACCGCGCCTAGAACAGATTCAAATCCACCAAGTATTAAGACTGGTAGTGCTTTTAGTGCTATGAGTGAGAGCGAAAACTGTACACCTAGTTTTGAGCCCCAGATCACTCCAGCAACTAGTGCTACAAGTCCAGCAACAGTCCAGACAATTACCCAGATATAGTTAAGCGGAATGCCAATTGATTGTGCCGCTTGATGGTCATCTGCGACGGCGCGAAGGGCTCTACCGATGCGTGTTTTTTGAAAAAATATAGCTAGTGTTACCACGAGTAGCCCTGCAATGACAGTTGCTACCAAATCTTCTTTAGCTACAAGTACGCCACCCTCAAACACGGATTCCAATATGAAAATAGATCCTTTGGGGATACCTATGTCTAGGGTATAGATATCACTACCCCAAAGTGTTTGCCCGAACCCATCTAAAAAATACGCGATACCGAGTGTTGCCATAAATAGCGAGATCCCAGGTTGGTTTACCAAAGGCCGAAGCACCAAACGTTCAATGGCCATTGCGAGCATGATCATCATGGCGATTGTAATGATGAGTGCGAGCGTAATAGGGGCGAAAGTGTCTTTAAGGATATCTAAAAGGCGAACAAACGTAAGCGCCGCGAACAGAACCATGGCTCCTTGCGCGAAATTAAAGACGCCTGAGGCTTTGAAAATAAGTACAAATCCGAGTGCTACTAATGAGTAGAGCACTCCAGCCATTAGGCCACTAAGCAAAACTTCAACAAAAAACCCCATATTTATGTATTCAATCGAACCACGTCTGAACGCTTAGTTCGAGTGCTCCTATTCCAATTAATCTGATACGCCTAAATAAGCGTCAATTACTTCTTTATTGTTTCTAATTTCTGCGGGCGTCCCGTCGCCGATTTTCTTCCCATAGTCTAAAACTACTATTCGGTCAGACAAATCCATGACGACGCCCATGTCGTGCTCTATAAGAACGATCGTTGTTCCAAACTCATCGTTAACATCAAGAATAAAGCGACTCATATCTTCTTTTTCTTCGATATTCATACCCGCCATAGGCTCATCCAATAAGAGCAATGTGGGTTCGGCGGCTAGAGCTCTTCCGAGCTCAACACGCTTTTGCAGCCCATAAGGAAGGCGGCCAACAGGCGTTTTTCTGATTGACTGTATTTGAAGAAAATCGATAATCTCTTCAACTTTCTTCCTGTGTTCGATCTCCTCGTTACGTGCGCGACCAACATAAAGACATTGAGCTAGGAATCCAGCGCTCATTTTAAGGGTTCGCCCAGTCATGATGTTATCCAATACGGACATGCCCTTAAATAGCGCAATGTTTTGAAACGTCCGCGCAATTCCCTGTTTGGCAGCTTCGTGCGGCTTCATTTGCTGGCGGACAGTCCCTTTATATGTTACCGACCCTGCATTCGGATGATAGACGCCATTGATAACATTGAGCATCGAGCTTTTTCCTGCTCCGTTGGGGCCAATAATCGCTAAAACTTCACGCTCTTTTACCTCAAAACTGATATCGGTAAGCGCTTTCACACCACCAAACGCAAGAGAAATATTGTCGGCTTTTAGTAAGGTTGGTCCTAATTTTCTGTCGTTATCGTTCATTGTCTGCTATTAATCTTTATGCCGCTAAACCTTGGTTGAATGGAATCATTTTTGCATCACTGATAGCAAGGTCTGCCGATATTGTACCGCTGCGGCCATCCTCAAATTTCACCTGCGTTTCTATGAAGCAGGTTTTAGATCCGTCATAAAGTGCTTTTACCAAGACGCCGTACTTTTCAGCAACGAAGTCACGACGTACTTTTCTGGTCCTCGTGAGCTCATCGTCATCGGCATCGAGTTCCTTATGAAGAATAAGGAACCTTTTGATTTGGGAGCCGGATAGCGTGTCTTCCATGGCGAGGTCTTGGTTGACCTGTTCAATACATTCTTGCAGTAATGCGTATACCTCGGATTTACCTGCCAAGTCGACGTAACCAGAGTATCCAAGACCTTGCCTCTCAGCCCAGTTGCCAACCGCATCCATCTCGATATTGATGAATGTACACACGGCGTCGCGCCCATCTCCGAAACAAACTGCTTCTTTGATAAAAGGAAAAAATTTCAGCTTATTCTCTAAAAACTGAGGAGCGAACATCGTGCCATCATTTAGTACGCCTACGTCTTTTGCTCGATCAATAATCTTTAAATGTCCATCTTGATCAATAAAACCCGCATCGCCGGTTTTGAAAAACCCCTCAGCAGTAATGGCTTCTTTAGTTGCCCCAGGGTTTTTATAATATTCTTTTAACAAGCCTGGGCTTTTAACTAGTATCTCACCTTTATCGCCGACCTTGATATCCACTCCAGGCATGGGAGTCCCCACTGAATCTATACGCGCATCACCATCTGGCTGTTTACAAACGTAAGCAAGCGTTTCCGTTTGACCGTATAGCTGCTTTAGGTTAATTCCAATAGAGCGGTAAAAGCTATACAGGTCGGGGCCGATGGCCGCGCCGCCCGTATAGGCTACTTTAATGCGACTCATCCCAAGGTTGTTTCTCAGAGGTCCGTATACAAATATATTCCCAAGGCCATAAAGAATTTTATTTTTAAGAGAAACTGGTTTACCGTCCATGATGTCCAGGCCGGTGTGGCGGGCAACACCCATAAACTTTCCAAATAGCCATTTTTTGATATTGCTTGCGTCTTCCATCCGAATTGTGACTTGGGTTAGCAAGTTCTCAAATACTCGCGGTGGTGCGAAGTAGTATGTTGGCCCTATTTCTCTTAAATCAATCATGACAGTTTCAGAGGATTCAGGGCAGTTAACCGTGAACCCCGTGACGATAGACTGAGCGTAAGAGAACAAATGATCGCCGACCCAAGCCATTGGAAGGTAGGACAGAATTTCACCATCATCGGTGTAGTTATCGAACCCCATGTCACCTTGAGCGACCTCAATACACGATTTATGTGTGAGACAAACCCCCTTAGGCTTGCTGGTCGTGCCTGAGGTATAAAGTATGACAGACACGTCGTCAGTATGACATTTGTTGAGTTCGTCCTCTATAAATTTCGGTTGCTCAGTTAGGAATTTACTGCCTAGCTCCCGAACGTCAGCGTATGCCATGACGGCAGGATGATCATAGTGACGCATGCCACGCGGATCGTCATAAATGATACATTTTAGTTTTTCGCATTGAGGCAAGATTTCGAGTAGCTTATCGACTTGTTCTTGGTCCTCAACAATTGCGAATTCTATTTCGGCGTCATTAAAGACGTAGATCATCTCATCTGCGATCGCGTCCTGGTAGAGCGGCACGGGTACGCCACCTATCGATTGCGAAGCGGCAAATGACCAATAAAGTCTAGGACGGTTATCGCCAATTATGGCAAGATTATTGCCTCTAACATAACCATTAGCGGCAAGTCCACTAGCGAGCAATTTGACTTCTTCGGCAACCTCAGCCCAGCTCCAGCTTTGCCATATACCTAAGTCTTTTTCGCGAATTGCTGTTTTGGCCCCTCTATTCGCTGCATTTTTGAAAATTAGCGACGATAGGGTGTCTCCCCGAGGATTCGGGCTGCTGCTGTCCAACACTTTTCCTCCCATGAGCTACTTGTGCGCTCTATTTACTTATACACTGATCGTATTACAAATCGACGATTAACACAAAGAAGTCGACCTGCGTTTTGCACAATTTTAATGACACTAGGTGTGTTTATTTTATGTTGGTGATCATCGGGGCGTGAACAACGACCGAACTTTTCTAGTTGACTCTCTTTCGGCGTGGCTGCGATTGTCTGTGGCCTTGTCAATGTCGGTTGTAGTGGGCGTTGGGATGTGGTCCATTGTTGTGATTCTGCCGGCTATTCAGGCGGACTTAGGGCTTACTCGAGGTCAAGCCTCTCTGCCCTATGCATTCACGATGATTGGATATGGTTTGGGTGGTATCGTTTTTGGTCGTTTTTCCGATAAACATGGCATTTATAAAACGGTAGTTGCCGGTATCGTGCTGATGTCTATTGGTTATGTTGCTGCGTCGTTTGCCACCAGTGTGTGGTTTTTATGCTTGTCCCAAGGATTATTAATCGGTATCGGAACATCCACTACATTCGCGCCGCTAATTGCGCATGTCTCTCACTGGTTTGAGCGGCGTAAAGGGGCAGCGGTCGGTATCATAGCAAGTGGGCAGTATTTGTCAGGAGCCATTTGGCCCACGATCTTGGAGGTGGGTGTGCAAGGTTTTGGATGGCAGCAAACGTACTGGTTTATTGGCGCAATCGTCCTTGGATTAGCGTTGCCATTGTCTCTGGTGTTGAGGAGCGTGCCTTTCACGGACGAATCGATTGCTATTAGCCACGACGACTCAGACCAAAAGAGGTGCCTGGTCTCTAAAACGTGGCTGATCGTGTTGCTAATGGTGTCCATTTTTTGTTGTTGTGTCGCAATGGCTATGCCCCAGGTTCATTTAGTGGCATTTTGTGGAGACCTTGGTTTTGGCGCGGCAGCAGGAGCAAAGATGCTATCTGTAATGCTTGCGTTTGGCGTTGCCAGTCGTCTAGGTTTTGGTTGGCTTTCAGACTATATTGGCGGATTAAAAACTGTGGTGATTGGCGTATTTTTACAAAGTATCGGTTTAGCCCTTTTCTTATTCTTCGACACCCTTCTTTCTCTTTATGTAATTTCCGCTCTCTTTGGCTTATTTCAAGGCGGCATTGTTCCAGCCTATGCGTTAGCAGTTCGAGAGTACTTTCCACAAAGGGTCGCTGGAGAGCGGGTCGGTATGGTTATGATGGCATCTTTGTTAGGGATGGCCATAGGAGGGTGGATGCCTGGATATCTATTTGATTTAACTGGCAGTTACGACTTTGCATTTATGAACGGTTTGTTATGGAATACATTACCCATATTTTTACTTGGTTGGCTCATTATTCGCATCCGAAAAATGTCTCTTTCTCGTTAAAATTTTGTCAGCTAATCGAAAAATTTTCTCATCTTGAATGCCTTCATATCTTAAGCTTTTGGCGGTTTCAATTAGGTAGTCTGAGCAGGATCCGTAGTGACCAGAGGCTCCCAAGGCGATGGAAACGATACGATCTTCATCTAATTTGCCAGTATAGGCTAACGTTGAGCGGTCAATTACGAAGGTAATGGCGTCTACATATCCTTCTTCTGTTTTTGCTCTAACCCATGTTGGTACGTACACTTTGCCTAGCATTTCCCGTCTCCAAAGAATCAGAAGCTCTTTTTCAATTGACTTGGGGCTTAACTGGTATGCAAGGCCGCGACATGATCCACCGCGATCGAGTGCTAAAACTAGACCGGGTGATTCAGGAGATCCGCGATTAATTCTTGACCAGCAATAAAACCCACGGTGGTAACCGTGTATGCGCGCGGGCTGCTTCGTAACGAAATTCAACATGGGATTCCAGATGAGTGATCCATAGCCAAAAATCCAAATAGATCGATTTTCTGATTTTTTTTGAAGTATTGAATCCAACGATCGCAACAAATCTGCCTCTGACATCATGATTGAGCGATGTCCAGAACGCTCAACGGCTTGTCGAACCGTGTCTTGTTCCAACATATCTCGTTTTATTTTCGTTTTTTCGAAAGCCGACATTTTTTAAGGTAACCTTCCTTTGATCGGTAAAACCTTTGATAAAGATGCCTACAACTTACACCTTGAAACCCCATGCCGACAACCCACCTATTGACCTTTCTGTCACCGCGTCAATAAGTCGACCGGAAACATCTAAGTGGTTACTTACATATGAACTAGCCGGGCGTATTGAGTCCATAATTTTTCCAAACGAGTCAGTTTCCGGGAGAGGTAGCAATTTATGGAAAAAAACCTGTTTTGAGTTTTTTGTTCGCCATCCTGACGGAGAATACTTGGAATGTAATTTTTCCCCAGCGGGGCTTTGGTCGTGTTTTTCTTTTAATAGTTATCGACGTGGGATGAGAGACATCGATTTGCAGAATTGGCCTAAAATTTCAGCCGACAACTCGTCTGGGAGGTTCAAACTCGAGGTGTTGGTAGACTTAAACGGTGTTGGTTTGTCAAAATATACAGAAGCTAGGCTTTATATCGCGCTCACCATTGTCATTAAGATGCGAGACCGGCGCTTATGCTATTACGCACTTGATTTTTCGGACGGCCAGCCTGATTTCCACCATGCAGATGGCTTTTTAGCAGTTTAAGTAATCGTTAAGAAAATTAAGGATAATCGATATGAAGTTTGGTCTTGACCGGCTCAGAGAGGAAAAAAAACTTCACCGGCAGTTAGCTGGACGTCGATTGGCGCTGCTTGGCCACCCTGCCTCTGTGGATGAGAACTTGCTGCACGCTGTTGACGTTATTGCTGGGATACCCGAGCTCGAACTGGTTGCCGCGTTTGGGCCGCAACATGGTTTGAGAGGTGACAAGCAAGATAATATGATTGAGTCGCCTGAATTTTTTGATCCTGTTCTTAAGATCCCCGTGTTTTCGCTATATGGCGATGTTCGACGACCAACGCAATCCATGATGAACAGCTTCGATGTTTTATTGGTCGATCTTCAGGATCTAGGCTGCCGCATCTATACTTTCATAACAACATTGAGGTACCTGCTTGAGGCTTGTGCAGAATATAAAAAGAAAATCTGGGTTCTCGATCGTCCTAATCCAATTGGTCGACCAGTGGAGGGCCTCCTGCTTAGGAAGGGATGGGAGAGTTTTGTCGGTGCGGGTGAGCTCCCGATGCGACATGGCCTGACAATCGGCGAGCTGGCTCATTGGTTTGTTGATAAATACGGCTTAAATGCAGACCTGACGGTTATTGAGATGAAAGGTTGGATTCCTTCGAGCGCGCCAGATTTTGGTTGGCCTTCAAATGAAAGGACTTGGATTAATCCAAGTCCTAATGCTCCAAATGTAAGCATGGCTCGGTGCTATCCAGGGACTGTGATGCTGGAAGGAACCTCATTGTCCGAGGCCCGAGGCACTACGCGCCCGCTGGAAGTCTTTGGAGCACCTGATATCCCAGCAATTACTTTAATTAAACGTATGCAGCATATCGCTCCAACTTGGATGATTGGTTGTACATTGAGAACTTGTTGGTTTGAGCCCACTTTCCATAAATACGCTGGGCAGTTGTGTGAGGGTGTACAGATTCATGTTGATAAGTCTAGCGGCTACGATCATCTTAACTTTCGGCCCTGGAGGTTGATGTGCCTTGTATTTAAGGCACTCAAGTCGTTACGTCCCGATTATCCATTGTGGCGAGACTTCGATTATGAGTATGAGCGCGATCGACTTGCGATTGATTTAATCAACGGCGGTTCCTTAGTTCGAGAGTGGGTTGAGGACAACAAAGCCACCCCAGCAGATTTAGATGCATTGGCTGAACTAGATGAACTGTCTTGGGTGAATGAAAGACGCCCTTATTTAATCTATGACTAACCGCATAGATAAGGCGAGACAAACAGCACAAGAGCAATTGCTTTGGCTGAGTACATGATCAGCTGGGTAATTCAGTATCAAGCGGCATTCATATGGATAGGGCTGATGTCGGTTGTCACATTTTTACTTGGCTTATTAATTGTACCTCTTGTCATAATACGATTACCCGAAGATTATTTTATTTTCCGTAAAACCAATGATCATGAGATTTTTGTTTTGGGAGGATTACGTACTCTTTTTTTAATCCTCAAGAATTTGATGGGGGTTTTATTATTTTGCTTTGGTGTTTTGATGTTATTTTTACCAGGCCCAGGATTATTGGTGATGGCCATTGGACTGGTTCTGGCAGATGTTCCTGGTAAACGATCAATAATTGGTCGTCTGTTGCGAGTTGAAAGCCTGCGGGCTGTTATTAATGGATTTAGAGCCAGGCAAGGGAGGCCTCCTTTAAAATTCGAAGATTAATTAATATGTAATGAGGTAATAAAAGATGGCTAATCATGCAGCTGGAGACGGGGGCATTCCACCAAGGAATGTTGCAAAAGATGGTTTAACTCGCGTTATGACATTAGGCGGCCACTATGGGCTACGGAACCACACGGTCAGGGGCTTGCGCGACCACAAAGGAAAAAAAGTCCTTTGTGAAACGCTTCCTTTTACACCTGATGAAGCCGCTGCCGCTGAGGAGGCCGGGATTGATACGATGAAGGTGCGATTTGATCCCAAACAACCACATTTGGCTAAAGCGATCCGAGATGCAGCGCCGAAAACTTTTATGGCATTTTCGGTGCCATTAGTTGCGGCCGCGACCGAAGATGAAGCGGTGCGGTTAGCCTACACGGCTATGGAATTAGGCGCTGATGCAATTATGTGTCAGTGGTCCCCGCGGTTTATCAGTGCGGCGGCGGAGGCTGGAGTTCCTGTTCAGGGCCATGCCGGGCTTGTGCCACGCAAAAGCACATGGACAGGCGGACTTAAGGCAGTTGGAAAAAATGTTGAGGAGGCGCTTTGGGTTTACCAAGAAATTAAAACAATTGAGGACGCAGGCGCATATGCTGTTGAAGTTGAGGTCGTTCCTGAAGAATTATTAAATGAGATAAGCAAGCGAACGACTTTGCTGACATCTTCTATTGGTGGCGGTAAGGGTGGAGATATTCAGTTTTTGTTTGCCGAAGATATTCTCGGAAATAATCCACCGCCTTACCCCAGACATTCTAAACAGTATCGAAAAATTTATGAGTTACAAGAGGCCATACAAAAAGAGAGAGTTGGCGGATTTAAAGATTTCATCCAAGATGTTCAGGATGGTGTCTTTCCTGGAAAAGGTCACGTAATCAAGGCGGCTGAAACTCTAGTTGATGATTTTTTAAAAGAGATCGAATGAATAACAAATAGTTGAGGTCATGCAATGGAAGGGCAATTATTAGAAGGAAAAACGATTATTGTTACGGGCGGTGCAACTGGGATTGGTCAAGCTTTTGCCCTCAATAGCGTGGCCTATGGAGCTCAGGTCATGATCGCAGACATGAATCCAGCAGATGAGACTCTTGACCTAATTAAAGATAAGGGAGGCGAGGCGTGTTACGTCCAGACTGATGTAAGTGATGCACGTTCTGCTCGGTTGATGGCTGAGGCAACTATTAACTGGAGTGGACGCATAGATGGTTTGATTAATAATGCGGCTTATTTTCGAGAGGTCAAGCTCACCCCCTTTGAAGAGATTTCAACAGAAATATGGGATCGTATTTTTGATGTTAATGTCAAAGGTATCTGGCAATGTTGCAAGGGTGTTATGCCGGCCATGCGGAAAACTGGGGGCGGGAGCATCATTAATATTTCGTCAGTTGTTGCGGTAGCGGGCCAGCCTGGCTATTTGCACTATGTTGCGACAAAGGGTGCCGTACTTTCCATGACTAAGGGTCTCGCGAAGGAGTGTGGTTCAGCGAATGTTCGTGTTAACACTATTGCTCCTGGATTTGTCATTACTGACGCCACGAAAGATCGTCCTGTTGAGTGGCAACAAAGTTTTTTAAAAGCCAGAGCAATTTCACGTGAAGAGCGGCCAACTGATTTGGCTGGAACAGCCGTATATTTACTATCCGAACTGTCCTCTTTTGTTTCAGGGCAAACTATCGTTGTCGATGGCGGACACATTATGTATTAAGAAGGTGGGGGAGTAAATGGGAAAGTTAGCGTTACATTGGCAAATTATCATCGCGATTGTTCTTGCGGGAATCGTCGGCTCAATTGTTAAGACTTTTTCCCAAGGGGGCGATCCAGTTACCCTGATGGGGATAGACGTCGGCACTATTTTTGAATATGTCGGACAGTTGTTCTTGAATGCACTCAAGATGATCATTGTTCCTTTGATTGCATCTTCTATCATCGTAGGAATGTGTGGAATTGGGGGCTCTGGAGCCAGATTAGCAAAGATTGGGACTCGAACGCTATTGTTTTACGCTGTTACGACGTTTTTCGCTATTTTGGTTGGTTTGGCTCTCATTAATGTGGTTTCTCCGGGTCAGTATGAGGGTCGTCCTGTGGGCGACTTGTTGGCGTTTGACAGTCGGGACGCATCAGCCATTCAAGAAAAAATCGAAAATAAAGGCTCAAGCGATGTTGCCGAAATATTTTTGCGAATGATCCCACCGAATATTGTAAAAGCCTCTGCCGAGGGGCAGATGCTCGGGATTATTTTTTTCTCCATTCTTTTTGGCTTTTTTATTACTAAGTTGTCCGATGAGCTGAGGCATCCCTTTGTTCGCTTTTGGGATGCGACTTTTAAGGTGATGATGAGTATGACTGAGTGGATAATGAAGTTTGCGCCTATAGGCGTATTCGCTTTGGTCGCCGGCGTGATTTCAAAGACGGGGTTTGATGCAGCTAGGCCTTTAGCTATTTTTTCGCTAACGGTTCTGGGCGCTTTATTAATACATGCATTAGTCGTGCTGCCAATACTGCTGCGCAGCCTAGCGCGTGTAAAGCCTTGGGCAGTACTTCGAGCCATGTCTCCAGCAATTCTTACGGCATTTTCCACAGCTTCTTCATCAGCAACGTTACCTGTCTCTATGAAGAGTTTGGAAAAAAATGTGGGTGTTTCAAATAATATATCTAGTTTTGTATTGCCGCTTGGGGCGACTGTAAATATGAATGGGACTGCCCTCTATGAATGTGCTGCGGCGATGTTTATTGCTCAGGCTTACGGGCTGGATCTGACTCTAGGTGTTCAATTTACGATAGTCGTTGTAGCGCTCTTGACCTCAATTGGCGTGGCAGGTGTCCCGTCCGCGTCATTAGTAGCTATTGCAATTATTCTTGGCGTTATTGGACTTCCGGTAGAGGCGATAGGTGTCTTGATGGTATTTGACCGTGTATTGGATATGTGCCGAACAAGTGTGAATATATGGGGCGATGCGGTTTGTGCAACTATTATCGCCCGTTTAGAAGGCGAAAAAACACAGGCGGATCTGGATTAGTGAATCGATAATTAGGTATTAGCTTGATGGATGGTCGCCTAGGTTCCTGATAACCAAAGGAAGTCTCAGGTACAGAGTAATTGTCCGATAGATAAAATGGCTCAGTAGCGCAAGCCATAAACCTAAATTGCCTAAATCTTCAAGACCTTTCCAGGTCGCGAAAAATAGCAGCGTTGAAATAAGCATGCTGTTCCTCATAAAAGAGGTCGCTGTCGCGCCGATAAATATTCCGTCGAGCTGAAAACACCAAACGCCTATTAAAGGTGCTAACGCTGCAAAAATGACAAACTCTTTAGCTGTTATGCGGACATCGGGATCAACCGTCATGAAATCTATGATCGTAGGCCCGCAGATAATGAGGCAAAAAGAGATTAAAGTTGCAATGCCGCCCGCCCAAATTGTCGTTAGTTTGGCAGCGTGAACAAATTTACGTTTAGAACGTTGACCTACTGATTCACCTACAAATTTTTCAGCAGCGAGTGCGATACCATCCAAGAAATATGCTGAGACGGTCAGAAAGTGAAGAAGCACTGCATTCGCAGCGAGGGTGACATCGCCAAGGGCGGCGCTGCTCGCTGTAAACCAACTGAATACGATTATTAAGGCCAGAGATCGAACGAGGATATCCCCGTTAACCGATAGGCTTGTCATTACCTTTTCTTTAGCTAAAATCTTTTTTATATTCCAGGATCCAGGTATTCGTTTTTGGATAATCAATACTGTGATGATGCCAGCTCCGGCAGCACCATATTCGGAGAGCAGTGTACCTAATGCGACACCTGCTACTCCGAGGCCAAGGCCGATTACAAAGAATATGTCCATTAACATATTGCTGATATTAAGCAGAAGTTGTAACGCCAGAGCATGCCGTGCTTTTCCAACTGCTATAAGCCAGCCGAGTACAACATAGTTAGTTAGAGTTGCCGGTGCTGACCAAATCCGAATATCGAAGTATTCCTTCGCTAATAGTTCAACACGGGTGCTTCCTTGAATTAAGTAAAATGAGAGCTCCCCAATTGGATGCTGGAGAAAAATTAGAATGACTCCAATCGCTATGGCGAGCAATGCGGATCGGCCGAGTATGGCACGAATTTCACCATGATCATCCGCTCCTAGTGCTTGTGCCGTTAGGCCAGCAGTTCCCATCCGTAGAAATCCAAATCCCAAATATATGAATGTGAATATTAGTGATGCGATAGCCACAGAGCCAATCAGCGCTGGATCTGGAGCCTGACCAATAATTATCGTATCAACGACCCCAAGAAGCGGTGTTGAGACGTTTGCAATCATGATGGGAATTGCAACCTTAAACAGGTCTTTATTGTTGAATGATTTGAGTGCGGCGTCGAGAGCCATGACTTAGTCGCGACTTCTGGTTAAATGCACCATAAAAGCTAGGACATTTGTTTATAGTTTTTTGCGTACCGCTTGTATACCTCGACACCGATCGCGAAAAACTTTTTATTTTCCTCTGAAAGCAGGCGGGATTGTTTCGCAGGGTTACCAGACCAGATCATGCCCTCCGTTACTACGGTGTTTGGAGCGGTAACAGCGCCCGCCGCTACAACCCCTCCGTTTTCTACCACAGTGCCTTTTCCGATTGTCGAGCCCATCCCTATGATGCAGTCGTTCCCAATGTCACAAGCATTAAGTTGAACGTTATGTCCTATGGTAACGCGATCCCCAATATTTAGGCACTCACCGGCATCAAGTGTGATTCGGGAATTATCTTGAATATTGCTTGCTGTCCCAACTTTGACGGTTGCATTTTTAGCGTCAATTTCAACGGCGAACCAAACACTTGCCTGTGATGCTATTTTTAAAGTCCCTACAATCGCTGCAGTTGGTGCGATGTAAAATTCATCGCTGTGCTCCGTCGTAACACCCTCTCCTGGCTCGTATTTCATGGTAGAAACAGGGTTATTCGAGAGTACCCATTTAGCGCCGTCGCCATCTTCTCTAGATTTAACGATTTCTCGAATTGCTTCCAGTTCTCCAGCTTTAATTTTTCGTATTGGCTTTGCTGGGACGCCTTGATAAAGCCATCCAGGTTCGAGTTGTTTCCCCGGGGGAACCACGCTGTCACTGCAAACTATCGAGCCACTGCCCACGCTTGCTTTATCCATTACGACCGCATGCTCTCCAAGAACACAATCGTTACCTATTGTGCAAGCGTGTACAAGCCCGAATCTACCAACCGTTACGTTGTCACCCAGCAGAACTCCAGATGTGCTGTCAGCAATATGGACCGTAGCGTATTCGCCAAACCAGCAATCTGAGCCCACGTTAATTGTTGCACCATCTGCGCGCAATGTTACGAGATCTCCAAAGTGGCAGCGTTCCTCCACAGTTGCTTGGCCGATAATGCAAACCCCGATTCCGCTGCTACAGGTTGTAGCAATTTTAGGCTGGAGATCAAGATAAGGAATAATGTTCATAAAGAGTCTTATTTACTACTTTTAGATTGGTTGATCAGCATTTATATGGGCGAATGCCGGATTATAATTTTGAGCGGCAATGGTTAAGTCATGATCCTTACATGGAGCGGCGATATTTTCCCCCGACTTCAAATAAGGCATTGCTTATTTGGCCTAACGAGCAAACCCGGACCGCGTCCATAAGAACTTCGAACACATTGTTATTTTCGATCACGGCTTGTCGTAATCGCTCAATCATCGCCGCCCCCTTGTCTGAGTGTTCCTCTTGAAATGCTTGCAGTCGATCCAATTGAGATTGCTTTTCTGCTTCGGAGGAGCGTATTAACTCGACAGTTTCTGGCGTTCCACCGCCTTGCGGATTTAGGAACGTATTAACCCCAATGAGCGGATAGCTGCCATCATGCTTTTTGTGCTCATAGTACATAGATTCTTCTTGAATCTTGCCCCTCTGGTAGCCGAGTTCCATGGCGCCTAATACTCCACCCCGCTCGGAAATCGACTCGAATTCTTTTAAAACGGCTTCTTCGACCAAATCAGTAAGCTCTTCTATTACGAAGCTCCCTTGATTTGAGTTTTCATTTTTTGCCAAGCCCCATTCGCGATTGATAATGAGCTGTATCGCCATGGCCCGCCTTACGCTCTCCTCTGTTGGAGTTGTAATAGCTTCATCATAGGCGTTCGTATGAAGAGAGTTCGCATTGTCATATGTCGCAATCAGTGCTTGCAGTGTCGTTCGAATATCATTGAAATCGATTTCTTGCGCATGCAACGATCGGCCTGAGGTCTGACAGTGATACTTAAGTTTTTGAGATCTTTCATTTGCTCCGTATCGGTCGCGCATCGCGACCGCCCATATTCTGCGGGCTACCCGCCCAATAACGGTATATTCAGGATCCATACCATTACTAAAAAAGAAGCTTAAATTAGGTGCGAAATCATCAATTTTCATTCCTCGCGCTAGGTAAGCCTCAACGAATGAGAATCCGTTGCTAAGCGTAAAAGCTAGTTGGGATAGTGGGTTTGCGCCAGCTTCAGCAATGTGATAGCCAGAGATGGAAACGGAATAGAAATTTTTGACATCATGATCAATAAAGTACTGCTGTACATCACCCATTACTTTCAAGCTGAATTCCGTTGAAAAGATACACGTATTTTGTCCCTGATCTTCTTTAAGAATATCCGCCTGTACGGTTCCTCTCACCGACGCTAAAGTCCGAGCTTTGATGGTCTCTATTTCGGCTCCTGAGGGCTCTCGCCCTTGCTCATCTTTAAATTTGTCAACTTGTTGATCAATCGCGGTATTCATGAACATCGCGAGGATAGTGGGCGCGGGCCCATTAATGGTCATAGATACGCTGTTTGATGGGGAGCAAAGATCGAATCCAGAGTAAAGCACCTTCATATCGTCCAGAGTAGCGATCGAGACACCCGAGTTACCAATTTTTCCATAAATATCGGGACGAAGGTCTGGGTCGCAACCATAGAGCGTAACCGAATCAAATGCCGTAGAGAGCCTCTTTGCAGGCATATCTTTAGACAACAAATGAAACCGTTTGTTTGTTTTAAAGGCATCTCCCTCGCCAGCAAACATCCTTGTGGGATCTTCATTTTCTCTTTTAAAAGGGAAAACTCCGCCTGTGTAAGGAAAATAGCCTGGTAAATTTTCGAGCATTAACCATTTTAAGATCTCTCCATCATCCTCAAATTTAGGCAGTGATACTCGAGGAATCAAGCTGCCTGACAGTGATTCGTGTCTGAGTACGGTACGGATTTCCTTATTTCGAATTGTTACCGTATGGCTATCCCCAGAGTACGCGCTCTGGATTTTAGGCCAATCGGACAAGAGCTTTTTCGCGGTTGGTTGCAGTCTATTATCACGGTCATTTTCTAGAATGTGTAATTGAGATACATCGCCGTCGGTCTCCTGTTCGACCATCTTTGCCGCGCATCGAAGTTGTTGCCGTTCGCGTGCGATCCTGGTTTCAATTCCGACCATAGCTTTGTATGACCTTACTGTTTCTGATATCTCTGCAAGATAGCGCGTTCGATCGGGAGGAATAATACTGGTGACATTTGTCGATGATTTTCCTTCGACAAAGGGTAATTTGCCACCAGATCGAACTAAACCATGGTCCATCAACGCATTAGCGACGGCATGGTAGAGGGCAGTTACGCCGCTATCGTTGAATCGTGATGCCGTAGTCCCATAAACGGGCATTGACGCAGGACTTTCATTGAATTTTTGTTGATTTCTTTGGTATTGTTTTGCAACATCTCGAAGTGCATCCTCTGCTCCTCTTCGATCAAATTTATTAATTGCAATTAGGTCCGCAAAATCCAGCATATCTATCTTTTCGAGCTGACTCGCTGCGCCATATTCAGGAGTCATAACGTACAGAGAGACATCAACAAACGGAACAATCGCAGCGTCACCTTGGCCAATTCCTGAGGTCTCAATAATAATTAAATCAAACCCGGCGCATTTGCATGCGGCAATTGCCCCTGGCAAACAATCAGCAACTTCGCTGCCCCCACTTCTGGTTGCGAGCGAACGCATATAAATTTTTACTCCGTCGAGGGCATTCATTCGAATTCGGTCGCCTAGCAAAGCTCCACCCGTTTTTCGTCTAGATGGATCGACTGCGATCACGGCTATATTTAGATGGTCATTTTCATCGAGTCTGAAGCGTCGGATTAATTCATCTGTTAGAGAAGATTTTCCGGCCCCACCCGTTCCGGTTATACCTAAAACGGGGATTTTGTTTGAAAGGCTATTTGCATGGCTTAAGATGTTTTGATACAGAGTGTCGTCTATAGATTTGTTTTCAATACCAGATATAACTTTTGCAACTTCACCGTGATTCGATGTTGATAACGCATCAATCGATCCCGTTACAGCAGGGGTGATTGCTTTCCGTGCCCTCTGAATCATATCGTCTATCATTCCCTGTAGACCCATGGTCGCTCCGTCTTCAGGGGAATAAATTTTAGCCATACCGTATTTATGTAATTCATCAATTTCAGATGAGACAATGACGCCACCACCCCCCCCAAATACTTTAATGTGACCAGCCCCCCTATCACGAAGAAGATCAATCATGTACTTGAAATATTCAATATGTCCGCCTTGGTAAGAGCTAACTGCAATACCTTGGGCATCTTCTTGTATGGCGGCAGTAACAATCTCGTCAACAGATCGGTTATGTCCCAGATGGATGACCTCGGTACCACTGCCTTGAAGCATCCTTCTCATGATATTGATGGACGCGTCATGCCCGTCAAATAGACTGGCGGCCGTTACAAACCGTACTTTTTTTTCGACGCTTGCGGGATCAATAAGCGGATTATCTTTTAAATTTGTCATCAGTTTTTGGTACTCCAAATAAAAAACATAGAGCTTTGCAGAGTGTTTGTCTATTACTTATCTTCTCAAATACATTGCTCTGCCATAATTAAATTACTTGCCTCGTCATGTTTTAATATTTTCACTGTTAATTTCCTTCGTTACAGCTGTTACGAATTTGATTTAGACGAGCATAAAAATGCTCAATAGCCACCAATTTTACATGACCGAAGCCTCGCACCTCTGATGGTAACCCAATGAGGTCTCGTATAGCACTCTTGCTGAAAGGCTTTGGGTTGGTAAGACTTTCTTCAACCGCTAAAACATAATCTGTTATGAGTCGCCTTTCTTTTTTTCTTTCTTCAGTTTTTCCAAATAAATCAAAAGCCGTTCCACGAAAGATCTTTAGCTTCGCTATCAAGCGGAACGCGTATATCATCCAGCTGCCATAAGCAGATTTAACCAAATGACCTTTTTCATCTCGTTTTGAGATTAAGGGGGGGGCTAGGTTGAAACGAACCTTGAATTTTCCATCGAATGAATTGTTAAGACTTTCCATGAAGGCTGGGTCAGCGTACATTCGGGCAACCTCATATTCATCCTTATAGGCCATCAGGTGGAATAAATTCTTAGCGTAAAGTACACATAGGGACTGATCTTTCGTTATTGAGTTGATTTGCTCTTGCGTCCGTGTAATGTGTGCTTTATATCGGTTCGCATACTCTCTATTTTGATATTGAGTTAGGCGGCGCATTCGGTCGCTGAGCACATCGTTAAGGAGCTCAAATCCTCCTTTTTGTTTGGTGCGTTTAGGTATGGCAATCCTAAGTACGAATGCTTCGTCGATCACCATGTAACGACCCCATTGAAAAGCCTCCTTATTTGCATCTATGGCTACGCCGTTAAGCTCAATAGCTTTTATAATTGAGGCCTCTTTCAGGGGAATGTTTCCTTTTTGGAAAGCTATGCCCAACATAAAAAGATTCGTCGCAATTGAATCGCCTAGTAATCGCGTTGCAATTTGTGTTGCATTGATAAAGGTTGCTTGGTTTTCTACGGATTCGTTGATCAGTTTTTTTAGTTGTACATCAGGGAAGGACCAATCTCTATCTTGTGTAAAAGCACCGGTTGGTTGGTCATGGGTATTTATGATTGCTGTTGTTCTGCCAGTACGCGTTTTTGATATGGCGTCTTGACCTCCTGCGGTTAGCATGTCGCAACCAAATAATAAATCAGCTTCTCCTGTCGCAATTCGTTGCGCACGAATCGCTCGGTTTTTTTGTGTAATTCGAACGTGAGATGTTACAGCCCCATTCTTTTGGGACATACCAGTCATGTCAAGCACTGAAACTCTCTTTTCCTCGAGGTGGGCTGCCATCCCAAGAAGTGCCCCTACGGTTATAACGCCCGTTCCTCCGATTCCTGTAATAAAAATATTGAATGGATCATCGTGCAGCCTCGGTATGTTTGGAGTTGGAAGGTTTGGCCTGTCAGCATAACTTCTTACTTTGAGTTTATGTTTCTTAGGTGTGCCGCCTTCGATGGTTACAAAGCTCGGGCAAAAACCTTTAACGCAAGAGTAATCTTGGTTGCAAGATGATTGGTCGATTTCTCTTTTTCTTCCCAGTTTCGTGTCACTAGGAAGTATGGATGTGCAGTTTGATTGTATCCCGCAGTCACCACAACCTTCACACACATCGGTGTTAATGAATAAGCGTTTATTGAGTTTTGGAAGTTCTCCAGTTTTACGCCGTCGTCTTTTTTCGGCAGCACACGTTTGGTCAAAAATTAGAACTGAAACACCCTTGACGTTTCTAAGCCTCTCTTGTGTGACTCCCAACAGGTCCCTGTGAACGATGTCAGCTTCAATATTCAGGACATTTTTGTTTTGATATTGATTCGGTTCTTCAGTAACTACAACGATTTCTTTTATGCCTTCGCTATAAAGTTGATTTGCGATCATTGGGACGGTAAGCGTGCCATCGATTGGTTGGCCTCCGGTCATAGCAACAGCATCGTTATAAAGTATTTTGTAAGTAATATTGATGCCTGCTGCTAGAGCAGCGCGTATTGCCAGGGAGCCTGAGTGAAAATAGGTCCCGTCTCCTAAATTAGCAAAAACATGTTTTCGTTTTGAGAATGGCGCTTGACCAATCCACGTAACGCCTTCCCCACCCATTTGCGACATGGTTTTGTTATGCTCGGGGTAAATAGCCGTAGCCATTACGTGACACCCGATACCGGCCAATGCAAGGCTGCCCTTGGGGACCTTTGTCGAAGTGTTATGTGGACAACCGGAGCAGTACCAAGCAGGCCGGTTTGGAGTGTTTTTTGCTCGCTTAAGAGCGGCATCTTTCGAGTCTAGGAATCCAAGCCTTGCAGTTAATTTGTCACTCTTATGGAATCGATTGACTCGTTTAGCAATTACCCGCGCGATTTGAGCTACCGAGAAGTCCGCTTTCGCGGGTAGCAGCCACTCACCTCGGTTATGGACCCATTCACCTTTGTCATCAAATTTCCCAATGATTTTTGGACGAACACTCGGGTCCCAATTATAGAGCTGCTCTTTGAGTTGATATTCGACCATTTGCCGTTTTTCTTCCACTACCAAAATTTCCTCTAGTCCGCGGGAGAACTCTCGTATTCCATCTGGCTCGAGCGGCCAAGGCATCGTGACTTTAAAAAGTCTTATCCCGACGTTCGCGACCTCTGATTCGGATATCCCTAACTCATCTAATGCCTCAAGAACATCCATATAGGATTTCCCGGAGGCAACGATTCCAATCTTGGCATTCGGTGAATCAATGGTGACATGATTAAGTTGATTAGCTCGGGAGTAGGCAAGAGCTGCATAGATTTTATAATCTTGCATCAACGCTTCTTGATTACGGGCTTGTATGCCTAACGTTTCACTCGAAAGACGGCAGTTAAGCCCCCCCTCCGGAACGCTAAAATCTTCTGGAACAATGATCTTTTGGCGATGTACATTCGCATCGATAGATGCAGATGATTCTACGGTATCTGCAAGCGCCTTAAACCCGACTGCGCAACCAGAGAAACGAGACATGGCGAAGCCGTGCAGTCCTAATGTTAAGTACTCCTCAACATTGCTTGGGTATAGCACTGGAATCATCGATGCTGAAAAAAGATGATCACTTTGATGAGGTAGAGTCGATGAATATGCGCCATGATCATCTCCAGCGACTAAAAGGACCCCACCGTGTTTCGAGGTGCCGTGATAATTCATATGTTTGAAAACGTCTCCACAGCGGTCTACGCCGGGACCTTTGCCATACCATAGACCAAATATTCCGTCGTAGCCTGTTTGACCTGTGAGATGAACTTGCTGTGTTCCCCAAACTGCTGTGGCCGCCAACTCTTCATTGACGCCCGGTACAAATTTGACCCCTTGCGCATCGAGATAGGGAGTTGCTTTCCAAAGAGCATCATCTAGACCTCCCAGCGGCGATCCTCGATATCCTGATACGAATCCGCCGGTTTTTAGGCCCTGTGCGGCATCACGTTGTTGCTGCACCAACATCAAGCGCACCAAAGCTTGTATACCGTTCAGATAAACTCGTCCAGTGGTCGCTACGTACTTATCTTCAAGAGTTACTAATTTCATAGACTTATCCTTTTGGGATTTATTGTCAGGATGGATTGATGGTTGGGTAAACCATGTCACCGAGCGCGTGCCCCCAATTTTCTTTACGTTGTATCGTCCTGATAGAACTCTCCTTCCCTCAGGAGAATTTGGTTGTGGGGCACTCCAGCAGGCATCATCGGAAAACAATTTTCTTGTTTTTCCACGGCTACTTCTAAAAAATAGGGACCGTCATGTTTTAAGCAACGGAGAATTGCTTCATCGAGGCCATCGGGCTTGGAGACCTGCTCGGCTTCCCACCCGAAACCTTTTGCTACCGAAACAAAATCGGGAAGCGCTTCGGTGTAGCTGTGGCTATAACGACCACCATGGTTGAATTCCTGCCACTGACGTACCATTCCCATACATTCGTTGTTCGATAAAATTAATTTCACAGGGGTCTTGTGTTGGATCGCTGTTGAAAGCTCTTGGATGTTCATTAGGATAGAGGCGTCTCCAGAGACGCAAATTACGGTCTTGTCGGGGTGCGCGATTTGAGCTCCAATTGCAGCTGGTAAACCATATCCCATCGTCCCCGCTCCCCCAGAGGTTAGCCAGTGGCCTGGTTTTTCGAAAATAAAATGTTGTGCCGCCCACATTTGATGTTGCCCAACGTCCGTAGCAATAATGGGGTTCGTTCCCACCGTCGCATTTTGAATCGCTGTTATGAGGGCCTGTGGCACGATGGTATCTTCTTTAGTGTCAAACTTGAGAGATTCAACTTTTTGCCACCGATGAATTTGTTGCCACCACGGTTGAATCTCTGGCAGTGTACGAGCCTGCTTCTCTAATGCTCGGATTAGTTTAGATAAAACTTCGCCACAATCTCCTGCTAAACCCACGTCGACACGCACTAAACGGTTGATTGAGGTAGGGTCTATATCAATATGAATTTTCTTTGAGTGAGGTGCGAAAGTTTCGACGTCCCCAGTAACTCGATCGTCGAAGCGGGCACCAACACATACAATGAGGTCCGAGTCATGAAGGGCTAAATTTGCCTCGAGTGTGCCGTGCATTCCTGGCATTCCGATAAATTGTGGATGCGAGCCAGAGAAGGCGCCAAGTCCCATTAGGGTGAGGGTGCAGGGAGCTTTAGTCATACGGACGAATCTAGCGAATGCATCACAAGCGGGTGTACCTGAATTGATTAGTCCACCGCCGCCGTAGATTATGGGTTTTTTTGCCCCGAGTATAAGTTCGACAGCTTGACCGATGTCTAGATCAGATATAGCGGCGGAGCTAGACGCCTCTCTAAAGCTTGATTTAGCTGAGCTGTCGATAAGTTCTGCCTGGATATCTTTTGGAAAATCTATAAGTACAGGACCTGGTCTGCCAGAGACGGCGCGATGGTAAGCCTCTTCGGTACACTGAATGACCTCTTCAATACTTTGTATTTGAGTCTGCCATTTCGTGACTGTTTTGGCGATACCAATGGCATCGCACTCCTGAAATGCCTGGGTTCCTATGAGTGGTTTTGCGACCTGTCCACTGATACAAATGATTGGTATAGAGTCACTGATAGCATCTAACAAGCCTGTCGTAGTGTTGCTCATGCCCGGTCCGGAGGTGACTACAACGACTCCCGGTTTGCCGGTTGACCGAGCATAGCCCTCTGCCGCGTGCACCGCTGCTTGCTCATGACGAACTAAGACGTGGTGAAGGCGGTTTTCACTGTACAAAGCATCATAAATGGGCAAAACCGCGCCGCCGGGATACCCAAACACTGTGTCTACGCCTAAATTAACTAAGGTTTCAACCAACGCACTGGCTCCCGACCCGGGGGGGGTCTTCTGGGAGCCAGTGGTGGCCGCTACGGGGGTAGTCGTTGATATTTCCATGCCAAAATTTTATCGATAATAGACAAAAAAGTGTTTCTTTTTTTCTTTATAAATACGATAAAATAAAAAATATTTTCTCTTTTTAGGTAAATTTTGGTATGAAAATCACAAAGCATGATTTAAATATAATATCTGTTCTTCAGGAGAATTCTCGTTCCAGCTTGCAGGAAATTAGTGCACAAGTCGGTTTGTCCAGTACGCCTTGCTGGAATCGTATTAAAAAAATGGAAGCTGAAGGAATTATTCAGGGTTACACGGTCCGGGTGGACCCGAGTTTACTAGGCTATCGAGAGTCGGTGATCGTGCAGGTTACGTTAGATAACCACTCCGATGAAACGCTATTCGAATTTGGAAGGCAATTGGAGAAAATTCCGGAGGTATTGGAGGCCTCACTAGTTTCAGGGGATTATGATTACTACATTCGCATAGCAGTGAAAGACACGCGGGACTATGAAAGGTTATTGAGGGAAAGTTTGTATCGAATACCGGGTATTCGCCATACAAAGTCAACTTTTGTATTACGAACCCTAAAAGATAGAGCGCTTCCTTTACCAACGGCCTCATCCTAAGGATTAGAATAATTGACAAAAGCCGCTCAGAATTTACGTTGAAGGGTTAAGTGTGTTAGATGCATTGAACATTGATCATGAGCCAATATCGGGATCAGCTAGAATTGTTAGTGTTGTGCCAAGCATCACTGAATTGTTATTTGACCTTGATTTGGCAGATAACGTAGTAGGAAGGACCGGATTTTGTTTTTATCCGAGACCTGAGGTCAGGCGTGTGCCTAAGATTGGCGGTACTAAGGATTTTGACTTAGAAAAATTAAGATCGCTTCATGCTACGCACCTAATTGTTAATGTGGATGAAAATCCAAGGGACTTGGTCGATGCTGCTAGGCGATTTATACCAAATATATTAGTCACTCATCCGCTCAGTCCGGTGGATAACATCTCTCTATATCAATTAATGGGATATGTATTTAATCGGGTAGATAAGGCGGAAACACTCGCGGAGCGGTTTATGAACTCGTACCTCTCTGCGACTAGTCAAACGGATAAGCTGGCCCCTGAGCGTGTGTTGTACATTATTTGGAAAAAACCTTGGATGACTATTAGCCAAGATACTTATATCGCACGCGTTTTAGCGTCTGTAGGGTTAGATCAGATTGAGGTGGATAGTGAGGCGCGATATCCAGAGGTAAATATTAAAGCTCTCGCAGGGGACGTAGATCATATTTTACTTTCCACAGAGCCTTTTGCTTTTAGAAAGAAGGATATTCAAGAGCTTACCTTGGAAATAGAGGGTTGCGGTAAGCCTAAAATATCTCTCATTAACGGTGAGATGACATCTTGGTATGGCTCGAGAGCAATTCAGGGTTTCGATTACCTCAAGAGCTACCGATCGAGTTTGATTTCAGGGTAAGAAGAATAATTCGCCGTATTCGCAGTGCAAATTTTTTTTGTTAACGAGTTCTGATAGTTGAGGTGCGTAATGAAACTTTCGTCGATTTTAGTTGCCAACAGGGCCGAAATTGCTATTCGTGTCGCTCGTGCTTGTGGCGACCTTGGTTTGCGAACAGCGATGATCTACTCCCAAGACGATACAGAGAGCTTACACCGTAGAATAGGCGATGCCTCACACGCTTTAACAGGTTATGGGCCAAGCGCATATCTCGATGGTGATGCTGTCATCGAGGCCGCACGTTTAAATGATTGTGATGCCATCCACCCTGGATATGGGTTTTTGTCTGAACGGGCGGATTTCGCTAGGCAATGTGAGGCCGCTGGACTGACCTTTATAGGCCCAAGTGCTGAGCACTTAGCGTTGTTCGGGGATAAAACCCGAGCTAGAGCGGCTGCCCTTAAGGCAAAGGTTCCTGTGACTCCGGGTATTGACCATAGCGTGAGTTTAGAAGAAGCCAAAGCGTTTTTTAGATCGCTAGAGGCAAATGGTCAGGCGATGATCATAAAAGCGAAGGCCGGTGGAGGGGGAAGAGGAACTCGGGTCGTGCAAAGGTTAGCTGAGCTGGAAGCGGCCTATGCGCGTTGCCGTTCCGAAGCCAATCTTGCGTTTGGAGTTGATGAGGTTTACGTCGAAAGTTTCTTAAAACGAGCGCGACACATCGAGGTGCAGGTCCTGGGTGACCGAAATGGTGATATCACGCACCTAGGGGAGCGAGAATGTAGTGTTCAGCGACGTTTCCAAAAATTGGTGGAAATTGCGCCGGCGCCAGCCTTAACTGAGAGTTTAAGGCGGCAGATTTTTGATGCAGCAATGCGGCTTGCCAAGAGTGCCCAATATACTAATCTGGGTACCTTTGAATTTCTAGTTGATACGTCGACGCAACCCCGTCAACCCTTCGTATTTATCGAAGCGAACGCAAGATTGCAGGTTGAGCATACTGTTACAGAGGCCGTCACCGGAGTAGATTTAGTTCAAGCGCAGATTCGTTTGGCAGGTGGCGATACACTCTATGATTTAGGTCTTAATAAGGCACAAGCGATTACGCCGCATGGATATGCAATTCAAGCTCGAGTCAGTATGGAGTCTATCAGTGCGGGTGGTGAAGTTGTCCCGACTGCTGGAACGCTACTGGCATATGAAATGCCGAGTGGGCCAGGAATCCGAACGGATGGTTTTGGTTACGCAGGCTATAAGACCAGCAGCTCGTTTGATGCGTTACTCGTTAAAGTGATTGGGCATGCTGCAGATAGTCATCCAGCTGCAGCAGCTACTCGAATACTTCGTGCTCTTTCTGAATTAAGAATAGAGGGCGTTTCTACGAATATAGATCTACTTCGTAACATCATCAAACATCCAGATTTTTTAACCGGAGGCGCACATACGCGCTGGTTCGATGAGCAAATAGCAGTCTTAAGTAAACGGGGGGTGCAAGACAAAGGTCGTTTGTTTCCCCGCGTAGAAAAAACAATCCGGAAATTAGAGCCTGGGCAAATGGGCGTGCGTGTTGATGGAAATGATCCTCTGGCTTTGTTTAATTACGATACGCAAAGAAAAACTAAAAATAGGGTTACTCCAGATCTAAATTTGAGCATTGGGGTAGATGAGGCTATTGGTGTCGTATCTCCAATTCAGGGGACGATTGTCGCTATAGAGGTTGATGAGGGCGACACGGTTATTGGCGGACAGTCTGTTATTGTCATTGAGGCGATGAAGATGGAACACGTTATTACGGCAGATTTTAATGGGATTGTTCGAGCCGTGAATATGTCAGTTGGTGATGTCGTTCAAGACGGGTATCCTCTGCTGCTGATTGAAAGAATGGAGGGCTCTAAGTCCAAGATGGTCGCACCGACAGCGGCTGACCCTGATTTAATTCGTTCAGATTTGCAGGAAAATATTGATCGGCACGCTTTTACTTTGGATAAGAATCGCCCAGAGGCGGTTGCTAAGAGGCGATCTTTCGGATATCGCATGATCCGTGAGAGTGTCGCTCAACTGGTTGATCCAGGAACATTCAAAGAGTACTGGCCATTGACTGTCGCGCGGCAGCACACTCGATTTGATATTGAAACATTACGAAAAAATACGCCCGCTGACGGTCTCGTTGCGGGTATTGGAGCTGTTAACGGACATCTATTTAAAGCCGATAACAGCGTCATGGTAATCGCTTATGACTATACCGTTCTCGCAGGAACGCAAGGTGCGCGAAATCATGCGAAACAAGATCGTATGTTTAGTCTCGCAAAGCGGCTTAAGTTACCTGTAATTGTGTTCGGTGAAGGGGGTGGTGGCAGGCCTGGAGAGGATCCGGGCGGGATTGAAATGGGGATCGATACCAATACTTTTACGCAATACGCTCAGTTGAGTGGTCTTGTACCTTTGGTGGCTATAGTCAATGGTCGTTGTTTTGCTGGAAATACCGCACTGGTTGCTTCTAGCGATGTAATCATCGCTACCGAGGGGGCCACTTTAGGAATGGGAGGACCTGCAATGATAGAGGGCGGTGGTTTAGGCGTGTATACCCCTGAGGAGGTTGGGCCTATGTCTTTCCAGGTTCCCAATGGGGTTGTCGATATATTGGTAAAAGACGAGTTTGCGGCCGTTGAAACGGCTAAAAAATATCTCTCTTACTTTCAGGGACCTATTGACGGTTGGGAGGCTTCAAACCAAAAGCTGCTGCGGCACGCGGTACCGGAGAATCGGTTGCGCTTATATGATATGCGAGAGATTATCACCACAATCGCCGACGCCGATTCTTTTTTAGAGATTAGAGAGAAGTTTGGTGTTGGTTTGATTACTGCATTTATTAGAGTTGAAGGTCAGCCGTTAGGCGTTATTGCAAATAACCCTCACCACTTGGCTGGTGCTATCGATTCTGCTGGAGCCGATAAGGGCGCGCGCTTTGTTCAATTGTGTGATGCATTTGATATTCCGATCCTTAGCTTAATGGACTGTCCTGGGATAATGGTTGGTCCAGAATTCGAGCGAACGGCACTGGTGCGTCATGCGCTCAGATTGTTTAATGTTGGTGCAAATATTACTACTCCTATGTTCGGTGTGGTTGTTCGAAAGGCTTATGGCCTTGGGGTCCAGGCAATGTGTGGTGCGAGTTCTGAAGTGCCGTATTTTACTGTTGCTTGGCCTACGGCAGAATTCGCAGCGATGAACATTGAGGGATCTGTGAAATTAGCATTTCGTAAAGAATTGATGGCAATTTCGGATCCAGGCGAGCGAAAAGCTTATTTTGATCAAAGGGTAGAAAAAGCTTATAGGGATGCGAAGGCTGTCAATGCCGCAACTGGTGGAGGTATTGATGAGGTTATTGACCCCGCGGATACGCGAACTTGGATTATGAGTGGTTTGAATGCCTTACCTCCGCTCAAGAAGAGAGAGGGAAAGAAGCATCCATATATCGATCCATGGTGATGTTGTTACCGCAATCAATTTTGAATTCAGAATTCAAGGTGTTATGATCCCCTGCATCTTTTTTCTGTAACCGATAATTTAACCGAATCGCTCATGAACAAATTAAAGCCGCAGCCCACGTTGGTCGATCAAGTTTATGAGGCAATTCTTTCAGATATTACCGAGGGGAAGTTCGACAACCTGAGACGACTAAAACAGGAAGAAATTGCGGCGTCTTTGGGTGTCTCGCGTCAGCCGGTGCAACAGGCTTTATTATTGCTTCGGAGCGATGGCTTAGTTAGGGACGCAACCGGTCGAGGCTTAATCGTTGCGCCCTTAGAATTGGATTTTGTTAGAGACTTATATGAAGTGCGTGCTGCTATAGATAAGTTGGCAACCGCTAAAGCGGCTGAGCGAGGTGCTCAAACTGCTTCCGAGGAGGGAGCAGAGTATTTAGAGGCCGGTCAACGAGCGCTCAAGAATGGTTCAATAGCTGAATTAATAGCTGCTGACGTCAATTTTCATTTTTTTATTTACGGACTTGCTGGGAACCCATTGATCGCGGAAACCAGTCGGTCGCATTGGAATTTTTTGCGGCGTGTTATGGGTCAGGTTCTTCTTAAAGGTGAGCCACCTGTCGCCATATGGGACCAACATACTGAAATACTTCAAGCTGTAATTGATGGAGACATAAGCAAAGCGGAAGGACTCGCTGGCGATCATATTACTCAGGCCCTAATTGCCTTAGAGGAAAGAATAAAAAGTTAGTTTGAGATTTACTGTTCTTAGTAGGAAATACTTTATGAATATTTCAGATTATAAAACCCTGTTTGATACGTTATGCCAAACAGTAAAGACTTACCCTGACCGAGCTGCTTATTGTGTGCCACCAATGGTTGGGAGAAGTTATCACCCGCAAGGATGGGAGATTACTTGGCAGCAAGTTATGGAGGGAGTGCAGGCTAAGAAGTCTGTGTATGCGAAGGCCGGTGTTGGGCACGGGCACCGCGTTGCAATTTTATTTGAGCAAAGGCCGGAGTTTTTTTTCCATTATTACGCGCTGAATGCGTTGGGGGCGGGAATTGTTCCAATTAATCCTGACTATCTTACCGATGAAGTGAAGTATGTCGTGGAGCATTCCGAGGCTAGCTTGGCAGTTTGCGTAGATTCACGAATAGAAGAAATGATTAGCATATCATCCGAAATTAGTGCTGATATTAAAGTTGTTTCATTCGATTCATTTCCTGAAGAGTTACCTAAGCTACCTGAGGCTCCATATAAGGATGCTCCAAGCGCGGCAACTGAGGCCGCACTTATTTATACGTCGGGTACGACAGGAAAGCCAAAAGGCTGCATTTTGACGAATGAGTATTTTCATACGTTTGCAGCCAGTTATCTTTATGCAGGTGGTCGACTAGATTTTAGAAATAGCGGCGAGCGTTTATATAATCCTTTACCCTTACATCACGCGAATTGTTTATCTATCTCTGTGCCCTCGATGCTGATGAGTGGTGGTTGTGTCATTTTCCCTGATCGGTTTCATGCGAGTACTTGGTGGAAAGATCTTGTTGAAACTAAAGCAACTGCGGTCCAATTTCAGGGGATTATCCCCAATATTTTGTTGAAACTTCCGGTCCAGCCTGAGGAGGCTCAACATCAAGTTCGATTTGCGCTTTGCGCTGGGATTGAGCCCAGTCATCACGAAGCCTTTGAACAACGTTTCGGTTTCCCTGTGGTGGAAATGTGGGCAATGTCGGAGACCGGGCGGATTATTACTGATAATTTTGAACCCCGAAAAATACATACGCGATCTTTTGGCCGCGAGAGTCGGTGGGTGGAGGCAAGAGTCTTTGATGAGAATGATCAAGAGCTATTGCCGAATAATCCCGGAGAACTGGTTATAAGAAGTAACGCAGATGAACCTCGACAGGGATTTTTTTCGGGATATTTAAAAAATGAAAAGGCTACAGAGGAGGCATGGAAAAATGGGTGGTTCCATACCGGAGATGCTGTCATTCAGGATGAAGAAGGGTTTCTATATTTTTTAGATCGTAAGAAAAATATCATTCGGCGCTCCGGTGAGAACATTGCCGCCGCAGAGGTGGAGGCGTGTTTGACTGCTCACGATCGAGTTAAGCAGGTGGCTGTTATTGCTGCGCCTGATGAGATTCGGGAGGAGGAAATTATGGCTTGTGTCGTAGCGAAATTCCCAGAGGATATGGCTGACTCGGCAAGCCAGGCAGCTTTGGCTAATGACCTGTTCGATTGGTGTTACCAACGTATGGCTTACTTCAAAGCTCCAGGTTGGGTGCTATTTTTAGATAGTCTCCCTTTAGGTACGTCAGCTAAGGTTCAAAAGATACACATTTTTCCTGCAGGCACCGATCCGCGTCATCAGGATGGCGTTATCGACTTAAGAGCAAGAAAAAAGCAAAAGATTCGCCCATCGTGAAACAAAATTAATTTGGGAAAATAAAAATGTCATTGATGCCATTAAATGAAAATATGAGTGCTGGGGTGATCGCTCGCTTTTTAAAAGCCCGAGGTGTCGATCGAATTTTTGCTTTGTGTGGTGGGCATATCATGCCTATATGGATGCGTGCCGATGCGGAAGGAATTCGGATTGTTGATGTGCGTGATGAGCGTGCGGCGGTTTATATGGCTCATGCGTACAGCGAATTAACCGGAAAGTTGGGCGTTGCATTAGTTACGGCGGGGCCTGGTGTTACCAACGCCATGACTGGTATTGCCAATGCACATGTTGCACGTGCGTCTATTCTTGTGTTGTCGGGATTACCGCCGAGACAACAAGAAAATCGCGGAGCGCTGCAGGATATCGTTCATACGGATCTAGTGAAGTCGATTACACGTTATGCACGAACAGTTCGTCAATCTAGTTTGGTATTAAGTGAGCTGGACGAAGCGGTTTCTCGCGCAATGGGTGCAGGGGGGGAGCCGGGTCCGGTGTACCTTGATTTTCCGACGGACGTCCTAAGAGAAGAGGTACCGAAAGTCATTCAGATGGAAGAACATTTCCGAGCAAAAATTGTGCGCCCGGTGCTTCCCTATGAGGATGATGTGGCCGCAGCCATTGAAGTGCTATGGAATGCCAAAAAGCCATTGGTCATCAGCGGTAGGGGCGCACGCGGAGCCGATAAGGAGTTGTGCCAATTCTTGGATAAGCTCGGTGGTGTTTATCTTGATACGGGAGAAAGTAAGGGCCTTGTGCCAGATAGTCATCCGTCCGTTGTGGCGGCGATGCGTGGGAAAGTAATGGGTGATGCAGATGTTATCGTGACGCTAGGCCGACGTTTGGACTTTCAGCTAGCGTATGGGTCTCCAGCTGTTTTTGGCGCAGCAAAATTTATTCGTATTGGGGAAATACCGACCGAAGTCCGCGATAATAGACGTGGCGATATAGAGATAAATGCAAATCCTGGTAAAACGTTGGCAGCTATTAATCGATTGGTTGGAAATCGAGAGTCCTGTGTTGACCGAGGGTGGGCAAAGTCACTGCGTACGAAACATGAGGAGCGTGCGCAGCGGCTAAGTGAATCAATGGCTGCCGCCCCGTCTGATGATCAGGGTCGTATTCATCCCAACCGAGTACTTTCTGAATTACAGAGGTGCATAGAGGATGACGCTGTCGTTATCGCTGACGGTGGTGATTTTCTTGCTTTTGCACGGATTGGTCTGAATGCGAAAAATTATCTCGACCCGGGCTCCTTAGGTTGCATTGGAATTGGAACCTCATTCGGCATTGCGGCTAGTTTGGCTTGTCCAGAAAAAGATGTTGTAGTTGCAACTGGGGATGGCGCCTTTGGGTTTAATGCGATGGAGATAGATACAGCCGTACGACATAATGCGCCTGTACTCATTGTTGTAGCCAATAATGGAGCTTGGCAAATCGAGGTGCATGATCAAGCAGATACGCACGGGAAGGTTGTTGGTACGAAACTTCAAGTATCAGATTATGCGCAAATGGCCGAGTCTTTTGGTATGTATGCGGAACGCGTTTCGAACGCAGATGAACTAGGGAACGCTTTTGATCGAGCGATGAAAAATAGGCCGGCTCTTTTGGATGTAATAGTCTCTCCAGAGGCAAAGTCTTCTGATGCCAAAACCGGCTTAGCCTGGGTGCCCGACCTCCAGGCTCTCGCCGCATGGGATGATGCGGAGCGAGCCTGGCGTCAAGATTAGCCTGCTAAATACTTGTTTAACGCTTCTTGATCCCCTATGTGCTTACCGTTGATGAAGATTTGTGGAGCCGTTCTATCGCCAGTTATTGCACCTAAAATTCGAGTTCGTGTTTGATGGGGCAGAGGTAACTCGACATAATCGAGGCCGGCTTCAGCTAAAGCGTCTTTCGCTTGGGCGCAAAAAGAGCAGCCCTCTTTCGTAAAGAGGGCGATTTGATCAGGTTTTTGAGCCTTTGAATTTATATAGTTCAACATAGTGTCGGCGTCAGATACTTCAAATGGATCGCCTGGGACATTAGGCTCGATGAATGTCTTTTCGACTACCCCATCCTTTACTAACATAGAGTATCTCCACGAGCGTTTCCCAAACCCGAGATCCGTTTTATCCACAAGCATGCCTAGGTGTTCGGAAAATTCGCCATTTCCGTCAGGCAAGAGACGTATGTGTTGAGATTCTTGATCTTTTGCCCACTCATTCATTACGAACGCATCGTTAACTGAAATACAAACAATCTCATCTACGCCGTTTTGAAAAAATGTCGGAGCCAATTCGTTGTAGCGTGGTAAGTGCGTCGAAGAGCAGGTTGGAGTGAAGGCTCCAGGCAGTGAAAATACCACTATTGTTTTGTTATTAAAGATTTCGTGGCTAGTTACAGTTTTCCAGTTATCGTTCTCTCGAGTTTTAAAGTTAACCGCAGGGACTTTTTGCCCTTCAAAGTTTTTAAGTTCCATAGTTTTAGTCTTGTTTCCTTATTTATTGATTAAGTTCGGAACGTAGTATGTCGTATTTAAAATGATCGATCCAACTATTAAAAAAATATTTATTAATCGATAAAATCGATTAATAAGCTCAACATCTTTTTTCGCTGTGGCCACCTGTGGTTAATGGATTCTGCTTAGGTTCTTTTTAGTACACTTTGATTGAGAGGGAGTCGTTTAGGTTTCCTATTCACGGCTGAATCGAGTCTAAATTTGGCATATGACCCAGGTGCATCTTCAAACTTGCTGGTTTCATTTCTTTTAATCTTTCTCGCAGGCACCTTTTCACTATTTTGAGCTTCAATCCATGTCGCCCAATCATTCCACCAAGATCCATTATATTTTTTGGCATTTTGAAGCCATGTTTCTGCGTCGTGAGTTAATTCGTCATTCGACCAATAGCAATATTTATTCGCCGCAGGAGGGTTTACGATTCCGGCGATATGCCCAGACCCACCGAGTACGAACCGTACTTTACCTCCAAAAAGCTTGGCACCAGAAAAGGTGGATTTCCATGGTGCTATATGGTCATCCTTTGCAGATATGAAGTAACACGGAGTGGTAACGCGTGACAGGTCGATTGGCCGACCTGCGATCGTTAAGCCTTTGGGTTCACGAAGCTTGTTGTGGATATACATGTTACGCAGATAGTAAGAGTGCATTTTTGCGGGCATCCGAGTGGCATCAGAATTCCAATACAATAGGTCAAAAGGTACAGGATCTTTGCCTAACAAATAATTATTCACGACGAATGACCAAATTAAGTCATTTGAACGCAGCATATTGAAAGTGGTGGCCATCTCTGATGCCTCTAAGTATCCTCGAGTAGCCATACGCTTCTCTAGCGCATCAATACCTTCGGGATCTACGAATACCCCTAACTCTCCGGGTTCGCGGAAGTCAATCATGGAGGTAAAGAAGGTTGTGCTATTGACCCTTTTCTGTTGTCTACCAGATTTTAGCCATCCCAAAAGTACCGCGGTCAGTGTCCCTCCTAAACAATATCCGATTAAGTTGGTTTGTTTTGTGTTACACCGTTTCTCTATAACGTCCAATGCAGTAAGAGGACCTTCCATCAAGTAGTCATCAAACGTTTTATCTGCATGACTCGTATCTGGATTAATCCATGAAATGACAAATACAGTGTGTCCCTGATCAATGGCCCATTTAATAAAAGAGTTACGTGGTGTGAGGTCGAGTATGTAATACTTATTAATCCACGGAGGAATAATAAGAAGAGGTATTTCGTAAGTGAATTTGGTGGTGGGTTGATACTGAATAAGCTGCATTAATTCGTTTTCATAAATAACTTTTCCTGCTGTCGCTGCAACATCTTTGCCTAGTATGAAAGCATCTGGATCAACCATTTTTATGGCGAGCTCCCCCTTACCTTTCTCAAGATCAGATAAAAAGTTGTTAAGACCAGACAATAAATTTTTACCACCGCTGTCGACAGTTGCCTTGAGCACATCAGGATTGAGCGTTGCGAAATTTGTAGGGGACATAGCGTCCACATATTGTTTAGTGAAAAACTTAACCTTACGTGCAGTTCGCTCGTCCAGTGAGTCGATATTATTTACGGTTTTTTGTAAATGCTCGGCTGTGAGTAAATATGCGTTTCTGACGTAGTCAAAGAGCCAAGTATTCCATAATTCGCTTCTGAATCGAACGTCATTTTTTTTATCTTTTTTGCTTTCTGGTTTTTTAATCAATGTTGAGTCACTAGTGATCCACTTCTGCCAAAGATCAATTTGTTGTTCCCAGAATTTATTAGCCGAATTAGATAATTTTTCCGGGTCGGATAACAGTTGCTCTGATAGCGATGCAAAAGCTTTTTGAATGCCATGGTCGTCTGCCACCTGTTTCTCGACGGCCTTGATGCCGTAAGAGTAGTAAGACTGACTGAGATCAACAGTTTTTTGGAAAACTTCTTGCCAGAGACGTTCAAGTTCAACGCCTTCATAAATACTTTCTTCAGCTGGATCCTTTTTCATGCTATCCGCCCTTCATCTTATTGACCATGATCGTTTGCACGTTCTCCATATGTTCGAAATTTTTTTAATACCGTTTGCATTTCTTTTTTTGATAATATTTTTGGACTCCCAACCTGTAATGCACGCCAGTATTGCTCACACAATGCTTCCACTTCAACTGCTAGGCTTATTGCCTTATCAAGAGTTTGTTCTACGCAGATCATTCCATGGTTCGCCAGCAAACAAGCCTTACGATTCGCGAGCGCTAACATCGTATTATCTGATAATTTTTGTGTTCCGAAAGTTGCGTAGGGTGCGCAGCGTATGTCGTCACCACCACAAATTGCGATCATATAATGGAAAGAAGGGATATCAATTCGAAGACATGAGAGGGAAGTTGCAAAGCTAGAATGCGTGTGGACAATTGCTCCCACGTCCTGGCGATCCTGATAGATGTCGTGATGAAATCGCCACTCAGAAGATGGCGCATGTTCTCCGTGAGACGCTCCCATTTCGTCTATGTAGACGATGTCTTTAGGTTTTGTTTTCTCGTAGCGTAAACCCGATGGTGTTATTAAGCATCCTTTTTTATGCCGAGCGCTTACATTTCCCGACGTCCCACGATTGATTCCCAACGTGTTCATCGAGATGGCTGCTCGTATAACTTGTCGGCTTATAGACTGTTTTGAAGTCATAGTTCACGATTTACTGTTTAACAAAGTTTACAACGCCTTGACCTGACGTGCTTTCTTGCCTACTGACTTCTCCTGCCCACCATAAATAATTTAGATGAGCGATGGACTCGCCCATTGCAAAAAAAAGTTGATAGGCATCGAGTTCCCTCTCGAATAATGTGGGCAAAATTTGAAATGCGTTTTGAGGTTCACTACAAATCGCCAATATTTTATTTAGTCGTTCCTCGTGATGGTCTTGTAATTCCTTAACCCGGTGGTGTGCACCTACGAAAGGCAAGCCGTGTGACGGTAATATGAGGACGTCAGCCGGCAATTTTTGAAACGCATCAATAGACGTTAAAAATTCTTCTAACGGATTGCCATCCGGGCTATGCGGCCACACCGCGACATTTGTAGATATTCGAGGCAGCAGCATATCACCCGCGATGAGAACATTTTCTTCTTCGCAGTAAAGAGACAGATGCTCTGGAGAATGTCCGCTACCAATTATTGCCCGCCAGAAATTTCCGCCGATCTTTAATTGATCGCCATCCGTAATTTTTATGAAAGATGTCGGAAGTGACCCAACAAGCTTTTCGTAGTGATCTCCTTTTTTAGCGACCGACATGGAATCATTGGCAGGAAGTCCGTGTCGCCTAAATAATGCGTCAATAGCACTTGTTACATGTGATGGATTTTTTTCAAAAATTGCCTGAGCTGTTAAAAACTCGGCTTGAGTCATCCATACAGATGCATTTGTTTGGATATTTAACCAACCAGCGTTACCAATGTGATCTGGATGGAGGTGGGTAACTATAATTTTTGAAATTTCAGAACTATGTTGTTCACTATTTAAAGTTTTATTCCATCCATCCTGGCTAAGTTTGTCAGCGATTCCCGTGTCGACAATAACTGTTCTTCCTTCATCTTCAAGTAGCCAAGTGTTAATGTGATCTAAAGCGAATGGTAACTGGTGACGGCACCAGTGTATTTTTTTGTTTATTGATATGGGAGCACCAATCTTGGGAGGAGTGCTGAACGGGAATGCCAGTGATGAAGAAGGTTTACGTGCTGAGTCTTTGAGTGTCATTATAAGGTGCAAGGTAGCTAGTGTTAATGCCGAAATAATGCGGCTCATTAATGTTAAACATTATATAACTAGCTTGTCTTCTGGTTCATTCAAAAAGAGACCAATAAAGAATTTAGATCCTCGGGTATTATAATCTTGAGAAGTAAAGCAATTACCGAAGTCATTGGACTTCCTCCGAAAGGTGGTTAAGCCTTCGCGTTATGAGCTTATTAATTTTGAGGTTGAATATAAATGAATGAAAATGATGTGATGATTGTTTCGGTAGCGCGAACTCCTATGGGTAGTTTTCAAGGAGTATTCAAGGAATTAACCGCAACACAGCTAGGTGCGGCTTCCATTAAAGCTGCTGTCGATCGCGCTCAAATATCGGCTAATTCGATTGAGGAGGTCGTAATGGGTTGTGTACTCCCGGCTGGGCAAGGACAGGCTCCTGCGAGGCAAGCTTCTCTGGGCGCTGGATTGCCGCTCGCGGCAGGGTGTACGACTATTAACAAAATGTGTGGTTCAGGTATGAAAGCGGTAATGTTGACTCATGATTTAATCGCGGCAGGGAGTGCAAACATTGCAGTAGCGGGGGGTATGGAAAGTATGACGAATGCCCCCCATCTTTTGCCTCGTGCGAGGTCAGTCTATCGACTGGGACACCAGGAAGTAAAAGACCATATGTTCCTTGACGGTCTTGAGGATGCTTATGACAAGGGGCGGTTGATGGGCGCATATGCAGAAGATTGCGCCGGAATATATCAATTCTCAAGAGAGGAACAAGATGCTTTTGCTATAACTTCTCTAGAGCGTGCGAAAGAAGCCAATGAAGATGGCTCTTTTAATTGGGAGATCACTCCAGTAGCGGTTAAAAAAGGCAAAATCGAACAAAATATCAATCAAGACGAACAGCCATTTAAAGCTGATCTCGCAAAAATACCAAATCTTAGGCCTGCTTTTAAAAAAGACGGTAGTGTGACCGCAGCAAATTCGAGCTCAATCTCTGATGGTGCAGCAGCGTTGGTTTTGATGTCTCGAAAAACAGCAATTGAAATGGAGCTTAATCCCATAGCTCGAGTTGTGGCACATTCAACACACGCCCAAGAGCCAGGGCTCTTTACGACAGCACCTGTCGGTGCATTAGAAAAGATTTTTAGCAAAACGGGTTGGTCTGTTGACGACATAGACTTGTTTGAAATAAATGAGGCGTTCGCTGTTGTCCCGATGGTAGCCATGAGAGAGCACAAACTCGATCATGAAAAGGTTAATGTGCATGGGGGGGCCTGTGCCCTTGGCCATCCGATTGGTGCCTCTGGGGCAAGAGTTTTAGTTACTCTGATTGGAGCGCTCTACAAGTCAGGAGGACGGCGAGGAGTTGCGGCTCTGTGCATCGGTGGTGGCGAGGCTACCGCAGTAGCACTTGAAATGGAAAATTTATAATAGTAATACCTGGGGTGACTGATACAGAAGGAGGTTTAGATATGACGAGTAACGTAATTGAATTTTATTTTGATTTTTCTTCACCGTTTGGCTATTTTGCAGCGACAAAAATACGGGCCATCGGCGATGAATTCGGTCGAGAAGTGTCTTGGAAGCCGTTTATGATTGGTGCTGCCCTTAAGGTTACAGGTGGTATACCTCTGCCGATGGTTCCCTTGAAGGGTGATTATTCAAGAAAAGATATGGAGCGAACGTCAAGGCTGTGGGACATCCCATATACACAGCCAGAAAAATTCCCGATTTCTAGTCAAGCACCTTGTCGGCTGATTTATTGGTTACAAGACGTCGCGCCAGAGAGACAAGAGGAGGCAATTCTAGGGTTGTATAAAGCTTATTTTGTGGAGGGCTTAGATATCTCATCGCCCGAAGTTGCAGCGAAAGTTATTTCCACAATCATAGGGTCTGAGGAAGAACTGATTGCTGTTACTCAAGACGCAAATATAAAAGCACGATTAAAAGATGAATGTGACTTGGCGGTAAAAAAAGGTGTTTTTGGTTCGCCCTTTATCATTATTGATGATGAGCCTTTTTGGGGTTCAGATCGACTTGAACATGTCCGAGAGTGGTTGAGAACCGGTGGCTTTTAAAAGGTGACAAAAGTGATATTAAAGAAGGGGGCAAAAGATTTAGTTGCAGAGGCGAATGACGAGATTAAAACGGTGTCTATACGAGATGCTTTGGCCAAAGTGGATGACCCTGATACGTTGTTTGTAGATATCCGAGACGTCAGAGAGCTAGAGCGTGAAGGAATGATTCCTGGAGCTTTCCACGCACCCAGAGGTATGATTGAGTTCTGGATTGACCCTGAGAGTCCGTATTACAAGGAAGTATTCGGCAGTGGGAAAACTTTTTATTTTTATTGTGCCTCTGCTTGGCGCTCTGCTTTGGCAACGAAGGCGGTCCAAGATATGGGGCTGGAAAATGTTGCCCACATTGAGGGCGGTTTTAGTAATTGGAAAAAAGTCGGTGGCCCCACCTCTGACCGAGCTAAATCTGTATCAAAATGAATAAAATTAAAACAAGGGTAAATGTTCGATCTGAAGATTTCATTGCTAGTCAAGAGTCGATGGAAGTGCTGGTTAACGACCTCAAGAAAAAATATAAAGCGGTTTATGTAGGAGGTTCTGAGACGGCACGCGCTAAACATTTGGCAAGAGGTAAGTTACTTCCGCGAGAGCGCATTGACCTTTTGCTTGACGAAGGTACTCCGTTTTTAGAGCTCTCCCAACTTGCTGCGAACGGCATGTATGACGACGCAGTTCCTTCAGCCGGAATGGTCACGGGTATAGGTCGAGTTTCTGGACTCGAGTGCATGGTTGTGGCTAATGATGCGACAGTTAAGGGCGGCACTTATTTCCCCATGACAGTTAAAAAGCATCTTAGAGCACAAGAAATTGCGCTACAGAATAACTTGCCTTGTATTTATCTCGTTGATTCTGGCGGGGGGAACCTTCCTAATCAAGATGAAATATTTGCAGATCGAGAACATTTTGGACGGATATTTTTTAATCAAGCAAACATGTCGTCCGAGGGAATCCCACAGATTGCATGTGTTATGGGATCTTGCACTGCGGGCGGAGCATATGTACCGGCAATGTCCGATGAATCGGTGATTGTCAAACAACAAGGAACGATTTTCCTCGGAGGGCCGCCATTGGTGAAGGCGGCTACTGGGGAGGAGGTTAGCGCGGAGGATCTCGGAGGGGCAGATGTTCATGCAAGGACTTCTGGGGTAGTTGATCACTATGCGCAAAATGATCAGCACGCGCTTGAGACCGTCAGAAGTATTGTTCGTAATTTAAATCGAAAAAAGTTGGTCGACTTAAAAGTAATACCCCCAGTTGAGCCTCTTTACGCGCCTGAAGAAATATATGGTGTAATTCCTCGGGATGCACGTAAGCCTTATGACGTAAGGGAAATAATAGCTCGTATTGTTGATGGTAGTGAGTTTGATGAGTTTAAGGCGTTATACGGAGTTACGTTGGTAACAGGTTTTGCCCGAATCAACGGATATCCCGTTGGCGTCATTGCGAACAATGGCATATTGTTTTCCGAATCCTCACTGAAGGGCGCACACTTTATTGAACTATGCTGTCAACGTAAAATACCTCTAGTTTTTTTGCAGAATATCACTGGATTTATGGTTGGTAAAAAATATGAATCTGGAGGTATAGCAAAGGATGGCGCAAAGCTAGTAACAGCGGTTGCGACGGCAAAAGTGCCTAAGTTCACAGTGATTATCGGGGGTAGCTTTGGCGCAGGAAATTATGGGATGTGTGGCAGAGCTTATTCTCCGAGATTTTTATGGATGTGGCCTAATGCCCGAATTTCTATAATGGGTGGAGAGCAAGCGGCGAGTGTATTGTCTACGGTAAAGCGTGACGCCTTAGAGCGTTCCGGAGAGTCATGGTCGATTGATGACGAGGAGTCATTTAAGCGCCCACTAATAGCTCAATACGAGCGTCAAGGAAACCCTTATTACGCAACGGCGCGTCTTTGGGATGATGGCGTAATTGATCCAGCACAAACCCGACATGTCTTGAGTTTAGCTATTTCGGCCGCATTAAATGCGCCGATTCCCGAAACTCGATTTGGCGTATTTAGAATGTAACGAAAGGTAATTATGATTTATACAACCGCAGAACATGATGCATTACGTGAGCAAGTCGCTCGCTTCTTAGAGCGCGAAGTCGAGCCCCACGGACTTCAATGGGAGGAGCAAGGTTATACCCCCAAAGAGGTATTGCGCAAAATGGGCAAGCTCGGCTGGCTGGGGATGACATATCCCAGCGAGTTTGGCGGCGCTGAGACGGACTTCCTAACTTCAGTTGTCTTTCAGGAAGCATTATCAATGTCCACATTCGGCGGATTTATTGTGACCGTCTTAGTTCATACAGATATGGCCTCACCGCACCTAATTCATGCGGGTAGCCCGGAGCAGATTAAAACGTATCTGCCTGGAGCTATTTCAGGTGATCTGATTACTGCGGTTGGAATTTCAGAGCCTGATGCAGGCTCTGATGTTGCCGGCATCAGAACAAACGCTCGGCGTGATGGTGGTGACTGGGTACTAAATGGCTCGAAAATGTTCATTACAAATGGAGTTAATGCAGATTTATACTTCATTGCGGCCAAAACTGACCCTAACGCAAAAGGCTCTCGTGGAATTTCAATGTTTATTGTAGAGAAAGGGACGCCTGGCTTCTCTGTAGGTCGTAAACTCGAAAAACAAGGCTGGTGCTCATCTGATACCGCAGAGTTAATTTTTGATAATTGTCGTGTTCCAGCAGCGAATCTTTTGGGAGAGGAAAACCAGGGATTTTATGCTGTGATGAGTAACTTTCAAATTGAGCGTATCGCGCTTGGAGCTATGGCTATTGGACATGCATTAACTGCATTGAGGCTGACTACGGAGTGGACAAAACAGCGGAAAGCTTTTGGCGGCGTTCTCTTCGATAAACAAGTAATACGTCAGCGTTTAGCTATGCTGGCATCAAAAACAGAAGCCGCTCGAGCGTTGCTGTATCACTGTGCATGGCTAGTAAATGAGAAGAAAGATTGTGTAAAAGAAGTGTCGATGTTGAAGGCATTAACAGGAGAGTTAGTTAATGAGGTCGTATACTCGTGCCAACAGTTTTTTGGCGGTATGGGGTATATGAAAGAAAGTCCAATCGAACGTCTCGTCCGTGACGCTCGAGTGCTCGCCATAGGTGGTGGAGCAACTGAGGTCATGTTAGAAGAAGTTGCAAAACGTTTGTATTTCTAGGTTCTAGTGATTTTAATGTACACCACCATTCAAATTGAGAAGAAAGCCAGCGTTGCTTGGGTTTGGTTAAATCGACCCGAGGTCAGAAATGCTTTTAATGATGTAATGATTGGAGAACTAACGGAAGCGCTAGTTACTTTGGGGGAGGACCCATCAGTTAAAGTTGTTGTTCTCGCAGGCCGTGGACCAACATTTTGTGCTGGAGCAGACCTTAATTGGATGAAACGAATGGCGCAGTATACGTATGACGAAAATCGTCTCGACGCTGCAGATTTAGCCCGTATGTTAGAGGTGCTCTATCGTTTGCCGAAACCAACTATTGCCCGTATCAGCGGACACGCGTATGCCGGAGGAATGGGATTAGTGTCTGCGTGCGATATTGCGGTTGCATCAGAGGAAACCCAATTTTGTTTATCAGAGGTGAAAATCGGATTGATTCCAGCCACCATTGGTCCTTACGTCGTAACTGCCATGGGCGCTCGTGCTGCAAGAAGGTACATGCTAAGCGCTGAGCAGTTTAACGCGGCATCTGCTCTTCGTCTCGGTTTGGTGCACGAAGTTGTTGATACGCAAGATTTAGATGGAATGGTTAAGACCTTTATTGACCATTTCATGAAGGGGGCGGCAGGTGCGCATCGGGAAACTAAAGCACTTATTGAACTGATCGAACAGTCTTACCTTGACCAAGGGTTAATTGATGAGACGGCAGTTCGAATTGCTCGGGTTAGAGTCTCGGATGAAGGGAAAGAAGGGGTTGGATCATTTCTTGAAAAAAGAAAACCTGACTGGCTGACCAAAGACAAAAACTGACGGGGTTTCGTATTCTCATGTTTTAACGTTCATTGGGTTTCGTCATGAGTAGATTATTTCGATATATCTGTTTTAACGGATTGATTGGCTGATCAGGAGGTAGGTATGGATTTTTTCGTCGTAAGAAAGCGTGTGTAGCCAAACCTTTTTTGAGGATTTGTTTTTAAATGATTTTAGGTGTTTGTAGTTGATGTTTTCAAAAATTCTAATCGCTAACAGAGGTGAGATAGCAGTTCGAGTTGCTCGGACAGCCAGAAAAATGGGCGTGAAAACTGTTGCTGTTTGTTCTGAGGCCGATGCGCATGCTCTACACACTACTGTATGCGATCAAAAGGTAATGATAGGTGGAGCATCCCCTTCCGATTCTTACTTAAACGGAAGACGAATCATCGATGTTGCAAAAGATATGGGTGTGGAAGCCATTCATCCTGGGTATGGATTTTTATCTGAGAATGCAGGCTTTGCGGCGATCTGTGAAGCCGAAGGTATAAAATTTATAGGGCCCTCATCTCGCGCAATCCGAGCAATGGGGCTCAAAAGTTCCGCTAAAGTAATAGTCGAGGAAGCGGGGGTACCTTTATTACCTGGATTTCATGGGGAAGATCAAAGTGACGATAAACTCGCGGCCGAAGCTGAGCGAATCGGATTCCCTGTGTTAATTAAAGCGATTGCAGGCGGAGGTGGCAAGGGAATGAGAATCGTTGACCGATCGGACCATTTCGCAACAGCGTTGGCGGCTGCGCGCAGAGAGGCTAAAAATAGCTTTGATAACGACCAGGTCTTAATTGAGCGTTACATCCAAGCACCACGTCATATTGAGGTTCAAGTTTTTGCTGATCAGCACGAGAATTATGTTCATTTATATGAGCGAGACTGTTCTTTGCAGCGAAGATATCAAAAGGTGATTGAGGAAGCTCCAGCCCCAGCAATTACGGAAAAGACCAGAAAAGCGTTAGGTGAAACAGCAATCTCCGTGGCGAGAGCTGTAGGTTATGAGGGTGCTGGAACTGTTGAATTTATTATGGATGAAGATCGTCAGTTTTATTTCATGGAGATGAATACCCGTTTACAGGTCGAGCATCCGGTAACCGAAATGATTACAGAGCAAGATCTCGTAGAGTGGCAGTTACGAGTAGCTTTCGGAGAACCGTTACCCAAAAAACAAGAAGAAATAAAATTGAACGGTCACGCTTTTGAGTGCAGGGTTTATGCAGAAAATCCTGCATGCGATTTTCTTCCCTCATCCGGTCGGATAGAGTATCTCAGGGAGCAATCAGGCGTTAGCTCGGGAGTGCGTGTTGATACGGGGGTGCAAATCGGCGACGAGGTCGGCGTTTACTATGATCCGATGATTTCAAAAATTATTTGTTGGGATGTAAACCGACAAGCTGCTTTGGCGAAGATGCAGACTGCTATTAAGGATTACCAATTAGCTGGACTTCAAACCAACGTTAATTTCCTTAGAGATTTGGTCATGGCGTCAGACTTTACTGATGCGGAAGAAGAGCCGAAAAATCTTAATACTGGAGTGATTAACCGTTATATCGAAACTACAGAACGGCTTGACATAAAGCCATCCATCCAGGCGATAGGCTTATTTTTAGCCTTCGAATTGAAAGGGATGTTTGATATTCACGGCGAATCGGATTTTTCTAATGATCCTTATTCACCTTGGAAACAGATCGATGGTTGGAGACTAAACCAAGCCTCAAGCCGGCTATTTAAAATTACGCATAACGATAAAATGCATGAAATAGCGTTAAATATTTCACCAAAGAAAATACAATTCGTATTTGAGGAGATGAATTACGAGCTGAGCGAATTGAATTTTGCGTCGGACCAAATAATCGCCACCGTTTCAGGAGCGGCTACTGAAGGTTTTGTTTTTGAGGGTGGAAGTGGTGTGACTGTTTTTTGTGACGGAGTTACCACTGTGTTCGGGCGTTTCCGGTTTAGTTTGGATGTGGACGAAGAATTTGGAAATTCTTTAATTGCGCCATTGCCCGGTTGCGTAAGACAGGTTTTGGTGAGGGCGGGAGATGTCGTTGAAAAAGATGACGCCTTAATCATAGTGGAGGCCATGAAAATGGAGCATACCATTCTTTCGCCAAGGTCTGGAGTGGTCGGTGAGATTTTTTATACCGAAGGAGATCAAGTTTTGGAAGGCGCGGAGCTTTTGACTCTAGAGGAGCAGCAATCATGAGTCTACCCAGTAGCGTCAAAATAGTGGAAGTGGGTCCTCGGGATGGCCTGCAAAATGAGAAAGCCCATGTGCCAACTGACGTCAAGGTCAAATTAATTAATAAACTAGTTGATGCTGGGTTATCTGTAATCGAAGCGGGTAGCTTTGTTTCGCCTAAATGGGTCCCGCAGATGGCGGATACGCGGGATGTTTTCAAACGGGCTGTTGTTGGTGCTGATGTTTCTTTTCCTGTCTTAGTTCCGAATTTGAAAGGTTTAGAGGCTGCCATTGAAGTTGGGGCGAAGGAGATTGCCGGCTTTGCTGCTGCTAGCGAAACCTTTTCTCAGAAGAATACTAACTGCAGCATTAAGGAGTCGTTAGATAGGCAGCGGAGAGTTTGCGAAGAGGCAATCCGATCCGGTTTGCGTGTTCGTGGGTATATATCAGTCGTACTTGGGTGTCCTTATGAGGGAGATATTGATCCGCGTGTGGTCGCAGACGTTGCCCAACAGCTATATCAAATGGGATGCTATGAGGTTTCTCTAGGCGACACAGTAGGTGTTGGTACGCCTCATAGGACTAAGGATTTAATTAATCATGTCATGAAGGTGGTGCCGATCGAGAATTTGGGCGGTCATTTCCATGATACTTATGGCCAAGCTATAGGTAATATTTTTGGCGCATTAGAAATGGGCGTTTCTATTTTTGATAGCTCGATAGCAGGACTGGGTGGTTGTCCTTATTCTCCTGGTGCCACAGGTAACGTTGCGACTGAAGATGTTCTGTACATGTTAAATGATATGGGAATCGAAACAGGAGTGGATATGAATAAATTGCTTGTCGCATCTGAATATATTTGCGAGTATTTAAAGCGTCCTACCTATTCTAGGGCCGGACGAGCACTTTTATCCAAACAACGCCGAACGGCATAATATTTTTACTCGAAAGAATTGTGATATGAGTTCCATTGAATCGCCTTGCGTTGCTATTTGTCAGCTGAATACGAAAACAGGGATTTGCACAGGTTGTTTTCGAACAATGGACGAGATAAGCCACTGGATTGAATTATCAGATGATGATAAGCGAGAGGTGCTGCGAACAGCTAAGGACAGAGAACTGAAGATGCTTCCGGATGGCTGTTAAGGATCAATTATTTTTTTTAGCGGCCCAACAGTCGCTGCTTTAATTTCACCATTATAGGGCCTAAAGAGCCCGCGCACTTCATATGCGGTAAGACATAGAGTTTCCTCAATAAACGCTTGGTATTCAATTCTAAACGTCTTATTTCGCCATTCAGCGGTAGACAACTCAATTCGCAACTTATCACCATCTCGAACTACGTGATGAAATTCGGCTCCAGATTCAATTAAGCCCAGCGCAACACCATCGACACGGTTCGCGAGCGCATCGTGGCTCCCCCATTGCCTTAGCCAATCGTGAAATGTTCTATCAATAAATCGATAGAAGTTCGGATAATATACAATACCAGCCGGATCACAATCACCAAAAGTGATTATAAGTTCGCAAGTGTGTTGGAGTTTTGGTGCCAGCATTTTTTGAGGTTAAAAAAACAAATATTAGTTAGTGCTGTTTTTAGTAAATTAATTTATTAACGCATATTTTAAGGGAATGAGAATAGTTTGAGTACATCACTACCTAAGGCTGCTCCGCGCGATTTATTACATACAAGACGAGTTGAGGTTCATGGATATAAACGCCACGATGGTGACTATGACATTGAAGGCACCTTGATCGATGTAAAAAGCACTTCATTTGAAAACATTGACCGCGGTCTTGTAAAACCCGGGGATCCCATACATGAAATGTGGATTCGTTTATCCGTGGATGTTGATTTGCGGGTTTTAGACGTTGAGGCACGAAACATTTGGGGGCCGTACAATATTTGCGGTGACATTGTTCCTAACTTTAAACGGTTAATAGGTCTTTCTATCGCACGGGGGTGGAGAAAAAACATTAACGAATCGTTAGGTGGGACGCAAGGTTGTACGCATATGGTGGAACTACTCGGCCCAATTGCTACGACTGCTTTTCAAACGACGTACCATGATCGTATGCAACGGGATAAAAAACTGGGAGTGAAAGAGGAGCGTCCAGCCTTAATTAACTCTTGTCATGCCTACGCCTCAGATAGTATCGTAGTTAAAACAAAACATCCAAAATACTACACTGGGTCAGATACATAGGCTTGAGGTAACGCCCACGGCTCATAGCTACTCCTATGCTAATCGCAGTTTCTCATTCGCCAGAAATCCAATATTCCACAGTGTAAGGATGCGAGGCCATCCAGACTCGTGCGGCAACATAATATGGCCAATCATTTTCGTAAACCATTTGATTTATCTCTGCAACCCACTTCGTAGATAGTTCCATTTTGGTAATGATTTCAAAAATATGGGTAGCGATTTTCTTCTCTATTTTTTTACTACCAACTAACCATGCAGTATCTTTTTGTTCAAAAGCCTTTTCGGTGCCTTTGATGATCCTGAATTTCTTCGTCAGATTTAAACGGTGCAGCTTGGTCATTGGAGTGAAGAACCAGGTTTTATCCTCTAATTGCTTTTTTAGTTCGGTATCCCATTCTACTGAAGGCACTACATTTAACTCATATCCAAGCTTTTCTAACTCGTGTATGGCAATAGCTTCTTTCGCTTGGTTCGTTAAAATAGCGTTTCGCTCGTCAAGCATAATATTTTTATTCATTTTCGCCGATACCTCTGGTTTAGCCAGATCTTCCACTGTGTTGACCATCGATCGTGGTATGTAGCGGGGAATCGCAAAAAAAGACGATGCGTCGTCATATAACGCTGTGATTAATTCCAAATTTTCTTGGTACGGCGCATAGCTGTCGGCATCGCGTTTCGGTAGCCAAGCAGAGAGGTAGAAATCAATTTCTCCTCTATCCAGCATCGATAGGAGAATTTCGGAGTCTCCTTTAGTTTCGGATACGTTATAGCCGGATCTCTCAAACACGACCTTAACTAATGCGGCCGTAGCTGAATCGTAGGATGTATCGTTATGGCCAATTTTTATCGTCAGCGCATGCGCTATATTTCCAAAAGCCAACATGCTTAAAAGCAAAGTGAAACGTAATAGTAGTTTCTTATACATTTAATAATCCTTGATATCTTCTTCGATGTGCGTTGTAGCAGACTACAGTATTTTTAATGGTGTAACTATGTAATTGTCTCGGAGTATTTTTTAAACTAAGGGACGTTTTAACTGGTCCAGTGTCGCGTCGATAAGTTTTCTCGATATGCTGATAAGACCAGGGAGACGATTTGGCAACTTATTCACACTAAACCAGTTTGCATCTTCAATTTCATTTGGATCAATATTGATTTCACCCGATTCGTAATCAGCGTGGAACGCGATCATAAGCGAGTGCGGAAATGGCCAAGGTTGGCTCGCGAAGTAGCGTATATTTTTAATTCGTATACCCACTTCCTCGTAAACCTCTCGATGTACTGTTTCCTCTAGCGTTTCCCCTGGTTCTGAGAAGCCGGCAAGTGCCGAGTACATACCAGGAATAAAGTGGGGCGAACGCGCTAGTAGAAACTCTTCATCCTTTTGGATCATCACCATAATGGCTGGTGAAACTCTCGGATAATGAAGCTGTCCGCATGATGGGCACACTAGGCATCGCTCTCCGTCTTGAAGTGTATTTTTTGTTCCGCAGCTACCGCAATACTGATGGCTTCGGCGCCAATCAGCTATCTGGTACGCCCTTCCTGAAATAGAAAATAATTCGTCACTTAATTTCCCAAATAAGCTACGTAGACCAGACCAAATGAAGGAATCTTGCTCTGTGGTCATTCCTGTTACTACGGCCGTATAACAAGGTTGTTCATCATAGTAGCCAATGAATTGATGAGGCCCGGTTTTTATTCCGAGCTCACTGGGGTCGGTCACATTGGGTATTTCCAGCTCTTCAGACTTATCTTTTTGTATCACGAGCAGTTCATTCTTTTTGAAAATGAACCAAAGTGCCTTAGCACTAGCCAACCGAACTCCTTTTGTCGCCGGAATAAATTTTTGTGGAGTACTAAAGATCATGGCTATTTTTTGTTTAGGGTGGCGCGTATTTTTAGGTTTTTTTCTTCGGTATAAATAGATCTGTTATCGACCCCTCTGCGATCTCTGCTGCAAAAAATATACTCTCAGATAATGTTGGATGTGGATGAATCGTTAATCCAATATCCTGGGCATCTGCCCCCATTTCTAGCGCTAACACTGTCTCACCAATAAGCTCTCCAGCATTTGAGCCTACAATCGCGGCACCGATCAGTCTGTTAGTCTTTTTATCGAATATTAATTTAGTGATTCCTTCATCACGCCCCATTGCAAGTGATCGACCGCTAGCCGCCCAGGGAAAAGTTGCTTTTTCGTACTCAAGACCCTCAGCTTTTGCTTCTGTTTCAGTTACACCCATCCAAGCAATTTCCGGGTCGGTATAAGCAACAGAGGGAATCGTTTTTGCATCGAATGATACTTTGTGACCCGCAATGACCTCTGCCGCTAGTTTACCCTCGTGTGTGGCTTTGTGTGCAAGCATGGGGTTCCCTACAATATCGCCTATAGCGTAGATGTGAGCAACGCTGGTTTGCATCTGCTTGTTTACGGGGATGAACCCCGAGTCGTCCACGTAGATTCCAGCAGTTTCTGCGCCAATGAGTTTCCCATTCGGTTTTCTGCCTACGGCAACTAGTACTTTTTCGTAACAAGTTGCTTTAGGTGCATCACCGCCTTCGAATTGGGCTTTAATTCCGTTTTTTTCGGGAGTTAGTGCCGTGACTTTTGTTTTAAGGTGTATTCCCTCACATTGTTTTTGTAATCGTTTATGAAGTGGGCGGACGATATCTTTATCGGCTCCAGGGATTAAACTCTCTGCAAGTTCAACCACGGTGATTTTTGTTCCGAGCGCTCGATACACTGTTGCCATTTCTAGTCCGATAATTCCTCCGCCAATAACAAGCATCGATTTAGGAATATTTCGTAAAGTTAATGCATCAGTAGAGTCCATAACTCTAGGATCCTCATATGGGATATCCGGGATTTTTGTGACTCGAGAGCCTGCAGCGATAATTGCGGTATCAAAACTAACTCGTTTTGGCCCTTCGCTTGTTTCAACTTCAATGGTGTTCGCACTAGTGAACAGTCCTTTGCCCTCTATGGTCTTCACCTTTCTTTGTTTCGCTAGTCCTGTTAAACCATTGGTTAATTTGCCAATAATGCCGTCTTTCCAACTTCTGAGTTGATCCAAGTCAATTTTCGGTTTACCAAAAGAAATACCAAATTCCCCCATTTCCTTTGACTCGTCGATAACCTTAGCAGCATGCAGTAGCGCCTTGGAAGGGATGCAGCCCACATTCAGACATACGCCACCGAGTGTTGTGTGTTGCTCAATCAATATGACTTTTTTGCCTAGGTCTGCAGCCCTAAAAGCGGCGGTGTAGCCGCCGGGTCCGGAACCAAGTACGACGACCTCGGCATGGATGTCACTTTTTATTGCAACATCTGCCGGAGCATTAGTGACGGCCGCAGTGGGTTGGTCGTCTACTGATGAACTGAACGATGAATTGTTCGCTCTCGCTGAGGGTGTACTACGTTTTTCATCACCCGATTCAATGCTAACGATAAGTTGCCCTTCAGATACTTTATCGTTCATTTCGACATGTATTTCCTTTACTGTGCCGGTTAATGGCGAGGGGACATCCATCGTGGCTTTATCGGATTCTAGTGTGAGTAACGAATCTTCCTCTTGGACCTTATCCCCGGGTCTTACAAGTACTTCAATAACTGGGATATCTTTGAAGTCGCCGACATCTGGGACGTTAACTTTTATTACAGGCATAGTTCTTTCTTTTTGATGTTAAATTTTGAATTAAAGTGTCATTAATTGAGTCACTTTCCTTATCATCTACGTATCTCGCCATTACCAAAGACAACCCACTTCTGGTTTGTCAGACCTTCTAACCCGACAGGACCACGAGCATGCAGTTTATTCGTTGAAATGCCGATTTCTGCTCCAAGCCCATACTCAAAACCATCCGCAAAACGTGTCGACGCATTGATCATTACGGAGCTTGAGTCTACTTCACGAATAAAACGTTTCGCAGCTGCATCGTTTTCCGTAATGATTGCATCGGTGTGCTGAGAGCCATGTGTACTTATATGCTTGATCGCTTCATCTAGACCCGAGACAACTTTGATCGCAATAATAGGTGCGAGATACTCCTCAGTCCAATCGGATTTTGTTGCAGCTAAAGAATTCATTATATGAATTCGGCTCGCATCATCACCGCGTATTTCTACACCTTTCGCAGATAAAATTTTTCCGATCTTTGGCAAAAATGTTGAAGCTAAGGATTCATGTACTAGTAATGTCTCCATAGTGTTACAAGTTCCGTACCGCTGTGTTTTGGCGTTATCTGAAATGTCCAGGGCTTTTTGAAGATCAGCGTCTTTATCTACATAAACGTGACATACGCCATCTAAATGTTTTATGACGGGAATTGTAGCTTCTTTCGAAATTCGTTCTACGAGCCCTTTCCCTCCTCTTGGGATAATAACGTCGACATGCTCTTTCAAGGTGATCAGTTGTCCGACCGCATCTCGGTCTGTTGTCTTGACCACTTGAACGATTCCTTGCGGAAGATTAGTCGATTTTAATGCAGTAGATATGCATTGACCAATTACTTGATTTGAATGACTTGACTCTGATCCACCTCTTAGAATTACTACATTTCCTGATTTTAAGCACAATCCTGCTGCGTCAGCAGTCACGTTAGGCCGCGATTCGTAGATCATTCCAATGACCCCTATTGGCACCCGCATTTTTCCAACTTTAATTCCTGAGGGTCGCGATTGCATATCACTAATTTTTCCAACAGGATCGGGTAACTCCGAGATTTGGCCAATACCCCTCGCCATATTTTCTATTGCCTCACTTGTCAATGTGAGCCTATCGATCAATGCATCAGCGAGCCCTTTTTGTTGAGCTTCACTAGTGTCTTGTGCATTTGCATTGAGAATATCCTGTTGCTTCGCTACAAGCTCATCGGCGATAGCAATGAGGGCGGTATTTTTAGTGCGCGTATCTGCGGCGGCGATTGCTTGACTCGCTTCTCGGGCAATTTCGCCCAGGTTGGTCATGTAGTGACTTAAGTTCATAACTGAGTGCCTGATTCTAAGCGTATATTTTACAGCCAAATTGAACTTTAAACTAAGTTCTAGCTGGTGTAATTGAAAGTGCGAGCTCTAATAAATTTGCCCAGGCATTTCCGGTTGCTATCCCTTTGATCTGTCTGTCTATTTCAGACGCTTGAATTACTGCGTTTCTTAGCTTTTCCGAGGTGATTTGATGCACAACGTTCGGTATGAGTTTCTGTCGCAAGCCCCAGGCGCCGGCACCTGCGCACGCAGATCTCATGTCTAACCCTTCATTTATTGCTGTTTTAACTCGCAGCAAAACTTTAGCCTCCTCGGCGAGCATCCATAGCACCAGAGGAGGCGCTACATTTTCTTTTTCAAGACCGCGTAATGTTCGAATTAGTAAGTTTCTGTTTCCCTTTAATATGGCTGGACCTAAATCAAACGGATCAAATCGCGCCACATCAACGACGGCTTTCTTAATATTCTCTATTGACAAGTGGCCTTCTGGCAGTAAAAGCCCTAATTTTAAAATCTCTTGATGTGCTGCGATAAGATTACCTTCCACTCTAGCCGCTAGTAGTCGCAGTGCATCTTGATCTATTGTTTGGTTTTGAAGTTTTAACCGATCCGTGATCCAGCGATGAAGATTTTCTCGATATACTTTTTTCACTTCAATTGAAATACCGTATTTTTCAAGTGCCGCGAACCATTTTGAAGTTCGAGTGTTACGATCGAGCCCTGGTAGCGTGATTAAAGTGATTGTATTTTCCGGTATATTTTTGACGTAGGCTTGTAGCGCTTCGCTGCCTGGTTTGCCTGGCTTTCCAGTGGGCATCCGAAGGTCGACCACTTTATTGTTTGAAAACAGCGAGATGGACTGAGAGTGTTCCTTCAGCTTCGACCAATCAAATCTACTCTCTGCCACCAGTATGATGCGGTCCTCAAAGCCTTTATGTTTCGCCGCTCGTCGAATTAGGTCTGCGGCCTCTAGGACCAGCAGAAGCTCGTCGCCATGGACAATATATAAGTCACCCATATTAGTCCTTAGGTGATCTTCTAGCTCATGAGCATCTATTTTCACAGCTATATTTAGCCTGTATTGAGCTGAGTAATGAGCTCTTTAACGCGAGTAGGATCTTGCGCTCTTAGAATTTTTTTTGTGATTGATGTTGTTTGTCGTAGGTCAGAGGTAAGCACTCTTTGTTTGACTGCTAGCAAGTGTGCCGGGTGCATTGAAAATGTCCGTAACCCCATCCCCAATAATAAGCGAGTAATGGATGGGTCGCCAGCGATCTCACCGCAAACCGCTACAGATTTATTGACTCGGTTGGCAGAGCTGATGATATGGGAGAGCAGTTGAAGGATGGCGGGATGCATCGGATCGTATAAGTGCGCTACCGAGTCGTCAGTTCGGTCTATCGCCAATGTGTATTGAATTAAGTCGTTCGTACCTATAGATACAAAATCAAGTTTTTTAAGAAATGCATTTATTGACAGGGCTGCAGCTGGCACTTCAATCATGCCGCCAATTTCCACTTTTCGATCGTATGCAACACCTTCGACATCGAGAGATTGTTTTGCTTCTGAAATTAGATGTAGTGCCTGGTCAATTTCATGGATATTTGAGAGCATTGGAATTAGGATTCGTATCTTCCCAAATTTAGATGCCCGAAGTATTGCTCTAAGTTGATGATGAAATAAACGGGGCTCGGCTAGACACAGTCTTATTGCTCGTTGTCCAAGCGCTGGGTTAGGGGCGACCCGCGTATATCCGTCGGGTTGTTTATCCGAACCCAGGTCAAAAGTTCTAATCGTAATTAATGCTTTTTTCATATCAAGAACAACTTGTCGATACGCTTCAAATTGTTCGTCTTCTGAAGGAAGGTCGCCACGATTGAGAAATAAGAACTCTGTTCTGAATAAACCAACGCCAGTCGCGCCATTTTCCTTTGCTGATGCAACATCCTCTGGCAATTCGATATTTGCACTCAATTCAATATCTGCACCGTCAATCGTCGTTGCACGATTGCGTCTCAAACGCCTAAGTTTTTGTTGCGCCAACAACCATTGTTTACGGAGAACCTCGTATTCACTCAGTATGATTTCATCGGGATTAACGATGACCACGCCGGCTGTACCGTCAACGATAATTAGTTCATTTTCTCGAATCAATGTTCTGGCCTGGTGAAGCGCGACTACGGAGGGGATGTTTAAGCTTCGGGCGACAATGGTGGTATGTGATGTGGCTCCACCTAAGTCAGTAATAAAGCCGGCAAACTTGTGTTGCTTAAAAAGTACTACGTCTGTAGGGGATAGATCGTGGGCGACAATTATTGTGTTCTTTTCAGCGTTATTCGTTGGCGCGTCTCCAGGTCGTCCAAGTAATGCTTTTAATATTCTCTCCGCAACTTGACGCACATCTGCTTTTCTCTCGCGTAAGTAAGCATCTTCAATCTTTGAGAATTGCTCCAGTAGTTTGTCTAGCTGAACTTTTAAAGCCCATTCAGCATTACAGCTCATGGATTCAATAATATTTTTGGGAGCCTCCGAAAGTGTGGAATCTTCCAAAATCATCTTATGCAGATTAATAAAAGCTTCAAATTCCGCCTCTGGTATATCCGAGATCATTTGTTTTTTTAAGCCTTTGAGCTCTTTACTAACCGTTTTTATTGCTCGGTCAAAACGGATTTTTTCACTCTTAATTTTATCTTTTGGAATGCCATAATGCGTCACTTCTAATAGCGCGTGAGAAGTGAGTTGTGCACGTCCTATCGCGATACCGCCTGAGACGCCAGCGCCGTGTATCGTAAAGCTCACTTGAGTTTCCTCCGCTGCTTACCGTTTGAGAATGTGACACTTTCGCTTGTGTTCACTTTATTGCCCCTCCCCAAAAAGGTCTGAGACTAGATTTTCAATAGCATTGAGCGCTTCATCCTCATCTGGACCGTCTACCTCTAAGTCTAGGAACACTCCTTTTGCTGCTGCTAACATCATCACGCCCATAATGCTTTTAGCATTGACTTTTTGGCCATCACGGCTAAGCCAAATTTCGGATTGATATTGGCCTGCAAGTTGTGTCAGTTTCGCTGATGCTCTTGCGTGTAATCCCAGCTCATTCAGTATCTCTATTTTTTTACGTCGCATATTTAACTTTGTTATTTCAACGGTATCTGCATGACACCTTCGCTGCCACCAGATAAACCTTTTTTAATAAGCGTTTTCATATCTTTTTTTCGGTAAGTGAGTACACGGATTAACATGGGTAAGTTCACTCCTGAAATACCATAAACATTGCCAGTCTCGAGAAGCTTTTTGGTGATGTTGCTCGGGCTACCCCCATACATATCAGTTAAAACAATAATCCCTGAGCCGTCATCCACCTTAGAGATTGCTTCGGCGGCTTTTTTTGTCATTGCCTCTATAGAAACGTTTCCATTGATTTCCACCGCAGTTATATTGTCCACTGGATCCCCAATGACATGTTTAGCGCAGTCGATAAGACTCTGGCCAAGTGCGCCGTGGGTTATTAATACTATGCCGACCATGATGCTAATCTTTCTTTAAGATTTTTCCCTAACATTTTTCTCTATAGAGTCAATAAACATTTTTGGAACATCGAAGCCTGTTTGATTTTGTATTTCACGCATACAGGTCGGGCTAGTTACATTAATCTCGGTTAGATAATCTCCAATGATATCTAGGCCCACCAACAATAATCCTTTTGCCGAGAGCTCTTGTCCGAGCGCGCTCGAAATTTCTTTTTCCCGATCAGTCAGTTCCATAGCAACGCCCCTACCACCGGCAGCAAGATTTCCTCGATGATCTGACCCTTGAGGTATTCGGGCTAAAGAATAGGGTACGGGTTCGCCATCGATCAGCAAAACTCTTTTATCGCCAGCACTAATTTGTGAAATAAATTTTTGGACCATAATAGTTCGGCACCCAAATTCAGTGAGTGTTTCTAAAATCACACCTAAGTTAGGATCATCTGGACGTGATCGGAATACCGACGAGCCACCCATTCCGTCAAGAGGTTTTAGAACGACCTCTTTCTGTTCTTGAATAAAGTGTTTAATTGTAGTCAGATCAGCCGTGACTAGGGTCGGTGCAATAAATTGAGGATATTTTGTGATGGCAAGTTTTTCATTAAAGTCTCGTATGCTTTGTGGTCGGTTGAAGACAAGACAACCCTCGTTTTCCAAAGCCTCAAGTAAATATGTGCTGTAAACGTATTCCATATCAAATGGCGGATCTTTTCGCATGAGGATGCCATCTAGATTAGATGACAATAAAATTTTTGATTCGATGACTTCATACCAAATCTTAGGGTCATCGTTTAATAACAATCTTTGAGCGCTGACTGACACCTTATCATCAAGAAACTTAAGGTCTGAAGGTTTCGCCACCCAAATTTGATGTCCGCGGTATTGCGCTTCTCGCATCATTACGAACGAGGTGTCCTTCTCAATTTTGAGTGTTTCTAGCGGATCAATTATGAAAAGTAGATTCACTGGTATTTTTAGCTTTCATGCGAGGTAGCTGGTTTAATAATAAATTCATACTAAAGTAAATAGATTCTAACAGACCAGTTAAGAGTCATACGTTTTGATGAATATAAAAAAGGGCGCCACAAGGGCGCCCAAAAGGGGAGATATAACTTTAAATTTTATTAATTATGGTAGGCAGCTTCTCCGTGCGAAGTCGCATCTAAACCCTCACGCTCCTCATCTTCCGTAGGCCGGATGCCGACTATGCCGTCAACGATCTTGATGAGAATTAAGCTGGCGATACCACTCCATAGGATTGTGATTACGACACCTTCGATTTGAATGGCGACTTGGGAGCCCATTGTGACTCCTTCTCCGTAACCCACTCCACCAAAGCCAGGCGCACACAAAATACCCGCACCGATTGCTCCGATGATGCCTCCAATACCGTGGACGCCGAAGACGTCAAGTGAATCGTCGTAGCCAAAGGCTGACTTGATCTTGGTACAAGCGAAGAAACAAACAACACCAGTGATCGCACCCAAAAGGATCGCTCCCATGGGACCAACAAATGCACATGCTGGAGTAATGGCGACTAGGCCAGCGACGGCTCCAGAGGCCCCACCTAACATCGTTGGTTTGCCGCGGGTTATCCACTCAATGAACAACCAGCCTAGAACCGATGCAGCTGTACACAATTGTGTGGTTAGGAGTACTAATCCTGCGGTGCCATCAGCGGCCAATTCACTACCAACATTGAATCCAAACCAGCCAACCCAAAGAAGTGCTGCTCCAACCATAGTAAAAGGTAGATTATGCGGTGGCATGGCCTCCTTGCCATAACCAAGTCGCTTACCTAACACTAAACAAATCACGAGACCCGCAATTGCAGCGTTAATATGGACAACTGTTCCTCCAGCAAAATCAAGAGCGCCTTTTGACCCCAAATAGCCGCCGCCCCAAACCATGTGGCAAATAGGGATATAGCTGACAAAAAGCCAAAGTGCGGAGAACCAGAGAACAGCTGAGAACTTGATTCGTTCTGCGAACGCGCCAATGATGAGTGCTGGCGTGATACATGCGAACGTAAGTTGGAAGGTTACAAAGACGTATTCCGGGATGGTGCCGCTAAGGGTGTCAGGCGTAATTCCTGCCAGGAAGGCCTTATCGAACCCGCCAATAATGCTGTTAAACGGACCTTCTGTAAACGCTAAGCTGTAGCCGGCGATGGCCCATAAAATGGACATCAGAGCTACTATGGCGAAAACTTGCATCAAAACGGACAACATATTCTTCGTTCGAACAAGTCCTCCGTAGAACAGGGCAAGTCCTGGTATAGACATCATGATAACCAGCACGGTTGCCACAATCATCCAACTTGTGTCACCAGCGCTGAGAGTATCCTCTGCAAAACTTGGTCCTGCGGCCGCTGTAAGCCCTAAAGCCGCCGCCCAAAACAATAGTTTCTTAAGCATCGTACATTTCCTTTCTTAGTCTTAAATTGCTTCCGCGCCGGTCTCGCCGGTTCGAATGCGTATTGCTTGTTCGAGATCAAAAACGAAAATTTTGCCATCTCCAATCTTTCCGGTATTGGCTGACTTTTCTATGGCCTCTAACGCTTGATCGAGAATGTCGTCGCTAATTGCTGCTTCAACTTTGACTTTAGGCAAAAAATCGACCACATACTCTGCACCGCGGTACAGTTCTGTATGTCCTTTTTGCCGCCCAAAACCTTTAACTTCAGTGACTGTAATCCCTTGCACCCCTATTCCAGAGAGTGCTTCGCGGACTTCGTCAAGCTTAAAGGGCTTGATGATTGCGCTAATTAATTTCATGGTTACTCCATGTATCGATTGCCCGTGACGGACGTCCAAAAACTCTGCTAACTAACACTTTAACCGTCAGACAGCAGCCCTTGCCCAGTTATAAGCATTTTTCGTGCCAATATATATAAACATATGATTAATATATATTTGTATGAAAAAATGATCTATGGCGGTTGCGCGTCAGCACCAATATAGTGCGCATTTTGAGAGTTCGGCTACTTCTGGTGCGCCAGGGCAGTAGAGTTTTTAACTAGTTCTGGAAACTGTGAAATTAACAATATTTATAGGGTTTTTTTACCGAGGCTTCAAAATAACTGGTGTAATTTTTGGTCTAGCCAGTTATATTTTAAATTTTAGTTGGAGGTTATTCGGGTGATAGACAAAAAATCTTTAGAAGACTTATCTATAAAAATCAATGATTTAATAAAGAAAAGTCCGATACAGGATGTTCAAAAGAATATACGTGCCGTCATATCAGGTTGGTTTGCCAGCCACGATTTGGTAACGCGTGAGGAATTTGATGCTCAGGTTGAGGTTTTAAGGCGAACGCAAGATAAGCTGCACAAATTAGAGAAGGAAATTGAGCATATGAGTGAATAGTGTGGTTCGCCCGATCAGAATCTTTGACTACATAGTAGAAGCGTTTGTATCTGAGGCTAATCAGTCAGCGAAAAATTCTGGCCACCGCCCTCTAACATAGACTTGAAATTTATCGGATAGCCCTTGCTTAGTTAGATACTTGCTTGGAACTGGCATTTCAATCGGCTTGAAGACAGGATCATTTTTATATTTGTTTGGAAAATCGGATTCGAGCATTGCCGCACGACCCAACATTACCCAGTCTACTCCGGCATTCATTGCGGCTTCAGCATCGTTGGGAGTGCGAATTTTCCCAGCAACACCAAGTTGAACCTTTTTGCGCTCAAGAACTGTAAAAAGACTCATCAACGACTGTCCTTTGTATCTATCGTCTTCTGCTTCTTTAAATGCGTCCCATAGCGACATATCCAAGAAGTCAATCACATCTTGGTCAAATAATTTTTTTGCTGTACCGATCGAATCTTCTGTTCTCATGCCAAATTTTTCTGCGGAGAGTCTGACACCTAGGATAAAGTCACTTCGACATTCGCTTCTGACGCCATCAATAATTTCGAACAAGATCCTCGCTCTGTTTTCGAAAGATCCACCATACTCATCAGTTCGCTGGTTGATATCGGCACTTAAGAAATTACATAAAATATAACTGTGTGCCCCGTGAAGCTCTACACCATCGAACCCCGCTTTTTCGGCTCTTTTGGCTCCCGTAACAAAGTCATCTATTAGCTTTTTTACTTCGGATGTAGTGAGCCCGCGGGCGCCACTTTCTGGTTGATCAGATGCTGTAACTGGTGGACCACCTATTATTTCTCTGGGCGATCGAAGTCCAGCGTGATGAAGTTGAACGATCGCTGAGCTATCTTCTTTTTTGATCCCATTGGCGAGGCGGGTGAGACCGTCTAAATGGCGATCAGACCAAATACCTAGCTGTCCAGGAAACCCCTTACCAATCTCTTGAACGTGGGATGCGCAGGTCATGGTCATACCAAACCCACCTTTCGCGCGCATCGTGAGCCATTTATATTCCTCGTCACTAAGCGTTCCATCTTCATGACTTTGTTGATTAGTGAGTGGCGCAAGAAAAAATCTATTTTTAATCGTTGGTCCGTGTTTGAATTGAATGGCATCAAGAAGTTTTGGCATGAGTGAATTCCGTTGGAGTTTTTTATAAGAACTTACTGGCATCATGTTACTAAAAAAAATAATGATAACGCGATTATCTTTCAACTGATATTCGATCCTAATTTATTTATTACGGCCTATGCTAGTGTCTAAAATAGAGAAACATACCAGTTAAAACAAATTTTAATAATGTCCATGAAGAGGTCAATATGAAGCGATATGGGGAATTTTTAACGGCAGAAGAAGATTTAATGTTCGTAGAAACGGTACGTAAGTATGTTGACAATGAAGTTATGCCTGTCCGTGCCGCGTTAGATGTCGACTACACTGTATTTGAAAAAATTAATCAAGGTTTGGTGGATCTAGGTATTCAGCGTCGAGGCTTTGCAGAAAGATATGGCGGCCTGGGGATCCGAGCTGCGACCACGGTATGTGCTATCACCGAAGAAATCTCCAGGGGAGATGCCGGTTTGTCGCTACATTGTTTGCTTACCCCATGGTCGCTTGCCGCTGCGATGGGTGCGCGTAACGAGTATTTAATGGATAAATATATTCCAATGTTCGCATCTGACACACCGCGAGTAGGTTGTATGGCCATAACGGAACCAGCGGGTGGTTGTAACGTAGAGGATAGCGCTGAGAGAGCGAGAACTATTCGTACTCGAGCGCGTCGGGATGGCAATGAATGGGTCATTAAAGGTGAAAAAATGTGGCCGAGCGCTGCTGGTGTGGCTGACCTGTATTGCGTTGTATGTACAACGGAAGAAGATAATAACGAAGATAGTTTAGCGCTGATCTACGTACCTAAAGATACTCCTGGATTGAGTTTTGGAAAACCTGAGCCAAAGATGGGTATGCGTGTAACCGACGTTAATGCAGCTATATATTTTGACGACGTGCGGGTACCCATTGAAAATCGAGCTGGCGGCCCCGGAGTTGACTGGCAACTATTTAGGGGAAATATAGCCTGGGGGCGGCTAACGAGTGCGCCAATGAGCCTCGGTTGTGCTCAAGCCGTTCTGGAAGAGGTCATCGAATACACGGGAACACGTAACTACGGGGGAAAGCCGGTGCGAAACCACTCGCTTCAGGGTGCCATGATCGCTGATATGGCTATTGGTATTGAAAGTGCGAGAGCTTATTACATGAGTGTGGCTAAGATGTTTGACAACCGAAAGGTTTATGGTGGAGTGAATGAGGATTATCTGCTGGGTAAAGCGAGTGCGGCAAAAGTTTACGCGTGTGACGTAACTGAAATGGTCTGCGCTAAGGCTATGGAGCTTATGGGTTCCTATGGTTATAGCACTCAGGCGCCAATCGAGAAGTATCTTAGGGATAGTAAGATTATTCAATTATGGTTGGGCGGAGCACAGCTTGGCCGATTAGATGCAGCACAGAGTTTATATCCATACAACCCAGTATTTAAATCCTAGTGCCTCGTATTTGTATCTGACTTCCGATCAACAGGGTCTGTAGCTTGATGTCAATTAAGTGATGCAGTTTGAGCATGACCAAGTCTGCACAAAATAGTGTTTCCGGAGTCGTCACCGGCTCACCGTTAGTGGGTGCGCCGCTGCTGCCGACAATGTTGCGGCTAGCTGTTCCAGGAGTTATCGGATCGATGATTCAAATGCTTTTGATCTTCGTAGAAATATTTCTACTAAATCGAGCGGGAACAACAGCGCTCGCAGCCGTAGCAACTGTTTTCCCTTTAGTTATGCTGGCCAATATGCTCTCTGCTGGTGCGATTGGCGGGGCAACTAGCGGTGCAGTTGCGCGCGCCTTAGGGTCCAATGATTTACTTAAGGCGCATGCGATTTTGCGTAGCGCAGTTTTTATTGCAATGCTTGGCGGCACGTTAATGGGTGTGATCGTTACAGTTTTTGGCCCCGTCTTTTTTTACTGGGTAGGTGCTCGTGGCGACGTTCTCTTAGCAGCTAATGCATATGCGAGAGTTATTTTTTTCGGAATACCACTAATTTGGTTATTCAATATGATGTGCTCAGTGTTACGAGGAGCTGGTGCTATGACGCGATCAGCGCTAGCAATGAGCTCGGTTGTACTCGTATATTCATCTTTGGGGTTTTGGTTGATTCCGGAGATGAATACAGTTAAAAGTACCAATGAGATAATGACGATTGCAGCTTACATTTTACTCGTGAGTTACGCGATTGGTACTGTAGCGGTGCTAATCCTGATTTTGTTGCCCGGCCAACCGATCCGATTTAATGGTTTTAAGGTTGACTGGTCTATCGCTGCGTCTTTGTTGCGCTCTGGTTTGCTCGCCGGCACTCAATCTACTGCGACGATCGCGTATTCGCTTATCGCCACGGGATTGCTTGGACGATTCAGTATCGACTGGCTCGCTGGTTATGGTTTGGCTGTCCGCTTAGAGTTAGTGATGGTACCTGTTATTTTTGGTATCGGCAGTGCATTGATCGCGGTAGTGGGTGCTTATGCAGGTGCTGGACAAAGAGCACGAGCAATTGAAGTTGCATGGCGGGGAACAATTGCCAACATCGTTATTGTTGGGACGATTGGGCTTATTTTGGGGTTTAATCCGAATTGGTGGTGTGCCGGACTTGGTGGAGACCAAGTCGCTTCTCACTGTGGTACCACACTGGGAATACTGGGCCCCTTTTATGGATTTTTTGCGGCGGGTCTTGGCCTTTACTTTGCTAGTCAAGGACTCAACACTTTGCTTTGGCCTGTGTTAGGGTCTTTAATACGAATGTTAATCGTTGCAAGCGGGTTAGTGTGGTTGAATTTTGACTGGTTTGGGCGGCCCGAGGCTATATTGTGGCTAGTAGCTAGCGCAATGGGTTTTTATGGTGTGTTTGTTGTTCTGGGTCTACGATTTTGGGCGTGGCGGACGCGATAAGATTTTAAGGCGCATGCTTTTTGAGTTATTGTATTCAATCTCCAAAGGAAAACAATATTCACCTTTTTAAGGATTATTATGACCACTCTGACACCCTCCACGGCGCTACAATTGCAATCGTTAATCAGTAACGAAGGTAAGCTAGAAATATCATTAGCGGAGGTGAACGTGCCAACACCAGCAGCGGATGAGGTGCTCGTTCGAGTTGAAGCCGCACCAATTAATCCGTCTGATTTAGGTTTACTTTTTGGCGCTGCGGACATGGGCGCAGCTGCCATGTCCGGCGGCACTGAGCGGCCCATAATTACTGCACCTGTTCCTGAAAAAGCGATGAAGGCTATGGCTGGGCGGTTAGGCCAGCCGATGCCGGTGGGTAACGAAGGAGCTGGGGTAGTAGTTAGGGCTGGTAGCTCGACTGACGCTCAAAATTTACTCGGTAAAAATGTCGCTATGCTCGGCGGTGGAATGTACGCTCAGTATCGTTGTATCAGTATGGAGCGATGTTTACAGCTCCCTGATGATGTAACGGCTGAAGAAGGTGCAAGTTGCTTTGTCAATCCAATTACGGCTCTTGGCATGGTTGAAACGATGCGTGGCGAAGGACACAAGGCGATAGTGCATGCTGCTGCCGCTTCAAATTTGGGATTGATGTTGAACCGTATCTGTCTTAAAGACAGTATTTCTTTAGTTAATATCGTACGAAAACAAGACCAAGTCGATTTACTAAAATCTCAGGGCGCAAAATATGTTTGTAATACCGAATCTCCTGATTTTTTATTTGAATTGACTGACGCGATTGCTGCTACTGGTGCGACCGTAGCTTTTGATCCTATTGGTGGTGGGAAGTTGGCGGGTCAGATATTAACGTGCATGGAGGCGGCGTTAAATCGTGACCCAAGGGAATATAGTCGATACGGTTCAACGACACACAAGCAGGTGTACATATATGGCATGCTTGATACGTCTAAAACTGAAATTACACGTAATTTTGGTTTTTCGTGGGGCATGGGTGGTTGGTTACTATTTAATTTCTTAGCAAAGATTGGCCCAGATGCTGAGGATAAGCTACGTCAACGTGTTGCCAACGAATTAAAAACGACTTTCGTAAGCAACTACTCACACGAGGTGTCTCTCGCTGAAGCATTAAAATTAGACACAATTAAGGCCTACACTAAAAAATCAACTGGGGCGAAATATTTAATGAACCCCAATAAAGGGATTTAACCTTGGGCAAAACGTTGTACTTTGCTGGTTAATTAAATTTAGGGGAATTACCTGAATGGATCTGCGTATTTTTTCTTATCTGCCTAATCCAAGAATTTGGAAAGCCACCATTGCGGCTCGGCTATGTGGAATTGACATTGACGTTATTGGCGCGCCTCCCAAAGATTTGCCGCGCTGGTTGTGGGACTTTGAGGCGCACTTGATGACTGAACAGGAGCGTAAAGACCTCGCCTCGTCCGCACGAAAATCTCGGTTAGGTTTTGGCGGTAATGTCCTTTACAAATCTGACGGGTTTCTTGACGCGAATCCATTTGGAACTGTCCCTACAGCGTTTAACCCTGACGGGTCTATAGGAATATTTGAGTCAAATAGCATTATGCGAACTGTTGCCAGGTTGGGTTCGGATACGTACTCGTTATATGGACATGATGCTTATTCTGCATCTCGTATCGATGGTTTTCTTGATGCAAGTTTAATTTTTGCTCGTGACTCGCAGTTGTATTTGTTATCTCTTTCTGCTGGTGATGTTCAAGGTGAGATACATAAAGCTGCAAAGCAGGCTCTGCATACTTATTTGAGTGGGCTTGATCGTGCACTGTCTCCTGATTGTCCCTTTCTGGCGGGTGACGTTTTGAGTCTTGCTGATATATGCGCAGTAGCTGAGCTTGCACTATTCATGCGCGAGCTCAATTATAAGCAGGTGCTTAGTGAGGCTAGTCTTGACCTCATTAATGGTCCTGAAATCAATGAACGGTTTCCGCTTATTACTGAGCATTTTCATAACTTATGTAACCATGAGGCTTTTGCGCCGGACGTTCTGCCGTATTTAGAAAACCTATCGCCAAGGTAGCCAAAAAATCTTTATCGTTCAGAAGGGCGGTTTCTCATTTTTAGCAAAGATGCGTCTGCATTCAGATAGGAACTTTTAGGAATTGGATTCCTCACAGTTCACTGTCGGTCGGCAAGGTAATGCACGAATTGGAGTACAAGTGGTATACGAAACAATAAGAAAATTAAACCTTGTGAATGTCATGTTCATTTTTGTTTGCTTATTCACTTGGTCAGCCACTTACGCCGATTACCAGTATCGGGTATCGACTGACGCGGAGTTAAAAAAACTACTGGTGAACCTATGTTTTGAGGGCGATGCACCCGCAGAGCTTGTGGCGGAATCTTTAGATGCTTCTGTTGCTTTGTTGGGCGTGTGGCGGGAGTCTGGCGAACCGATCAAAATATCGGGTGTTATACCTACTGATCAACTCCCTAACGGCGCCTGCATCAATTATCAAGTTGATATTTCCAGAGGTATTCAGCGACATGACATGACTGGTCCTAAGGTTTACAGGTCAACAGGATCTTCTGGAGTGTCGAATGGACTTTGGTTTTGGCGTCCAGAGGTATTCGAAAAAAACCGTCAAGTTTTTGTCGAATTCGATCTACCTGCGGATTATGTTGTCACAACTGCCTGGAATGAAACCGATAAGGAACATGTTTTTGAGGTACCTAAAACGCCCTACGATTGGCCATCTTGGACCGTATTAGGACAATTTTTTAAAAAACAAGTCACCGTTGGTAGCGCGCAGCTTAATATTGCGATCTTAAATGGTTCGCCAAACCCCGACGCAGATTCTTTGGTTAAATGGATTGAATTAGAGGCATCATTTGTAGACAAGGCTGTTGGCCCGATACCATACTCAAATGTTCAGGTTTTTATTTTCCCTAACGCGCGTGCAAGACAACCTGTTCCCGTTGCTTACGTTACGCGTGGGGGCGTTCCCACGCTTCACATGATGATTAACCAGCGAAGATCTATGGAAGAATTTTATGACGATTGGACTGCAACTCACGAGTTATCTCATTTGTTCCTTCCTTTCATTGAGCCAGAAGACGCTTGGTTTTATGAGGGTTTTGCAAGTTATTACCAATACGTCGTACGCGCTCGAATAGGGGCGATTGATGAAGCTGAAGCGTGGTCAAAACTGATATATGGGTTTCACAGAGGTCGTCGTGAAGCCGAGGCTAGGGAGTTAACCCTTTTAGAGGCGACAGAAAAAATGTACGCGGGCGAGCCGTTTATGCAAGTTTATTGGGGAGGGGCCGCTCTGATGTTGACTGCCGATGTTCAGATGAGAGTTAAAAAGGACAAGATTGGGGATTGGTCGCTTGACCGCGTTGTTCGCGAGTTCAATGCTTGTTGCATGGATAGAACTAGGGCTTGGACCGCCAAAGAAGTCCTGTCAAAATTTGATGAAATATATGGGAGTCCGATGTTCGTACCTTTAATGCGGAGATATGCAACCTCGAACGATTTTCCTGATTTAGCTGATACGTTCGGCTCCTTGGGCTTGGAAGTTCGCGGAAGCGATGTGACGTTCATAGACGGTTCCACACAAAGACTTCTGCGTGATCAGATCATGTCTACTGGTGAATGATTGTCGATCTTTAGGCTGATTCAGAAAATGCCACTCGTATGCCTAGTCCGGCGTTTCATTAAGATTAATCAAGAGCGTCGCTATGTCAATTTAATGTCAGTTTTCTTACATAGGCACTGAATCCATCCAGTCATGAAAATAATATGTTTTTTCGTGTTATCTTTGCCGCTGTTAGCATTCGCTGAATTAAAAAATCCTCCTGTTCACTACACGGTATCTGTTGGAGATGACTTACAAAGTTTAGACGTCTCAGTTTGCTTTGATTACGCGCTTCCATCGAGTTTATTTGCAAATGATGGCTCAGGTACCTTTGTGAGTAATATAAGACTTAAAACCGGGACGGTGCTTGATTTCAAGATTGATCGAGTGAAAATTCCCACAACAGAAACAGACCGTTGTATTTTTTATGATGTTCTATTCCAACCAAGGTATCGTGGTGAGCAACGCGGCGGTGCTGAAACACGACTAATTGACGGGAGAGACATACTTACGTCGATTGGGGATTGGTTGTTGAGACCCAACCCAGATCCTGATTACGCACAATTCGATATAAAGTTCATTATGCCTATCGGCATTTATGTATCCGCACCTTGGGTTCGAGTTGATGAAACTAGTTTTATCGGCGTCAATACTGCTGTCGATTGGGAAGCTATTGTTGCTTTCTCAAGGGAGCCTCCTGGCATTGTTAATATTAAAGGCAGTAATTTGGAAGTCAGTATTTTGGGTGATTTTGACCGTGCTACCGCGGCCGACATGAGCCATTGGATCAGACAATCTGCGGAGGGTGTTTCAGCGTTGATGGGATTCTTTCCGAGGTCTCGGGTGCAGGTAATCATTAGCCCTAGTGACCGGACTAACACCACTGTACCTTGGGCTTATATCACCAGAGGGGGAGGGGCTGGAATTCATCTTTTTGTTAAGCGTGATGCCAGCCTAGAACAACTTCTTCGGGATTACAGTCTTCCTCATGAGATGTCGCATTTTATGTTTCCGCATATTAATTCCGGTGATTATTGGATTATTGAGGGATTACCTACGTATTTACAGCACCTTTCCATGGTTAGGAGTGGCGTTATCACTCCACAAGAATCCTGGTCAAGACTCTATCGCGGTTTTTTTTCGGGAAAGCAATCAGGTAGGGGCTATACGGTAGCCGAATCAATGCGGCGCCTAGCGAGGAGAGGGACTTACCTGCATGTTTATTGGGGCGGAGCGGCGTATTTTTTTCAAAGAGACGTAGATATAAGAGTTCAGTCTCAGGGCGCGGTGACTCTATTGGATATTTTGTCGAAATATCATGACTGTTGTTATGAAAAACATCGAAGTATCTCTGGTGAAAAATTGTTGTCTGATCTTGACGTATTATTAGAAGATGATTTATTCATTCGCGGTAAATCGGTTGAAATTGAAAGTGATAAATTTCCGGATTTTAAGTCGACATTCGAATCTCTTGGCATGCAATTTTTGGGAGGTAAGCCGATTTTTGAAGACGGCATTGCAAATGAGATAGCCGTTCAAATTATGAATCCTGTAGGATTTGGTCGTTGAATTTAGGTGATAGTGAATCGAGAATATGACTAGTTTGGACGTTTGTTTTTTGCCTGCGCACAAAATGCTTGAAATGGTCTCTCAAGGAGAAATTTCAGCTGTCGAGTTATTGGAGTGCCATCTAGAACAAATCGAAAAATTTAACGGAAAGATTAACGCGATTGTTACCTTGGATGAAGATCGAGCCAAAAGTACTGCTCGACTGATTGACCAACGTATTAGTAAAAGAGACCCGCTGAGAATACTGGAGGCTTTGCCGATTGCCCACAAGGATTTAACGCTCACTAAGGGAATGAAAACAACGTTTGGGTCTCCTATTTTCGAGAACTTTGTTCCAGATCAAAATGCTTTGATTGTAGATCGTTTACAACAATCAGGGGCGGTTACTATTGGTAAAACGAATACTCCCGAGTTTGGGGCGGGGAGCCAAACCTTTAATAATGTTTTTGGTGCTACTCGAAATCCATATGACTTGGAAAAAACCTGTGGAGGTTCAAGTGGCGGTGCGGCGGCAGCGCTTGCTGCTGGTCTTATACCAATTGCTGATGGTTCAGACTTGGGAGGATCGCTTAGGAACCCAGCTAGTTTTTGTAATGTCGTTGGATTTCGACCATCAACGGGTCGGGTTCCGGTATGGCCAAATCCCTCAGCTTGGTTTCCATTATCTGTATTGGGACCAATGGCTAGAACGGTGACTGACGTTTCTTTGATGTTGTCTGCTATTGCAGGTCCAGATAGACGCTGTCCGTTGTCAATTATGGAGAATCCAAGTATTTTTCAGGAGAGGTTAGCGAGAGACTTTAACGGAGTACGGGTAGCGTGGAGTCGGACGCTTGGCGGTTTACCTGTTGATGATGAGGTTTTAAAAGTTATTGAAGGCGCAGTGCGTGGTCTTGAAGGTCTCGGATGTATTGTGGAGGAAGTTGATCCTGACCTCAAAGAGGCAGACGAGGTCTTTCACGTTCTCAGGGCGTGGCATATGGAGTCGTCACTTGGTGATTTATTGAAAAAGCACCCAAATCAATTTAAGGACACCTTGGTATGGAATATTGAGCAGGGGAAGGCACTCAAGGGATTAGATGTCGCTCGAGCGGAGCGGTTGAGAACAGCACTCTTTGATCGGTTGAATCGATTCATGGATACATATGAGTTTATAATTTGCCCGGTGACCCAGGTCTTACCATTTGACATCGACCTCCCGTACGTCAGAGAAATTAATGGAAATACGTTGACTAACTACCTCGAGTGGATGAAATCGTGTTTTCGAATTAGCGTCACGGGGCACCCTGCGCTTTCAGTCCCCGCTGGATTCTCTTCTTCGGGGTTGCCCGTCGGATTGCAGATCATTGGTCGTTTTAGAGATGATTTTGGCGTGTTGCAATTTGGACATGCTTTTGAACAGTTAAATGAGGTTTGGAAAACTCGTCCCCAATTTTAAGGAGTAAGTGGTGATTTTTAATTATGCTCATTGGAAGCTAAAACTTTCAACAATTTTTGTTTTAGCTTCTTTGGTGGCACCAATGTCCAATATTAATGCAAACGATCGAGTTTTCATTGATGATCTGGAAGGAATTTGGTTTGAAAGGGATTACCTTGATATTTTGAGGGAAACAAAACAACCTCATGAGGCTGAAAAAAAATCCAAGCCGGTATTGATCGCGATAAAAAAAGAGGGTCGTGTCTACCCCTATTTTGCGACGGATATGGTGATGGCCACATTGATGATTGTATTTGATGTTGAACCTGGAGAAGATCCAGACACCTATCGGTTGGTTCTAGGAGAGAGGAATGTGCCAACTTCCGCCGAGGATGTTGTTTATGTCTGGTTTAAGGGAAAAAAATCCGCAGATGGTCAATTCCGACAACTACAGATACAAGAGCCTCTCATAATGGCCGGCCAGTGGGCTGAGTATGAGCGCGTTGGTAAAGAATTGGGTCCAATCATTAATGATATCGTGTTGAGCGGGGAATATCTCGATAAAGATGGTAAACAATGGACTTTTACCGATGAGGGTAAAGCAACATTCCCTGGTGAGAGCGCGTTTTATTTTGAAGTGTCTTTAATACGAGATGGCGCGAGTTGTGACTATATTGAAGCCGAGGACTTGCAATCATCGACTGGCATAGCTTACTACGGCTTCAGTTGGACCGATTCTGGAACTGTAAAGATTTTTAACGCTAGCTTAGAAGGGGACGTGGTCGTTTGTCGGTCTCAGCCATTCGCAGAATTAACGCCAATGTGAGGTTATGGCAAGCGGCATCTTGAGTACTCTGAATTCTTTAAGGATAACCTATGAATGATATCGACGTAAAAAATACTCGACGTCGTGTCGATACGGTTCAGCAATGCCTTGAAGATATAAAGGTCATTCTCGAAAGTCATCAATATATTGAGTTAGATAATCGTAAAGAGCAAAGTTTGACTGAGCTACAGGAGCGATTAGATTCAATGCATCCAGCTGATATTGCGGCATTGTTGGAGCAATTACCTCTTGATGAACGGTTAGTTGTTTGGAAATTCATCCCATCGGATGTAGACGGAGATGTTTTACTCGAGGTGTCAGACGCTGTTAGAGAAACGCTAATAGCCGATATGGATACTCAAGAACTTATCGCCGCAACGGAGCAGTTGGACGCTGACGAAATTGCTGATCTTGCGCCGGATTTGCCAGAAGAGGTTATTGCCGACGTATTTAGCTCGTTGTCGGAGGAAGAGCGACTGCAGCTAAAAGCAGCATTGTCTTATCCAGAGGATACGGTAGGCGCGTTAATGGATTTTGAGATGGTTACCGTTCGAGAGGATGTTGCACTTGATGTAGTGCTAAGGTATCTGAGACGACTCGAGAGGTTACCACCGAATACGGATAAGCTATTTGTGGTTGATCGCCGAGAAGTTTTAAAAGGTGCTCTCTCTATAAGTGACTTGATTGTAGCCGCGCCCGAGACGAAAGTTTGTGATGTGATGTCGACTGATATTGTGACTTTTAATCCAGGTAGAGACGCCGAAGGTGCGGCACACGCTTTTGAGCGTTACGATTTGGTCTCGGCGCCGGTTGTTGATGCTCACAGCCGTATTGTTGGAAGGATGACGATTACAGATATTGTTGACTACATAAGAGAGGATGCAGAACAGGAGTCGTTGGGGAAAGTCGGTCTGCGAGACGAAGACTTATTCTCTTCTGTGTGGAAGAGCGCAAAGAATAGGTGGTTGTGGCTCGCCGTTAATTTAGGAACTGCTTTTTTTGCGTCGCGAGTCATTGGCCTGTTTGAAGATTCGATAGAGAAGCTTGTCGCTTTGGCCGCATTGATGCCGATCGTCGCTGCGATAGCCGGCAATTCTGGTAATCAAACCGTTGCACTTATTGTTCGAGCGCTAGCTTTTGAAGAGATCAATAAAAGTAATGCTAAAGGGCTTCTCCGTAAGGAATTGTCTATTGCATTAGTGAATGGCATTTTGTGGGGGTCCGTTGCAGGTATTTTCGCGTGGTTACTGTACGGAAATATTGCGCTTGGATTTGTCATGCTGGGAGCGATGTTACTTAATCTGATCGTTGGTGCTGGGGTTGGCATGTTAGTCCCATTATTTCTGCAGAAAATCGGTAGAGATCCGGCTATAGGTTCCTCCGTGTTGTTAACGTTTAGTACTGACAGTATGGGTTTTTTAATATTTCTTGGTCTCGCGACCGTCTTCCTTGTTTAATGCAAAATAAAAATTTTTTAATAGGTTTTCGACCGGAGTAAGCCGTAATATGAAAAAAAATATATTCAGATCTAATGTTCGCCCATCAGAGATCACTTCTAGAACGTTGTTCGAGTCGCGACGACGATGGATGCAGGGGGGGGGGCGCGTCGTTAGCTTCTTTAGTAATTCCAAAAAGTGCTGTGGAATCCCGAGAAGCTTCGAAATTTCCTGTGCCGTTAGATGCTAAGAAAAGTAAATTTTCAAGTGACGAGGAACAAACAAGTTATTCGGACGTTACTCGATATAACAATTTCTATGAATTTGGTACGGGTAAGGAAGATCCTTTTGAGCAAGCACATCGACTGAAAACGGATGAGTGGAAAATACAAGTAATCGGTGAGGTTAATCGGCCAAAAACATTTGATATAGATGATCTTTTGCGGTTGGCGCCGATAGAGGAGCGAATTTATCGGTTGCGATGTGTGGAGGCATGGTCAATGGTAATTCCTTGGGCTGGCTTTCCTCTGTCTAAATTATTAAATGTGGTGCAACCAACAGGAAATGCGCGTTTTGTCGAATTTGTCTCTTTACATGATCCTGAACAAATGCCGGGACAAAAAAGCCCAGTGCTTGATTGGCCCTACACAGAGGGTTTACGAATCGATGAGGCGATGAATCCACTTGCGCTTTTAACCGTTGGCTTATACGGAGAGATTTTACCTAATCAAAACGGGGCTCCAGTAAGAATAGTCGTTCCATGGAAGTATGGATTTAAGAGCGCGAAATCAATTGTTACTATTCGAGTGACAGAAAGACAACCAAACTCATCATGGAACCTCACAAACCCTAAAGAATATGGGTTTTATTCAAATGTTAATCCAAACGTCTCGCATCCCAGGTGGAGCCAAAGAAGAGAGAGGCGTATAGGGGAGTTTCTTAAGCGAGACACACTGATGTTCAATGGATATTCTGAATGGGTGGCGGATCTGTATGCAGACTTAGATTTGACTAAGTATTTTTAACATAATTTAGTTTATGGCTTACTCAGCTCGTGCGCCGAGGCCCTCTAGCAAAAGCAAGCGGCTTAATATTCCATTGATATGGCTGGGTAGCTCGCTGCCGCTAGTCGTTCTGGTCTTACGTGCCATTACGAGTGAGTTAACTGCGAACCCGATTGAGTTTATATCGCAATTTACTGGGTGGTGGACTCTAGTTTTTTTGATGTTAACACTGTCTGTGACTCCTATTCGAGCGTTATTTAATATGCCGCTTGTTTTTCCTCTTAGAAGAACTCTAGGCCTCATTACGTTTTTCTATTCTTTGGTCCATTTTTTAAGTTGGTTGGTTTTGGATCAGTATTTTGATTGGACTGAAATTTTATTAGACCTGATGGACCGTCCTTTTATTTATTTTGGTTTCACGGCATTTGTAGGGCTATTAATATTGGCGATAACTTCAATCAATCGTGCGAAGGTGATTATCGGTCCGATGCGATGGATATGGTTACATAAGAGTGTCTATATTGTAGCGATTTTAGGTGTAATACACTTTTTTATCTTGGTGAAGCGTGACATAACAGAGCCGTTAATATTCGCCTCCGTATTATTTCTCTTGTTAGGTTATCGAATACTTGTATTCATTAGAAAAAAACGAAAACTCCGGATTAAATGATTGGCCAAGTCCTGTTGAAATTTGAGTTAACTGCTCATAGGTATGGGGTGGGGCTTCTGGATCGTCAATTGGGCACTCTTTGCGGATTTTATAAGTATGCGAGCAGAGTTAATTTCAACTCTGCAACTTTAAGATAGAAAGCTGACACCGGATTCAGACATTCATTTCACATCGTAATGTAGATTTCATTTACTAGATTCATTTATATCCTTTTTTAATTGACGGTTAACGAAGGCCGCGCTTGTTTTTTGTGAATCACTATAAAAATACCCAAAAGAATTCCGGTAAACCCCATTAGGCTGCTTAGTCCAACCATTTCATCAAGAATAATCCAGGCCAGTATGGAGGCTAGGATTGGTTCAGATAATACGGTCATTGAAACGATGATCGCGGGAAAACGCCTTACGCCCCAGTTAAGAATTGTGTGCCCAACAAGCTGCGGACCTAATGCCACGCAAGAAATGTAGAACCAGGCTGTGGATGATAGATCCGGTATTAAGTTCTCCCCTCTGTGTAAGTGATAGACGACAAGTGCCATAGTGGCGAATCCGTATGTGAGGAAAACATATGTTTTCAAGTCGATCGTACTACGGAGAGTTCGGCCGATAATTAAATACATTGCGATTGAGATTGCTCCTAAAGTGGCGAGTATTTCGCCTTTGAGGAAGTTCTCTTCTGCAGTTATAAAAATTCCGTTCTGATGATGAAGGATGAAAAGGGCGCTACTCATTGCAATTACTATCCCAAGGATCTGCCGTCTTGTGATGGTTTCTTTTAAAACAAAAAAACTTATTACTACTACCCATAAAGGACTTGTGGTGACTAGAAATGTACTTGTCGAGACCGGAATATGTTCCAGAGAGATAATCCAAGCCAGAAAGTGTAACGCCAGAAAAATGCCGGCGAGAGCACTTCCAAGTATGGCGCGGTTTTTACAGTGTTTCACGTCTTCCCAGATTGATTTAAAGGACAACAAAGCTAAGCATACCGAAGCGATGCCTAATCGAAGAAGTGCGATACTACTCGAGGTGGCGCCCTCATTTTGGGCGCCTTTAATAAGCACTGCTGCAATGGAAATTGCTAGAATTGCAAGTGCTAGTAAAAAGTAATTTTTGTGTGTGCCGAGCTTTGCAATTGATTTGGCCAATTAGTTTAATTTATCAGGTGTGGGCGGATCAGCCGGTAATCCATAGACCTCTATTCCTTCCTCTTGAAGTTCTTTAATGGCGTCGCTTGAAGCTTGACCACGAATAGAGCGTTTATCTGTTTCTCCATAATAGATTTTTCGTGCTTCATCAGGGAATTTCGCACCAACATCCTCTGTGTTTTGAATGATGTATTCGATGAACTTTTTCTGGAGATGCTGTGGGTCCAAGCCAGCCAGTGCAGTTTCTGTTTGTTTGGTTACAGATGAAGTTTTTGTGGCGGCCCCGACATTTACATATGGTGCTGACAGTTGCTTAGTTACATTAGTTGAGCCGCAGGTCGGGCAAGATATTTGTTTATTTTCTTGTTGCTTATCAAATTGGCCTGGTGAAGCAAACCAACCCTCAAAATTATGGTCCTGGTCGCAGGATAAGTTATAAACGATCATCATTAAAACCTAAAGAATTCGTAAGCGTGAGAGCTACCAATGTCGCGGTATTTTGGTTGTCCGCAAAGATATTTTCAACAAACATAACTCTTAGTAGATTCATCAAGGAGCAGTTCGTTCATTATGGAAAAGTTCGTCGACCGACTCTCTTTTTCTAATGATATGTGCATGAGTATCGTCAATAAGAATCTCAGAAGCTCTTCCCCTAGAGTTGTAATTAGAGCTCATGGTCATGCCGTAAGCCCCTACTGAGTGAATCGCAAGGATGTCACCTTCATTAACGTACAAATCACGGTCTTTACCCAAAAAATCTCCTGTTTCGCAAATTGGTCCTACAATATCGTAGCGTTTTGCGGGCTTATTCTCATCGCGACGAATGCTATCTATGTGATGGTAAGCATTGTATAAAGATGGTCGAGCAAGGTCGTTCATCGCAGCATCCACTACAATAAAATTTTTATTTGAGCCGTGCTTAAGGTATTCGACCTTAGTGAGCAGTACGCCCGAATTCCCTACGATGGAGCGACCCGGCTCTACAAGGATTTCTTGCTCGCGTTCGCTCATGACCTCGAGCAGCATTTCTACGAATAGCTCCTGGTGAATTGGCGTTTCATTTTGATATTGGATGCCGAGCCCGCCACCGAAATCAATATGGTCAATTACGATATTTTCAGTAATTAACTTATCGGTTAATTCAACCATTTTTAACGCTGCGTCACGCATCGGCGCGATATCAGTTAGCTGAGACCCAATATGACAATCAATCCCGGTAGGTACTATATTGGGTAGTTCCGCGGCCACTTTATATAATCGAGTCGCGTCATTAACATCGACTCCGAATTTGTTCTCTTTCAGCCCTGTTGAGATATAAGGGTGTGTTTTTGCATCTACGTCAGGATTAACTCTCAAGCTGATATTTGCGGCAATATTCATCTCTTTAGCTATATCGGAAATACGATATAACTCCGACTCTGATTCGACATTAAAACATTTAATCTTCTTTTGTAGGGCATATTTAATCTCAGCATGAGTTTTGCCGACCCCAGAAAAAACGATCTTGCTTGGGTCTCCTTCAGCTGCTAATACTCGGCTTAGTTCTCCCCCTGAAACAATATCAAAGCCGCTTCCTAATTGAGCAAGAATTTTAATAATTGCTATGTTCGAGTTCGCTTTAACAGCGTAGCAAACCAAACTCTTACGTTCGCCAAAGGCATTTTTAAATCTATTGAAATTAGTTTCAACAGAGCTCCTGGAATAAACGTAACAAGGAGTTCCAAATTCTTCGGCTATATCACTGGCGGCTTTGTCTTCGATATATAACTCGCCTGATTTTCTATGAATTGTCATTGTTCTTTTCGTGTTGCTAAATTTGGATCTGCATTTCGCGTGGTTGAAACAGGCTTTGCGTCTGCATCAGATTTTTCCGGCATGTACAGTGCTCCGGTTTGTCCGCAACTTGAAACCAGACATAAGCACAGAATTAAAAAAGGTAATTTTGGTGTTGAAGTCATGTGTCTCAGTCTGAGGTTTTCGGCATGTTGGTCTCAATCCAGGTTTCCACTTGCTTTATTAAAGCTTCAGGTGACTTATTAACTGTTTCTATTGGTTTTCCAATCACCACATTAATTGTCCCTGGTTTTTTTAGCAACGCGTTCTTGGGCCAATATTCGCCTGCATTATGTGCGACCGGTAGTATAGCCGACTGTAGCTTTGCGGACAGCCATGCTCCGCCTACTTGATACTTGACTTTTTTATGAGGCGAGGTTCTCGTTCCTTCCGGAAAAACAATGATATACCAGCCGTTTTGAATACGGTTCTTACCTTGAATGAGCATTTGTTTAAGTGCTTTGGATTTGCTGGATCGGTCTATTGCTATAGGGTTCATCATCGCTAGCCCCCAGCCGAAAAATGGAACGAGTAGAAGACTACTTTTTAAAACCCAGACTTGAGGTGGAAAGATAGCTTGAAAAGCGAAGGTTTCCCAAGCTGATTGATGTTTAGAAAGGATCACGCAAGGATCACTAGGAATATTTTCTAAGCCTTTAACGTCGTATTTGATACCGCAAATGTATTCGGCCAGAAGCGTAATACAGTGTGACCATAGAGTGATTACACGATATCTTTTTATTGGAGAGAGTGGGAAGGTGAGAATAGCGATAAAAGAAAATACTATCGTTAAAGATGCTCGTAAGAGCTCAAAAACTAAAGATCTAGCTAAAATGAACACGACTATCGGGAAGAAGTGATATGTTTTACAGCTTCGTTTAGGTCCGTGAACTGTATGGTGTCTTCTGGTAATTCAGTACTCATTGATGTCTGTTCGCCTTTACCAGTTTTTACCAAAACTGGGAGTGCACCTACCGAGCTGGCGGCTTGAAGATCCTTAAGGGAATCGCCAATGAACGGAATATCCTTTAGATTGACGTTGAACCTCTCTGCAATACTTAGAAGCATTCCTGGCTCAGGTTTTCGACAGTGGCATTGGGATTCGCTAATGTGTGGACAAAAGAACAGAGCGTCTATCCTCCCGCCAACACTAGCTAGTGCTCGATACATTTTGTCATTGATTGCATTGAGAGTAGACATGTCGAATAGGCCCCTGCCAATTCCAGATTGGTTGGTGGCAATAACAACGCGATAGCCCATATGGTTGAGTCGGGCGACAGCTTCTAGGCTTTGCGGTATCGGTTTCCATTCGGCAGAACTTTTAATGTACCGGTCGCTATCGAAATTGATTACACCATCTCTATCAAGTATGACCAATTTCATATTAATTTTTCACTGTTATCGAAAGTTCGGATAGGTCACCAACGCATTTGAGTAGAACGGATAGTTGGCTGAGTAGCGCTAGTCTATTGTCGCGCTCGGCTGGATCATCCGACATGACCATTACTTTATCAAAGAAAAGGTCAACTTCCTTTCTCGCCGAGGATAAAGCTTCCAGTGCGTCTGGATAACGTCTTTGATTAATCGCTTCCATTACTTTCGGGGATAAAATTTGAATGACTTTGTATAAAGATACTTCTTCATCGGTACTGAAAAGCTGGAATTCCACTTGATGGTTGGTGTCGCCATTATTCTTTTTAAGAATATTTTTAATACGCTTATTCGCAGAGACCAGTGCGATCGCGTCGTCAGTTCGGAGGAACTCACTTAAAGCAGCTATACGCGGTTGTGCAAGGTGCAGATGATTTGAATCCGTTGCTAAAACCGCTTCGATTTTATCTATCGAATACCCCTTATCCTTGAGATATCCTTTAAATCGGTCGATGATGAAATTTTTAATTTTCGATTTATCAATATTCGTTACTGATTTTTCTGAAAATTTTCCTACAGCCCAATTAATAATTTCTTGTAGGTTAAGCTCGACAGGATATTCAGTAAGGATCCTAACGATTCCTATTGCTTGTCGTCTTAATGCATAAGGATCTTTTTCGCCAGATGGAATGAGCCCAATTCCAAATATTCCGACTATGATGTCAAGCTTATCTGCCAGCGCCAACGCGGCAGATATACCACTGTTCGGGATACTATCTTTAGCGAATCTTGGCCTGTAGTATTTTTCTAGTGCATCCGCTATATCGGGGGCCTCTCCTTGAGCTAGAGCATAGTATCGTCCCATGGTGCCTTGTAATTCCGGAAATTCTCCAACCATGTCCGACACCAGGTCCGCTTTACACAGTTCGGCTGCCCTTGCAACCTTCAGACTATCAGTTCCTACGCAATCTGCTATTTGAACAGACAAATCGGATATGCGTGTGACTCGGTCCAATTGGGATCCGAGCTGATTATGATAAATCACGTGTTCTAATCTGGCAGCAAGCTCGGAGAGCGGTGTTTCAATATCGCCTTGGTAGAAGAACTGCGCATCCGCTAGTCGTGGCCGGATAACTTTTTCATTTCCTTTGATGATGTTGCTTGGATCATCGAGCTTCATGTTACTGACTAATAAAAAGGTTTCTGACAATTTCCCATTTTTATCGAATAACGGGAAGTACTTTTGATTGGTCTTCATGGTCAGTACAAGGCATTCCTCAGGAATTGAGAGAAATTCTCTGTCAAATTGGGCAACATAAACTGCAGGAGACTCGACTAACGAGGTAACTTCCTCGAGAAGGTCTTCATCATTTTCAAGTGCCAGGCCTAATTGACCTGCTTCTTGGTTTAGTTGGTCAAGAATCAAACCCCTACGTTTATTATAGTCAGGAATTATTTGTCCTGACTCCTCTAGTATTGACTCATACAGCTCAGCACTGGCGATGGTAATGTCGCCTTTTGAGTGGAACCTATGACCGAGGGATGAATTTCCGCTGTTTAGTCCTAACGCTTGAATGGCAACCACTTGGTCATCTAGAAGTGCTACCAGGCGATGCGCTGGTCGAACGAAATTCACACTTTCCAAATTATTTTGCGGTTGGTAAGTCATCACCTTGGGAATGGGGAGATCCGATATCGAGATATCGATTGCTTTTTGTAACCCTTCTGCAATGGTTACACCTTGTTTTTTTTGGTTGAGAAAAATGAATTCCATTTTTCCGTCGTTTTTTACTTCGGTCTTCTTCGCGGCACTTTCATCTAGCCCAAGGGATTTAATTTTTTTTAACAACGCTTCCGACGGTCCGCCATTTTTGTCAAAGCCGACATGTGTCGGCATAAGTTTCTGATTAACAGTCTCTTCTGGTGATATACCCAGGACATCTTGGATGACAACAGCTAGTCGCCGCGGCGTTGCAAATGTCGAGTAGCGAGCTTCGTCAGTAACGAAATTTTGCTTTTTTAAGCTGGTAAAAATGCCTGAACCAAATGAGCTACCAAGTTTTTTTAGGGCTCTAGGAGGTAATTCCTCCGTTAGCAATTCAACGAGTAAGGTGGCCATAAATTTGGTTATTATGTTTGGGTAGAGGTATTTCTGCGAATTTCTAGAATTTCACTAACTTCTTCTTGAGAAATAAAGGCTTTGATCGCCTCATCGGAGGCACGCTCAAACCCTAGAGCTTTGCGTGATAATCGGTAAGTTCTTGCCGCCATTCTCGCGAGGGTGCGAACTCGCCCGATATAGCTCGAACGCTCTGTAACCGATATTGCTCCTCGGGCATCTAAAAGGTTAAAAGCATGAGAGCACTTCATGACAAGTTCATATCCGGGAAGAGGCAACGCAGACTCGAACATTGCGACTGCTTCTTTTTCAAAGGCATCAAAATTAGTAAAAAGTAAACCTGTATTTGCTTTTTCAAAATTATATGTTGATTGTTCTACTTCATTTTGATGATAGACATCTCGGTATGTAATTCCAGGTGCCCAGTCCAAGTCGAACACGCTGTCTTTTGATTGAAGGTACATCGCTAGTCTCTCGAGTCCGTAGGTGATTTCCCCCATGACGGGTTTACAACTTATGCCACCGACTTCTTGAAAATAAGTAAATTGTGTAATTTCCATCCCATTAAGCCACACCTCCCACCCCAGTCCCCAGGCCCCAAGCGTTGGAGACTCCCAATCGTCCTCGACAAATCGAACGTCATGTTCGCGCGGGTTAATGCCAATAGTTTCAAGCGAACCCAAATAGAGTTCGAGAATGTCAGATGGTGAAGGTTTGAGCACTACCTGGAATTGATAATAGTGTTGTAATCGATTTGGATTGGCGCCATATCTTCCATCCTTAGGTCTGCGTGATGGTTGCACGTAGGCGGCTTTCCAAGGTTCGGGCCCGATTGCTCTGAGAAATGTGGCGGTATGAAAAGTGCCAGCACCCACCTCTAAATCGTACGGTTGCAAGAGTGCACAGCCATGTGAACTCCAATATTTTTGAAGTTCTAAAATCATGTCTTGAAAGTAGACCATTTATAAACCTAAGAGATGAGTTACAAAAAGCAGAATTATATAAGACATCATTTTACCTTTTTTCGGTTTTAGGCCAATACGATGTTGATTTTAAACCCAGTAAAAGGATGCTGAGAGATAAAAAGACGAATGCGAAATTTCCCCAACGGCTATAAGGCGTAATACCTTTGCGTCCATAAATTTCTGCTCGCAATACGCTCTCTGAAAATTCGGGTAATCGATTAGTAATATGGCCTCTATGATCAATAACAGCAGTGACGCCAGTATTAGTGACGCGTAGTAGCTCTCTGCCAGTCTCGATGGATCTGGCTTGAGCAATTTGAAGGTGTTGCTGAGGACCAAGGGACTCCCCCCACCAGGCGTCATTCGTAAAGTTTGCGAGCAAAGTAGCTTCAGGGAGCTGCCGTATGATTTCCTCGCCAAACACATCTTCGTAGCAAATGTCGACCCCAAGAACTTGCTTACCTAGGTCGAACGGTTCTTGATTGGCAGCCCCGGGAGAAAAGTTCGACATGGGAATTGAAAGGTAGCCAAGTAGTGCAGAAGTAATAGATCGCATTGGAAAGTAATCGCCGAAAGGAACAAGATGGTGTTTACGATAACGATTGGTTCCCTCACTACCTATGTGGATCACGCTATTGTAGAACTTGCCCTCTTCTGACTTTTCCGGAATACCCAATACAATATGCGAATTATAGTTCTGCGCATGCTCGCGGAGTGCTTTCCAATACCACTCAGGGACATTGGTAGAGAGTAACGGAATCGCTGTTTCTGGGAGAAGTATAAGGTCACTTTTTTCTTTGCGGACCAAATCAAGGTACGTCATCATTGTTTTGTTGAGCCATTCGGGAGTCCATTTCACATCCTGAGATATGTTCCCTTGAAGCAAGGAAACCGTCGTGGCTTGTTGGCTGATTTTTTCCGTCCATTGAATTAGTCCCAAGCCTATCGATAGGAACAGGATAAGGGCGGGTAGTATTATCCCGATTTTCCAATGTGGTTTTGGTCCGACTAACGTCAGATTTTTAAAAAGATAGCCGAGGCTCCCCGAGCAAAGAGTACATGCAAGTGTCACCCCGTAAATGCCAAGTACCGGCGCGTAGTTTGAAAGTGGGCTCATCGGTATTTGTGAGTAGCCGATGGATAGCCACGGGAACCCGGTTAAAAACCACCCTCTACACCAGTCTGATAGAGCAAGTCCGATTGGTAATGCGACTAATAATCGTCTGTGCGGAGAGGACACTAGCTTAGCAAGCAGTGTTTGGATAACTGCGGGTGGCAGAGCGAAAATTACACTGAGAAAAACAGTGCCAAGCATTGCTAAGAGGGGGTGCATACCCCCAAATTTATGGAGACTGACATAGATCCAACTTGTCCCAGATATCAGAAGTCCGAATGAAAAAAAGAACGATATTACGAATATTTTGGTGACTTTTTGCGCGTGCAGTATGAAGAATAATAATGCGCAGGTGAGTATGGGAATTAAAAAAACTGATAAAGGCGCGAATCCCAGAACTGTGATGGCTCCTAGGATGAATGCCGAAACGTTAGGCCGCTTTGTTAACGCATGTGCAACTAACGTGAATATTTTAGGGTTTTGGATCAATCTTAATTTTTTCTACCAAAAGCGCGTGAACCCTTCTGCTATCTGATCGCGTCACTGTGATACTGAGCTCACCAATTTTAATTTCCTCACCAATTTCTGGCAGTTTGCCGAGATGAGCCAACACTAAACCGCCTATCGTGTCGAAGTCTTTGTCGGGAAAGTTTGTACCGAAGTGATTATTTATATCTGAGATCTCCGTTACTGCCTTAATTCGAAAGCGACCGAACTTATCCTCCAATATGTTTGCCTCAGATTCATCGAAATCGTATTCATCCTCAATCTCCCCAACAATTTGCTCGAGTACGTCCTCTATCGTGATGAGCCCTGCGACCCCGCTATATTCATCCACGACTATAGCCATGTGATTTCTGTTGCTTCGAAACTCTTTGAGTAGAACATTGAGTGGTTTCGATTCGGGAATGAATACCGCTGGTCTTAACATGTCTCTAAGGTCGAACGATCCAGGGTCTTTGTAATAACGCAACAGGTCTTTGGCGAGCAAAATACCTAAAATTTCATCTTTATTATTTTCGAAAACAGGAAATCTAGAGTGATTGGTCTCAACCGCCAAGCCAATAATATCCGTCATAGGAGACTTAATGTCTGCCATGTAACATTGAGATCTGGGAATCATAATGTCTCGTGCCGTCATCTCCGAGACCTGTAAAACGCCCTCGAGCATGGAAAGCGCATCGGAGTCGAGGAGATTCTTCTCAAATGATGCATGCAGCAATTCAATTAGTTCTTCTTTGTCCTCAGGCTCCCGGACTATAAAGTGGGCAATTTTTTCTAGCCAACTAGATTTTTTGATAAGTTTATTCATAATGAGTTCGAGGTGATGCTGTATTCATATGGGTTAGGTATTCCCATTTTTCCCAGGATATCAATTTCCATACCTTCCATAATTTCTCTTTCAGTTTCCTCTTCATGCCCGAAATCCTGAAAGTGTAGCGTTGCATGTACACAAAGGTGTGCGAAATGGTTATGAAAGGTTTTTTGCTGTTTTACGGCCTCCCTCTGGATGACGGGAATGCAAAGTGCAATATCCGCAGACAAAGGTGTTGTTTCTTCATAAGGGAAAGTGAGGACGTTCGTCGCTTTATCTCGAGCCCGGAAGTGGCGGTTGAGCTCTCGACCTTCCATCTCGTCAATAAGTCGAAGTGTAACATTTGCATCTTCTAACAGCGAAGCTAGAATCCAACGTCGCATATCTCGTTTACTTGGAATTCCCAGCCACGATTCGCATTTTTGAATAACCAGTTCTAGTTTGATCTTGCTCATAAAGGGCGTTTATTCATCAGATCTGGCGGCCGCGTAGGCTTTGACTATTCTTTGAACTAGGGGATGCCTGACCACATCTTCTGACTCAAATCGAGTGAATGCGATACCTTTTACTTTTTTAAGAATCGCATCAGCTTCGTTCAGTCCGCTTTTTTGTCCTTTTGGAAGATCAATTTGAGTGTTATCCCCTGTCACAACAGCGCGACTGCCAAATCCCATTCGTGTTAGGAACATTTTCATTTGCTCTGGCGTTGTATTTTGTGCCTCGTCGAGAATGATGAATGCATCATTCAGTGTTCTTCCGCGCATGTATGCAAGTGGTGCGATTTCGATGGCATTACGCTCAAATAGTTTCCCGACTTTTTCATATCCCATTAAATCGTGAAGAGAATCATATAAAGGTCGTAGATATGGATCTACTTTTTGACTTAGGTCCCCCGGCAGGAAACCAAGTCTTTCCCCAGCCTCGACGGCAGGTCTGACTAAGACGATACGTTTTACATTTCCCCGTTCAAATGAATCTACAGCTGATGCGACTGCCAAGTAGGTCTTTCCAGTGCCGGCTGGCCCTATCCCAAAAGTAATATCATAAGATTGAATTTGCCTTAAATATTGGGTTTGACGGGGAGTTCTCCCTCGAAGGTCTCGTCGTCTCGTTTGTAAAACGATCCCCGACTCCTCATCACCTGCTTTAACCTTTCGAGTGATTTCGACAATACCCAGCTGAATATCCTTTGTATCGAGATGGCGGCGTGAGGATTCATACAATAACGAAAGCGTATCTGCGCCAACTTGAATAGTGTCGCTGTTACCACTAAGGGTGAAGATTTCGCCCTTACGGATAATCTTAATGTTAAGTTCCTGCGCTATTTCCTTAAGGTTTGCATCAAGTGCGCCACACATGTTTGCAAGCCTAGCGTTATCAACTGGTACAAATGCGATTTCGGTAGTATCCAATCTTAAATGATCCTATCTTTGAACAACAATAATTAGTATATCGGAAGACGATTAATTTCTGGTAATTACGGTGCCTCGAAGCGAATTCGGTAGTGCTTCAGTTACTTTAATTTTAACTGTATGACCAATCAGGCGTTCTTGCCCATCAAAGTTGACCACCTTATTGTTATTTGTTCTTCCAGAGAGCTTGGATGGATCTTTTTTCGAGAAACCTTCTACCAACACATCAAATTCACCTCCAACCATTTGTTCACTGTATCGAAAGGCGTTCTCACTTAGTTTGTCTTGGAGTCGGCCCAATCGCTGTTTCTTGATTAATAAAGGGACGTGGTCAGGGAGCGCTGCCGCAGGAGTACCGGGTCGCGGACTGTACATGAAGCTAAAGCTGCCATCAAATTTTACTTCGTCTACGAGACTCATTGTCTCTTCGAAGTCCGAATCTGTTTCTCCCGGAAAGCCCACGATAAAGTCTGAGCTTATTGAAACAGTGCTTCGAGCACTCTTCAATTCGTTAATGATCTTTACATAATCTTTACGTGTATAGCCGCGTTTCATCGCCTCCAGCACTTTATTAGAGCCAGACTGAACAGGAAGATGTACGTGATCGACAAGCTTAGGTAGCTTACGGTAACTGTCAATTAATGCCGCTGAGAATTCTTTAGGATGTGATGTGGTAAATCTAATTCTTTCAACCCCAGGAACTTCAGAGACATAGTCTAAGAGGGTGGCAAAATCAATAGTCTCGTTTTCCTGTTCGTGAAAATAGGCATTAACATTTTGTCCTAGCAATGTGATTTCTTTGACACCCTGAGTTGCTAATGTCGCCACTTCTATAAGAACGTCTTCGAAGGGTCTCGATATCTCTTCACCTCGAGTGTAAGGAACCACGCAGAAGGTACAGTATTTGCTGCATCCTTCCATGATTGAAACCATCGCAGACTGACTTGTGGTAATAGGGGTTGGTAGATGATCGAATTTTTCAACCTCTGGAAAAGAAATATCGATTTGAGATTTCCCCTTTTTTTGCCGCTCCGCCAGTAAGGACGGTAGCCTATGTATTGTTTGAGGGCCAAATACAAAATCTACATAGGGTGCTCGTGAAATAATAACTTTTCCTTCTTGTGAGGCTACGCAGCCACCTACGCCTATTCTGACATTGGGTTTAGCTTCTTTTAAATGTCGAACCCGACCCAAGTCGCTGAATACTTTTTCCTGAGCTTTTTCGCGAACAGAGCATGTATTGAATAGTATTAAATCTGCTTCTTCGACTTTTGTGGTTTTTTCGTATCCATCGCTCGCACGCAATACATCGACCATTTTTTCAGAATCATATTCATTCATTTGGCATCCGAAAGTTCGGACGTAAACTTTTTTCATAGGTGTACTACGCTGTGAGGCTTATCAGAAGTTAATCCTCAATTTTACAAGAATGAGCGATCATGAGGTGGTTTTAAAATTTGAAACCACTACGGCGCATCTATGAAAACTAAACGACCCGATTAAGTCCACCGGCACTAACCGTCCCTTATAACGGGGGTTATTGGTATAAACTATTTCAATCCATAAGTATCAACATATTTGGTTAAATTGATGTGATGACATTTAGACAAACTTTACAATTTATCTCTAGGTTTAGACGTGCGTATTTGTCGCCTACGAAAGCACTAACCTCATATTCACAGTGTGCAGAGGACTTAATCGTAAAGATGTTCTTGCAAGTCGGCCTCTCAAAAGCAAAAGGGTATTATGTGGACGTAGGCTGTCACCATCCGAGACGGGGCTCCAATACATTTGGATTCTATAAAGCGGGCTGGAACGGAATATTAATTGATATGGAGGAAGACAAGGTCCGTGTAGCTAAAATGGCTCGAAAAAGGGATCTGGTCGTTCAATCGGCCATCAGTGATCGAGTCGAAACGTTAAACATTTATAGTCCTGGCGAGTTTTCGACGAATGCGACAATCGACCCTGAGGTGGTTGCTCAACATCCAGAGTATCGCCGCGTAAATGACATCACGACTGAAACGCTTACAGAAATATTAGATAGATGTGATTGTCCCAAAAAATTTGAGTTTTTAAACATTGACTGTGAAGGTAATGATTTTCGGGTGCTTAAGGGATTATCTTTGCGTAAATATGAGCCGAAAGTGATCTGTATCGAAATTTGGGAATCGAAAACGGGTTTGGACGACATGATAGCCAGCGACATTCATCAACACCTAGTAAGTCTTGATTATGAACTGCGCAGTTGGGCAGTTTTTTCTGCGATTTACGTTAAGGCGGCAGTTTCGTGAGCGAGGTGGTTATTAATTTTTTTAGAGGGATTGGTGGCGATTCAGGGACTCGAACCCCGGACCTGCGGATTATGATTCCGTCGCTCTAACCAGCTGAGCTAAATCGCCACATGTCTTACTTAAAGTTGGGCCGGCAGATTACTGTCAAGCCTGAGAATTGTCAAGGAAGGTATTTTGAGCACTGAATTCAGATGGTCGGTAAACTTATCTTATGACTGATTATGATGTATTAATCGCCGGCGCCGGTCTTTCTGGTAGCGCCACGGCTGTAGCCTTGTCGCGGTTAGGTCTGCGGGTAGCTTTGATTGACGCAAATATTCAACCCGATAGCGATTCACATGAACCATTAGCTCGCAAAGGTTTCGAAAATCGAGTTTTTGCAATTCGTCCTGCCATCAAGAGCTTTTTAACCGATGAGCGACTTTGGAATAATATTGCCGCAGACAGAACCCAATGCGTTACGCGAATGCATATTGATGGCGACGACCGGAAGCGACTGACTTTAGGCGCTCATGATGCGGGCATCCTAGAATTAGCAACAATTGTTGAGAGTGATAATCTACGGCGCTCCATTTGCGCACGTTTAGATGACTCGGTCGTTCGACTTCAGAGTGAAATACATACAATCGAACAGGACCCCGGTTTTGTTACGGTCGTTACTTCGGACGGTCAGATAAGCTGTAAATTATTGGTGGCGGCGGATGGAGCTAACTCATTAGTCCGACGCCAATGTGGCATCAGTGTAAGCGAGCGCAATTATAAGTACACGGGCATAGTTGCAAATTTTACAGTGGAGAGGTCACATCGAGACGCGGCTTATCAGTGGATGGGCGCCGAGGGCGTCATAGCTTATTTACCTTTACCTGGAAACTTGGTATCGATTGTTTGGTCTGCTTGTGATGAGTTCGCACAGCAATTAGATGAGGACGTTTTACCAAAGGAGCTAGCAAAGAGATACGATCCGTTAGGTATAGTCGATTTAGTGAGTGGTATTGGGCGATTCCCGTTACGTAGAGTGTTGCCTCAAACATTAGCTCGTGGGAGGGTGGTGCTAGTTGGTGATGCTGCCCATCAGTTCTTGCCTTTGGCAGGACAAGGACTAAATATCGGTTTGGCCGATACAGCGAAACTAACCGAGCTAATAAAGGAGCATGGTTTAGAGGACCCCGGAGCTTTATCTGTGGTAAATCGCTATCGTCGTGCAAGAAAAGAAGAGGTCGAGAGCTTTACGTATTTCACGGAGTCGATGCATGACTTGGCCGTTAGCAGGTCCAGTTTTTGTCGGTCTCTTCATGATTTCGGATTTGGGGCCGTCGGCCGTGTAGGCGCGCTAAGACGGTTTTTGATTCAAAAAGCTGTAGGGTAACTAAAGTTTATTTGAAAGGTGAGAAATGCATAAATACTTCATGTTCTTTTTAATTTGTTTGATGGGTAGCGCTTTCGCTGATGAGGGTACGTTAGAAGATAGAATTCGTGACAGGTTTCCGACTGCGTCTATAGATGCCATTTCTGAGACTGAAATTATGGGGCTTTATGAGATAGTCATCAGCGGTTCAATTTACTACGTCGATGAGAATTTTACCTATCTATTCGATGGTAATTTAATCGAGTTAAGTACGATGAGAAACGTAACCTCGGAGAGGGTCTCCGAAATTGAGGCCGCTGAATTACAAAAAGTTTCGATGCCGTTTGCTGAGTTACCTTTTGAGATGGCGATCAAGCGTGTATATGGCACTGGTGAGCGAGAGTTTGCTTATTTTGCAGACCCTAATTGTGGATACTGTCGTAAGTTCGACGAGGAAACTTTGGGAAATATTACTGACGCGACCTTATATTTGTTTCTGTATCCAGTCATTAGTGAGCGTTCCATTCCCATTTCCAAAGCGATCTGGTGCTCCGCTGATGCCGGTCAAGCATGGGATGACTTTATATTTCATGGTGTGAGCCCGCAGGTGGATGATGGGTGCAATAACCCGATCGACGAGATAGTTGATTTCGGAAAAAAAATGTTGGTTAGGGCAACGCCCACATTATTTTTTAGTGATGGTTCAAGGGCAAGTGGTGCGCTGAATTTGGAGCAGTTGGAAGGGCGATTAACGGCCTCAGGTGGCGCTAATTAACCAGCGTTTTCTAATTCCTCGTTTAATTTGTATTGTTGGTTAAAATGAAGGTTTTTGGAATCAAGACCCACATAAACCCCTCTTGTTTCATTTTGCCGGCATTAATCGCTGCGTCATCTCCGAAACCCCAGAAGTAATCAGCGCGAACAGCACCCTTAATGGCGCCGCCTTTATCCTGAGCGAACATCAGCTGGTTTAAAGGGGATGATGAGTTGGGTCGGGTCGTTGCTAAATAGACCGGAAATCCAGCAGGAATATATGCGTCGTCCACCGCGATACTGCGATTTGGCGTCAGCGGTACACCTAAGGAGCCGATTGGTCCGTCTAAATTGGACGGTAGGATCCTAAAGAATACGTATGAAGGGTTCTCATTTAGCAGAGCGTCAATTTTGTCAGGGTTGTTTGCGGCCCATGTTTTGATTCCCTGCATGGAAGCCTCACTAAGCTTTAGCTCTCCTTTTTTTACGAGTGATTTACCGATTGACCGATAAGGATGACCGTTTGATTTGGCAAAACCTAGTCGCATGGTATTACCATCCTCGAGCTCAACGCGCCCAGAGCCCTGAATTTGTAAAAAGAATAATTCGATTTTATCTTCGACCCACAAGATTTCTTTACCTTCGACTTTTGCAAGCCCTTGATCTATCTCTAATCGGGTGAAGTAAGGTTTTAATTCCCCACCTGATTTCCGTCCTACGCCTCGGAAATTTTCGAAGGATGGGTGCGTTTTAACGTCAACGGACACTAAGTCATCCGGCGCCGCATACACTGGATACGCATATTTAGCAGAGCGTTTTAAGCTGCCCCTCAGGAGCGGTTCGTAGTATCCGGTGACGATTCCCGCGTTTGCATCGTTGTCGTTAAGAACTTTAAACGGTGAAAAGTATGATTCATAGAACAGTCTTTGTTTTTTGTTTGAGGCGCCTACTAAAACTCGCGCTTTTTGGCAAATGTAACTCCACTTTTGATACTTTTGGAGCACTTTACACGATTGTAAAAGTGCGGATAGTCCATCGGAAACTTGATCGATCTCCCAGCCTGGCAGCTCCGACCAGTTCGAAGCCGTTAAGTGCGCGCCGGATCTCAGTGAAAAACTCTGTGCAAGATCTGGGGTTAGGAGTAGTTCCGTGTATTGTTTTTCATGGGTTGACTGGGGATTTTGATCCACCTCCGATTTTTCTACGATGGGGGCTGATGTGTCTGAGCTGCGTGTGGAATCTTTTTTTTGTGCTGGTGAAGAGCAGGCGCTTAGGGTTATGATCATTAATAGTTGCAGCCATCGAGCGCGCCTTACAAGATTGATGGCTGATGTAGACTTCATGTATTTAAATTACTCGGTATTTGCAGTATGTTTTGGGCAATTTTTGAGATTTTACTGGGACTTGGTCTGTTCATCTTTATTATTTGGTGGACTTTGCCTAAAAATAAAAACGATAAGCGGTGAGCGCTGATTTGATATCAAGGTCAGTGCAATACCCTAGGAACGCTTAGAGTAAATTGCGGAATCTCGGCATCGAACTCTACGCCATCAGCAGCGCGCATTTTGTAGGAGCCTGCCATTAGCCCCACAGGCGTATCAATTGATGCGGCACTTGTATATTCGAAATATTCACCGGGGTGGAGGTTGGGAAACTCCCCAACGACTCCCTCTCCACGTACTTGTTCTACTTTCTCATTTGCATCAGTAATGAGCCAATGTCGACTAAGTAGTTGAGCTCGAACATCCCCCGTGTTTTGGATGCGAATACGGTAAGCAAAGAAATACCGAGATTCTTGAGCGTTGGATTGTTCGGGGATGAAGAAGGATTCTGCAGATACAGTGACTTCGTATTTTGATTTTTCGTTCATAACCCATATTGTATCGGTAAATAGAGTAACTTTTGTAACAGCGCAACATTAATCAGTAAAGATTATCTTGGGTCACCTTTTGATTCGGTTTAAAATAGCCACAAAACACAGGGCAAATTTATGAATGATATGCGCATCGCACCGAGTATTTTATCTGCTGATTTTTCTAAACTCGGTGAAGAGGTTCGATCTGTGGATGCTGCAGGTGCAGACGTGATTCATTTCGACGTAATGGACAACCATTACGTGCCTAATTTGACCTTCGGCCCGATCGTTTGCTCTTCAATTAGGCCGCATACGAAGCTTCCGATTGATGTGCACTTAATGGTTGAGCCTGTCGATGCTTTAGCCATTGAATTTGCAAAAGCTGGCGCTGATTTAATCAGTTTCCATCCCGAGGCCTCTCTTCACGTTGATAGAACGATCAATTTGATCAAGGCGCAGGGTTGTCGCGTGGGTTTGGCGTTTAATCCCGCCAGTCCACTTCATATTCTGGATTGGACGCTCGATAAGGTTGACTTGGTTTTGATCATGTCTGTCAACCCAGGTTTCGGCGGCCAAAGCTTTATTGAACAGTCGCTAGATAAGATTGCAGAGGTGCGGGATTTAATTGATTTATCAGGTTGCGACGTTTGGCTTGAGGTCGACGGCGGTATTAAGGTAGACAATATTGCCTCGATTGCAGAGGCGGGTGCCGATACCTTTGTAGCTGGTTCAGCAATATTTGGTACGGCCGATTACCGTGATGTCATCAGCCAGATGAAATCTGAAATTGAATAGCGCTGTGTGTATTTCGTACTTCAATATGTCGAAGAAGTAGTCGAATGTCGAATAATGATTTGTCGCAACACGCGGGTTTCGAGGTGAGCGTTGTAGCATTTGATTTGGACGGGACCTTGGCAGACACGCTTCCTGATTTGCATACAGCAACGAACTTAACGCTTAATGACCTTAGCCATAAACCAGTGAGCGCACACGTCGTTAGGCAATATATAGGGCAGGGGATCGAATACTTACTGCGCGAGCTGTTTAGAGATCTTCATATTCCTATTGAGGCTGCAGAGTTAAAAAGTATTGCGCAACAATTCAGAACCCATTATGAACGTCATGTTTGTGATCGCTCTGCGTTGTTTCCTGGCATTGAGGATGTGCTGAAAACGTTCCAGCAGCGGGAGGTGCAGATGGCGTGCTTAACGAATAAAAGCGAACTGTTTACGGCCCCAATCTTAGATGGATTAGGTATTCGTAGTTATTTTCAGGAGGTGGTTTGTGGGGATACGCTGGACAAACGTAAGCCTGATCCTTTGCCGTTACGTGTTCTTGCTTCAAGGTTTGGCGTGGAAACAAAACAGATTTTGATGGTTGGTGATTCTAAGACTGATACCGAGTGTGCTCGCAATGCGGGCGCTCCGGTGGTCTGTGTGCCTTTCGGTTATCGTTCCGGAATGGATTTGGCAGAACTCGACTGCGATGCGGTTTTAGGTCGTGCTGAGGATTTGCTCGATTTAGTCAAAAAAGCGTGAATGCAAACGTCTCTCTATAATGACCGTTGATATACTTTTCATAGGCACTACGCGAATTGACGTGTCTTTATCCAAATTGTTGAGCTCAATGTGAATAAAAAAGATTTTGAGGGTTTGGTGAACGAAGGTTTTAACCATGTGCCGCTGGTTCTGGAGTCCTTTGCGGATCTCGACACACCGCTCTCCATCTATTTAAAATACGCAAATAAACCCTTCTCCTACCTGCTAGAGTCGGTCCAGGGTGGTGAACAGTTTGGTCGATATTCTTTTATCGGTTTGCCATCTAAAACTCGTTATGAAGTACGCGGGCATACGTGTTGTGAAATTCGTGATGATGTGGTTGTGGCGCAGGTAGAGTGCGATGACCCTATTAGTTGGGTTTCTGAGCTGCAGCAACGGACAAAAGCTTATTATCGAGATGACTTGCCGAGGTTTCTTGGTGGACTCGTAGGTTACTTTGGTTACGAGACGGTTCACATGATTGAGAGTCGTGTCGGTCGTGGCAAAGATAAGTCTGATCCAATAGATTGTCCAGACATTCTGTTGCTCCACTCCGAAGAGGTGATCGTCTACGACAATTTAGCTGCGAAACTTTATTTTGTTGTTTTTGCTAATCCTCAGGAACCGGGTGCGTACGAGCTCGGCCAGAAGCGGTTAGCTGAATTATTTGCAGGCCTTCGCGAGCCGGTGTCTGAGCTTGAAGAAGAGACGCGTGATCTGGCTGTGCCGCATGAAGAGACCCCTCAGGATTTATTCACTAAGAGTGTTGCGCGGGCCAAAGAGTACATTCATGAGGGTGACATTATGCAGGTCGTTCTGTCACAACGCATGTCTGTGCCCTTTCAGGCACCCCCGTTATCACTCTACCGGTCATTACGCGCATTGAACCCTTCGCCGTATATGTTTTATTTTAATCTTGAAGATTTTCATATTGTTGGCGCATCCCCAGAAATTCTAGTGAGATTGGAAAAAGGCATGGTTACCTTAAGACCAATTGCTGGGACGCGGCCTCGAGGTGCTACCAGGGACGAGGATGTGTCATATGAGCGCGACTTGTTATCAGACCCGAAAGAAATCGCGGAGCACGTGATGCTCATGGATCTTGGTCGTAATGACGTCGGACGAGTTTCGCAAGTTGGCTCCGTTGATGTGACCGACCAGATGGTGATTGAACGATACTCTCATGTTATGCATATCGTCTCGAACGTGGAGGGACGATTGTTAGATGGGCTGTCCGCGCTTGATGTTCTTAAGGCAAGTTTTCCTGCAGGAACCGTGTCGGGGGCCCCTAAGGTACGTGCAATGGAAATAATAGACGAGTTAGAGCCCAGTAAGCGCGGAGTTTATGCGGGGGCAGTCGGGTATTTGGGCTTTAATGGTGATATGGATGTGGCGATTGCGATACGCACCGCAGTTATTAAAGACGGCACGTTATACGTTCAGGCAGGAGCGGGTATTGTTGCTGACTCCGTTCCGGAAAATGAGTGGGTAGAGACAAAGAACAAGGCGAAAGCCATCCTTAGGGCTGCGGAAATTGCAGAGGCCGGGCTAAATCGATAGACTCGCGCGCTATCTGGGCTAGTCGCATTTATTTACAATAATTTATTAAATCGATGAGAAGATAAAGACCATGTTGTTGATGATCGATAACTATGATTCATTTACGTTCAATCTTGTCCAATACTTTGGTGAGTTAGGTGTTGAGGTGAAGGTTGCGCGTAATGACCAGATACAGATCGCTGACATTGAATCGTTGTCTCCGGAGTGGATAGTGATCTCACCAGGCCCATGTTCACCTGCGCAGGCGGGCATTTCTGTGGAGATCATCAAAGCATTCTCCGGAAAGGTGCCGCTTTTTGGCGTGTGTCTTGGGCATCAGTGTATTGGGCAAGCGTTTGGTGGTGCAGTGAGCTATGCGAAAACGCTTATGCACGGGAAAACATCTTCTATTACGCATCAGTCGCAAGGTGTATTTCAGGGATTACCGAAGCCTTTTGTCGCGACGCGTTATCACTCTTTGTCGGTGCAGCGAGAGGGGTTGCCGGATTGTTTGGAGGTTACAGCTGAGACCGATGACGGAGAAGTTATGGGACTGAGACACCGTACCATGCCGGTAGAGGGTGTTCAGTTTCATCCAGAGTCTATTTTGAGCGAGCATGGTCATCAGCTTTTGAAAAATTTTTTAGATCAGGCGGGCTCATGACGATTCAAGAGGCGATAGAGTGTTTTTATAGAAGAGATGATTTATCTCATGATCAAATGAAGATGGTCATGCACGCCATTATGTCTGGTGATGTGTCGTCCGAATTGACTGCTGCGTTCTTGGTGGGGATCCAAGTGAAGGGACCTTCTGTTGAGGAAGTCGCGGCAGCAACAGCAGTTATCAGGGAAGTCTCTACTGCTGTAAACGTAGAGTGTCTCGATGAGCTCATTGACACCTGTGGCACCGGAGGTGATGGCAGAAAGACTTTTAATATTTCTACGGCATCTGCTTTTGTGGTTGCTGCTGCTGGTGGGCGTGTCGCGAAGCATGGAGGTCGCTCGGTGACGAGTTCTTCTGGCAGTGCAGATGTGTTAGAGGCCCTAGGAGTGACTATAGATTTAAAGCCTGAGGACGTTGCTCGAAGTATTGAGTCGGTTGGTATAGGTTTTATGTTCGCACCAGCGCATCATAAGGCGATGAGGTTTGCGGCTCCAGTTCGAAAGGCTTTGGGAGTAAAGACATTATTCAATGTATTGGGCCCGCTCAGTAACCCAGCGGGAGCTAGAAGGCAGGTCATGGGGGTATACGATAAAAGTTTACTTGTGCAACAAGCCTTGGTATTAAAAAGATTGGGAAGCGTTCGCGCCATGATTGTCCACGGAGAGAACGGGCTTGATGAAATTTCACCGAGTGGCTCAACCTATGTTGCTGAGCTTCGAGATGGCGAGGTTACTGAGTACCAGTTAACGCTGAAAGAGTTGAATGTCCAGCCGATTGACCTTGACGACATAAGGGTTGAGGGTCTTGAGGATGCGGTATCAATGTTCCGTGAAGCATTATCCGGTAGTCACCAACCCGCTAAGACCGCGCTCATGCTCAACGCGGGTGCATCACTTTATGTCCTTGATGTAGTTAAAAGTCTTGCTCATGGGGTGTCCTTGGCCGGTGAGATGATTGAGACTGGACGTGCGAATACTAAGTTAGATGAATTTATTACATTTACGCAACGAGCCTAAGGTGCTGTTGTGTCAAACAGGATCGGTATATGAACACTAAGTCACCTGATATTCTTAATAAAATTCTTCAAACCAAGCGTGAAGAAATAAAATTGACCTCTGGGTATCGACCGCTCCAAGATCTACAGCGTGAAGTCGCGGCTGCACCGCCGGTTAGAAACTTTGAGAAAGCCATTCGCGCAAAAATTGCGGGTTGCGGCTCTGCGGTTATTGCTGAAATAAAAAAAGCGAGTCCCAGCAAGGGTGTTATTAGGGAAGATTTCGACCCAATAACCATAGCGCAGTCTTACGAGCAACATGGCGCTGCGTGTTTATCTGTGCTTACTGATAGAGACTATTTTATGGGCGCGGCCGAATACCTAGTAGCGGCACGGTCGTCAACGCATTTACCTGTGTTGCGTAAGGATTTTATAATTGATCCGTATCAAATTTTTGAAGCGCGTTGCATGGGTGCTGATTGTATTTTGTTAATCGTAGCCGCTTTAGAGCAGTCTCAAATGTTGGATTTAGAGCGTGTAGCGATTGAATTGGGCATGTCCGTTTTGGTCGAAGCGCATTCTAAGGAGGAGTTTTCTCGGGCGATTGAGTTAGAGACGCCACTCATTGGCGTAAATAACCGTGATCTGAGAACATTTGAAACATCCCTTGAAACAACTTTTGGGCTTATTTCAGCGCTACCCAAGGACAGGATTTTGATCACAGAGAGTGGGATTCACTCGCAGGAAGATGTCTTAGGAATGCGCGAGCGAGGTGTATTTGCATTTTTGGTGGGTGAGGCTTTTATGCGACAGAATGATCCCGGAGAGGCGTTAAAATCACTTTTTTTTGATTAATCTAACTTCACCATCTTTTGCGCCGCACTAATTCTGTCTTACGTTAAGTTAATCATTACTGATAATAATCAGACACTTAAATAAATTCCGGCTCGGCTTAGTCTCCATTTAGTCGGTAGGCGTTGTATTTATACAACATGTGAGTGGAATTGTTACAGTTTTAGATGTCTTTAGTAGCCCGACTTAGGCATCATTACCTCAACTGATCTCAGGGTCGCCGAACTCTGAGTACATCGGGAGCAAATAACCGATATTTAAACCATCGGGACCAATAATAAACGAGTAGTCAGAGTGCATCGTACATCGTACGAGCGATTTGCTTTGTCTACACATTAATTACTCAGAATTTGAGGAGATGGTATGAAAAAAGCACTTGTTGCAGCAGCAGTTGCTGGCGCCCTAGCGGCACCAACAGCGATGGCCGCTGATTTATCTATTAACATGGAATGGGGTCAAGCGCTCCGTTTCGGTGAGACCACTACTACTACTGCTGGTGTTGACAGCACTGTTGACATCCAAGAAGTTGCTGATGCCGGTCGTAACCGACTTAAGTTTAACTTTACCGAGACACTAGATAACGGTATCGGGGTTCACGCATACATGGTGTTTAATACTGCGGGCACTTCAAACGCAGGCGCAGTTTCCATACGTAACGCATTCGTAGGATTCAGTGGTGAATTCGGTTCGGTTTCAGTTGGTACAAATGAGCACTTTTTCGAGACCGATCTGTTGACTGATCCTTTGTTTGGTGACTACGGCGCGACCGCCGATAAGATTCAACACATCCAACTAGGTCAGAGTAACTTTAACTTCACACGTCGTGATAGTGAGTCTGTATGGTGGACCAGTAAAGATATGAACGGCTTTAAATTGCGTGCTGCTTATATCATGGGCCCAGCAGGTGGAGCCGGTGCACCGACAGCTGGTGCCGATCAAGATGGTAATCAGATTGGCTTGTCTTATGCATCAGGGCCATTGTTCGTTGGTGTGAACCAAGCTACCTATAACGATTACGGACTAAACACTGCCAATGCAACTACCCCTAGTGAGTCCGCTGTTCCTATAGCTGGATCAGAAGCTAAGGCGACATCGCTTAGAGTTGATTATGATTTAGGTTTTGCGCACGTTCAAGCTGCTGTTTGGAATATGGAGCATTCAGGTATCAGTGTCGCAGGCACAGGCGGCACATTCACGTCAGTTGAGGCATCTGGACAAGGCGTGAACATTGAGGTACCAATGGCTGGTGGTAAGGCATTTGCAAGTATGTCTAGCATAGGCGACCAGGATTCAACCATTGCTGGTGTGACTAGTGCAGTTACTGACTCCGGTAAGGATTCATGGGACGTTGGTTACATTCACGACATGAGCGCACAGACATACATGTTTGTACGTTATGGCTCAAGTGAAACAGGGTTGAACTTTTCTACAACAGCTAACACCACAGAGACTAATGAGTTACTAGTTGGTTGGTTGTTAAACTACTAAATCGTTTTGATTTAATAGTTGTGCAGTTGAACGAAGAAGGGGAGCTTAGGCTCCCCTTTTTTTATGCGTTGAGAAGCACTGTTTGCATGAGTTGTTGCATTTTGACAACATTTAAATTCATTTGTGGTGTTTGTACCTCGTTTAGCCCGCCAATAAGTGCTATAAAGACGTCGGGACCAGATTAGAAGTGTTAAGAGTAAATCGCCCGAACGCTTTACTTGTTAATACACAGAGTTTCTAATTTGAGGAGATAGCATGAAAAAAGCACTTGTTGCAGCAGCAGTTGCTGGCGCCTTAGCGGCACCATCAGCAATGGCAGCTGATCTTAAGATCAGCATGGAATGGGGCCAAGCACTAGCCTTTGGTGAGACAACGACAACTACCGTTGCCGGTGTTAACAACACAGTTGACATTCAGGAAGTTACAGATGCAGGTCGTAACCGATTAAAGTTCCTATGGGATGAAACTTTGGATAACGGTCTTGCCGTTCACGCTCGTATGGTGTTTAACGTTGCGGGTACTTCAAACGCGGGCGCTGTATCAATCCGAAACGCTTACATCGGTTTAACCGGTGACTTCGGTTCCATTAAGGTTGGAACAGAGGAGCACTTCTTCGAGGTTGATTTGATTACTGATCCTTTGGGCGCTGACTATAACCGAACATCTGATCCGATTTTATCTCTTAACTTGGGTAACACCGGTTTCAGTTTCACACGTCGTGATAGCGAGTCTGTTTGGTGGACAAGTAAGCCAATGAACGGCTTCATGGCACGTGCTGCCTACATCATGGGGCCTGCATCAGGCGACGGTGCGCCGACAGCTGGTGCTGATCAAGACGGTATGCAGGTCGGTTTGTCATACATGACTGGCCCAATGCGTATTGACGTGAGCCAAGCTACTTATAACGATTACGCAAACACTGGCGCTGAAGACGTGGCTCCTGTAGCTGGATCAGAAGCTACTGCTACATCGCTTAAAGTGGCCTATGATTTTGGCACATTCAAAGTGATCGGTGCAGTGTGGAATATGGAGCAAACTGGTATCACCTTCACTGATTCTTCTGGCGACGCAGCTACTGCGGTTGAGGCATCAGGACAGTCTTTGAACTTTGAGATGCCTGTAGCAGGTGGTATGGTTTGGGCAGCAATGTCTAGCATTGGTGACCAAGATACAACGACTGCAGCTGGTTCTGCAGCGATCAATGACTCAGGAAAAGATGGTTGGGATATTGGTTACTTGCACAACATGAGCGCACAGACATACGTGTTTGTTCGTTATGGCACAAGCGAGACGGGTCTTAACTTTAACGCCGATGCCGGCGGAAACACCTCATCAGAGACCGATGAGTTGTTGATTGGTTGGTTACTAAACTACTAAATCACTTTGATTTAATAGTTGTGTAGTTGAACGAAGAAGGGGAGCTTAGGCTCCCCTTTTTTTGGCTATAAAATGCGATCGAATTAGACGATTGTTATATGCGTCTAAAGTTTTTCGAGTTGGCGCTCGAGCTGAGTAATCTTTACTTGATGATGGGCTACCTGATCGCGAACTTGCTGTACAACTTTTTCAGGAGCTTTTTGGACAAACCCTTCGTTTTTGAGTTTTTGCTGATCGCGGTTAAGCTCACCGTTTAATCGACCAATCTCACCGTTTATTTTTTTACGTTCCTCTTCTGGATCGATTTCTACGTGGAGCATAAGGACGTAGCCGTCGATGGTAGCGGTCGGGCTGTCTCGCTCAGGCAGTTGATCCCCTGTTAATTCTATTTCGCTGGACTTCGTAAGTGTACGGAGTACGGGCTGCCACTTTTCTAGAAACTGAGTGTCTCCAGAGATCAAGAGTGGTAAACGTTCTGATGGCCCAATATTCATTTCAGCTTTGAGTGTTCGACAAGCTGTGACCAAGCTTTTAAGTGTTTTAAGCTCTTGATCAGCTTGGGTATCAATTGTTTTTGCATTCAATTTTGGATACGAGCTGACCATCACGCTTTTGCCCGGAAGACCAGCTATAGGTGCGATCCTTTGCCACAGTTCCTCGGTGATGTAAGGAATAATAGGATGTGCCATTCGGAGTGACTTCTCTAGTGTTCGTATGAGCGTTCGCCTCGTGGCCCTGCGCTGTGCGTCATCGCCTGTTTGTATTTGCACTTTAGCGATTTCGAGGTACCAATCACAAAATTCGTCCCATACAAACTGGTATATCGCGCTTGCTACTGTATCGAAGCGGTAGTCTTCGAAACCTTTATGTACCTTGATGAGGGTTCGTTCAAATTCATTCGAAATCCAACGGTCTGCTGCGGAGAAATCAAGATATTGCCCAGGACCGCAAACTTCAGGACCGTGTCGCTCCAATCCGCAATCCTTGCCTTCGGTGTTCATGAGTACGAATCGGGATGCATTCCAAAGCTTATTACAAAAGTTTCGATAACCCTCGCATCGGTTGAGGTCGAAGTTAAGTGTTCGAGCGAATGTGGCTAGAGATGCAAACGTAAATCGCAAGGAATCTGCGCCAAAGGAGGGGATGCCTTTTGGGAAGTTCTTTCGTAGATATTTCTCAATTTTATCCTGATGCTCTGCAAGCATGAGGCTTTGTGTAGATTTGCTAACGAGCGACTCTAAGTCAATACCATCCAAAAGATCCAAGGGGTCAATGGTATTACCCTTTGACTTTGACATTTTCTGTCCTTCAGCATCGCGCACGAGCGCATTGATGTAGACATCTTTAAAGGGAACTTTACCGGTAAAGTGCAGCGTCATCATGATCATGCGCGCTACCCAAAAGAAGATGATATCGAAACCGGTAACCAGGACATTAGAAGGCAGGTATTGTGCTAAATCATTCGTTCTCTTGGGCCACCCTAACGAGCTAAAAGGTACGAGTGCGGAAGAAAACCAGGTATCAAGCACATCCTCATCACGACGCAGCGTCCCGTTGTAGCCTTTCGCCTTTGCCTGCGCAAGAGCCTCCTCCTCGTTACGCGCAACGTAAGTGTTACCGTCAGCGTCGTACCAAGCGGGAATTTGGTGCCCCCACCAAAGTTGTCTTGATATGCACCAGTCTTGGATATTTTCCAACCAGTGATTGTAGGTAGAGGTCCAATGATCAGGATGAAATCGAATGTCTTCATCTTTTACCGCTTTGAGCGCTTTGTTAGCTAAGCCCTCGGTCTTAACGAACCATTGGTCCGTGAGCATGGGTTCAACAGTCTCTCCGGTCCGCCCTGATTTCGGGACATTAAGCGTATGTTTTTTCTCGCTTACTAAATGTCCTGACACTTCAAGTTCTTTAAGGATTAATTTGCGGGCTTCTAATCGGTCTATATTTTGAAAACGACTGGGTGTGTTTTTGTTGAGCGTACCATCAAGGTTAAGGATATTAATTGGCGTAAGACCATGTCGCTCGCCTACACCGAAATCGTTAAAGTCATGGGCTGGAGTTATTTTTACGCAGCCCGTGCCGAATGTTGCATCTACGTACTCATCGGCAATTATCGGGATGGTGCGTTCGCAAAGTGGTATAACAACTTGCTCACCAATGAGGGCGGCATATCGACTATCCGTTGGGTTCACTGCAATTGCGACATCTCCGAGCATCGTCTCGGGTCGGGTGGTTGCCACTACAATATTAAACTTATTGTTGGCACTGGGATATTTGATCTCCCAAATTTTACCGTTTGTCTCGATGCTCTCTACTTCAAGGTCTGACACGGCCGTTTGTAGCTGTGGATCCCAATTGACCAGTCTATTGCCTTTGTAGATCAACCCGTCTTGATGCAGGCGAACAAATACTTCAACAACGGCTTCGGACATGTGTGCGTCCATCGTAAAATAACCGGATTTACCGCCATCCGAATCTGCATATTCCCAGTTAGCTGACGAACCTAAGCGTCGCATTTGGTTGGTTATGGTTGAGCCAGATTGTTGTTTCCATCGCCAAACTTCTTTTAGAAAGTCCTCGCGACCAAGGTCGGTACGTTTTTTTCCAGCCGCGGCGAGCTGCCGCTCTACAACCAGTTGGGTGGCTATTCCGGCATGATCCGTTCCCACCACCCAGTTTGTTTTTTTGCCACTCATTCGGTGATAACGAATGAGGCTATCCATCAGAGTCTGCTGAAAGGCGTGCCCCATGTGGAGGGTCCCTGTCACATTGGGAGGTGGCAGTTGTATACAGTAGGTCGTTGGTTCATCTGCGCTCGACAAGGATGGACTATCCTTGAAAAATCCGTACTCTTCCCATTTTGTGTACCAATAATCCTCGATGGATTTCGGATCGAAGGTTTTAGCCAATTCAGATTGAGGCGATTGGGCTTTGTTTTTATTCTCCATGTTTGGGACTTTTTAAAACGTGTTGAACCATCAAAAAATTTAAGATCATCGTAACATTATTTAATGGCGACTCTAAACTCAAAATCGCATGATTAAAGGCGGACAATCAACAAAGACGGGGTTAGCCCCCTCTTGGTTAACAACAATTTATCTAAGCCGAGGGGACCAAATTTAATTCCAGCTCGCTACATTTTATGGACTTTGATGGCGTAGCCTCGGTCACGGTACCACTTGAAGCGTTGGCGACCGACCTCAATCGAGTCTTTCTGTTGAGTAACAATCTCGATCAAGCGTTGAAACGAACTAAATTGTCCCGGTGCTTTCGCAGTCAAGTTAATTAAAACGTCAAGGTGCGAGCTCTCATCGTCATGTCTTAATTCGAGCGAGGTTCGTTTATTATTCGGCTCTTCAGGGCCTACCGAGTGTGGAATAAATTTGGTGGGATCATGCGACCAAAGATACTCGGACACCGATTTTGAGTGATCGGCGTCCCGAGTGACGATGCAAGCCCTTCGTCGCATCTTTAATGTTTTTTCAGAAAGTTTTACTAAGAATGGTAGTTCTTCGTTTACTCCCGTATAGAAGATAATCTCAGTCATTATCTGGGCTACTGATGTTTATGAAGTGACTTTAAACTCGGTTCATTAGAAATTCGCATAATAATGGCACGGGTCTTCCTGTGGAGCCTTTCTCTTTTCCTGAGACCCATGCAGTGCCCGCGATATCCAGGTGCGCCCATGGGTACTTAGTTGCAAATTGCGCTAAAAAGCAAGCAGCCGTTATACTTCCGGCCGCCCTACCTCCAATATTGGCTAGGTCTGCAAAATTACTGCTCAGTAATTTTGTATAGTCCTCCCATATGGGCATGCGCCAAACGCGATCCCAAGAAGTCGTACCCGCACGGCTGATTTCCTCAGCTAAGTCATCGTTATTACTGAAGAGCCCCGAGGCCACTTTCCCTAACGAAACCACGCACGCTCCGGTAAGCGTTGCGACATCAATTGCGGCTGCTGGATTTAGCTTTTCTGCGTAGGTCAGTGCGTCACACAACACCAGCCGTCCCTCAGCATCAGTATTGAGTATCTCAATTGTTTTGCCTGACATGGATGTCACTACATCACCCGGGCGTGTGGCAGTACCACTAGGCATATTCTCGGCGGCGGCTACAAGCCCAACGACATTGATGGGTAGCTTCATTTCTGAAATGGCGGATAGCGTCCCTATCACACTAGCTGCTCCTCCCATATCGTATTTCATTTCATCCATCCCACTGGATGACTTTATTGATATACCGCCAGTGTCAAAAGTAATCCCTTTACCCACTAAAACAATCGGTGCGTCTTTCTTTTTCCCGCCCGAATAGGAGGCATGAATTAATTGGGCTGGCTCTTTACTGCCTTGTGAAACCGATAAGAGTGAACCCATACCGAGCTTTTTCATGTCCGCCTCTGACAGACATTTAACTGAAAATTTATTTTGTTTGCCTAATTTGGTCATGATTTCGGCCAAAAATCGAGGAGTACAGATATTTGCGGGGAGGTTACCAAGGTCCTTTGCTAAATTCATGCCTCTGCCAATGGCTCCACCCTCGGCAAGGTGAGTTTTATCGCTGGAAGAATCCGTACCCTCAATGGCAAGAGCAACCTTGGCTGGAAGCCCCGACAATGATTTACCATCGAGCAAGGTCTTTCGTTGCTCGTACTTGTAACTTAAACTTGTCGCCGTTGACGCAATCTGGCGAGCCATCCACGCTCGGCTCACGCCATTGGCTTTGAGCTCAGGAACAAACAATGTAATGGCTGTCTCCTCAGCTTCTCTAATTTTCGAAAAAATTGTCTCAATCGCTCGAATGAATTCGACCTTGCATTTATTACTTCCTAGTCCGACTACGAGTACTGTTTTAGCTTTAGTTCCAGGCAGATTTGTGAGTTCTAGGGCTTTACCAGCTTTGCCTGAGAATTTTCTAGACTTTAAGTTTTGCAGCAAAGTCCCTTTACTTACTTTGTTGATGATATTTGCGGCCTCGGTAAGTTTTTGGTTTTCAAACATACCAACGATTACATAGGAGCTTAGAGTTTCCGGGGATTTGGTGGTTATGCTAAAGTTCATCGATTACGTCCTCAGTTTGGTGTTTTGGGATCTATCAGTTATTTTGCGAAAGCATTTTTAAAGTGATCTCACCTTGATATATGACTATTTTTTCAAAAAACATTGTAAAAGAATATTCGGTGACATGGGTGGTCATTTTTGCAGGACTGTTGATGATTGTATTCGTGACCCAACTAGTCCGCTACTTTGGATATGCCGCCAATGGGTCAGTTCCCTTCGGGTCGGTGTTTTTATTGTTTACCCTAGGCAGTATTAAAAACCTGCCCATTTTGTTCTCTTTAAGTATTGTTTTATCGGTGACGCTTAGCCTTAGTCGATGGTACCGCGACTCTGAGATGGTCGTTTGGGCATCTTCAGGAAAAGCCTTATCCGCATGGGTGATGCCTACTTTGGGGTTTGTGACTCCGATTGCGCTTTTGGTCACCGTTTTGACGTTATTTTTGGCGCCGTGGGCTGAACAGCGGTTAGAAATTGAAAAACAAACACTCGAGGTCAATGATGACATATCGACTGTATCGCCCGGCATCTTTATCGAATCCAAGGATGGTTCAACGGTTTTTTTCGTCGATAGTCTTGAATCGAGCGTACAGGGATTAAAAGGAGTTTTTATTTTTAACCGTGACGCCAATAGGATCTCAATAACAAGTGCAAATCGCGGCCGACAAGAGGAGTCCGCGCAAGGCGCCAGTTATCTCGTGGTGGAGGATGGCTACCGGTACACGGAGTTTAAACAGTCATTAGAGTTTGATGCTACTAAATTCGCTACTTACGGAGTCAGGATGGATAAAAACCCCGTCAGTAAGCCTTACGTTCATCTTGGCGGCAGATCCACGATTTCACTGATTGAGGAGGGCTCCCCTCAAAGTTTTTCTGAGTTGGTTTGGAGGATTGGTTTGCCATTAAGTGCGATTTTGCTTGCACTGATCAGCATACCAATATCTTTTGTCAATAACAGAGGTGGGCGTTCGTATAGCGTTGCGGTGGGCGTTTTGTTTTTTCTCTTTTACAAAAACGTATTGGGTATTGTTCAAGCTCAAGTTTATCAATCGAGTTGGTCTTTATGGATGGGGCTCACATTGCCACATCTCATTATTTTGGTTATTTTTATTTTGTTACTTCTCCTGCGAGTGGGCGCGTTTAAAAGAGGTTTGCCTGCCAGGAAGTTTATATGAGAACCCTTCGTAAATATATCATTAGCGAGACCCTAATTAGTATCTCGTCCGTCTTGTTTTTGTTTATTGCGTTATTTTTCATTTTCGACCTCATTCAAGGTATTGCTGACGGGGATCAGTTAAATGCCGGCCTAATGTTTACTCTACTTCGATCAGCTTTAGAGATCCCTTCTTGGGCTTATGAGCTAGTACCACTTTCAGCGCTTACAGGCACGTTAATTGCGCTTGCGAGATTTTCGTCTTACTCTGAATACGTTGTGATGCGTAGCGCGGGCATGTCGCTTAAAAACCTAATTTTAACGCTCTCTGTCGTTGCGGTTTTTGTATCCTTTATAACTCTTTTGGTAGGTGAACTCATTGTCCCCAAGGCAGAGAGAATGCTTCAGAACATCACAGTCAGTTCTGCGCCAGAACAACATGTTATTGCTCAAACATTTCGTTCAGGTCATTGGATTAAGGATAAGTCCCGAATCATTAATGTGGCGAGGTTAACCAAAAGTTTTGAGTTGTCGGGTATTTTGATATTTGAACTTGACGACGAGGATCGCTCTGTTGAGCGGATGATAAAGGCCTCGAGCGGTATTATTGATGAAAATAAATGGCAGTTAAGTGATGTACGCGTGACTGAAATTTATTCTGACCGATTAATTCGGACGGCATCACCATTCTTGAGCCTGAACACGTCAATTAACCCGAAAATTCTTAATTCTTTGCTTTTAGGCGAGGAGCACCTAACTTATCTTGAGCTTGAAGGGTATATCGATCATCTTGAAACCAATGGTGAAGAGGTTTATCGATATAAATCGGCACAATGGTCGAAAATTAGTCATCTGGTTACAGTTTTTCTATTGGTATTAATTGCGGTAGCATTTGTCAGCTTTGAGAACAGAGGCCGTCATGTAAGCTTTTGGATTTTCATTGGCATTCTTTGCGGTGTTGGGCTTTATTTCTCAACTCAATTGATTAACTCAATAGGAACAATCGGGCGCTGGCCACCGGCAATGTTTAGTCTAATCCCGATGTTTTTAATTTTGCTTGTAGCCTATTTTTTTGTGGTGAGTCGAGAGCGACGATAGTTCGGAGAAATGTTTAATGAGAGCGATCTATCGAAATCACTTGCGTGTTGAGTAATTTATCTTGAGGCAACTGATTGTCCTTTATGATCAGCATAGCGACTGGTCCAATTAGGGTCAAATTAAAAGCTGTTGCTAGGGCCAGCCTTATACTCGCAGCTTTAACTGTTAAAAGGGTTTCCGAGTGGATTACGGTTTTGAGTCCCCAAGACTTTTGGGCGAGACTTTGGCCAGAAGTGGTCCAACATAAAATATAATACGCCCAGATGCCACATAGGGTCGTGAATCCAACGATAGATCTTAGAATAAGTGGTTCAGCTGAACCTACTATTGCTGTTGTTATGAACGCAATAGTAAAGGCTAATGTGACCGTTGTTACGCATTCGTAACCCAGGGAGCATAATTGCCGCTTTTTCGTCGGATAAGAGATGTTATGACTTTGAGTTGTATGAGTATTAATCATTTTTAAGAATTCATGTAATACGTTATTTAATATTCAATATTTTACTTTTTGTTGGGTCGCGAGGGTAACGTAGATTACGATAATCAGGTAAACTAAAATTACTAAATGAGTCGATTTGATTTTACAAACCATTTCTTAATTGCCGCGCCCGGCGTGTTCGGCTCTTGCTCTTTGTCCTCTATTTTTATCTTTGCCAGCACGATGAGCTTAGGGCGCCTGGATGGATTGTGAATAAACCAATTGTCATGACTGTCGAGAATTTGTTTGTAAATCTAGGCCTGAACCTCAAGCCAATTGGTTATATTATCCAAAATGTCTATTTTGGAGATTCCGTTGAGTTAGGCGGAGGATTCGTAATCCATCGTTACTCTCGTGATTCGCTTTCAATTATAAAGGTGACTCCTGATGTGGCCTCAACGACATTAACGAATCTTTTAAAGTGTTTAGCGGGCGGAAAAGAAGCTGGCGGTTTTAACGCAATAATTTCTTCAGGTTGTTGTGGTTGGTTCGCGGGACAATTGGAAAAAGAAATGACAGTCGGGGACTGGTTGATCTTACTCGTTGAAGAAGACTTCATATTTCGAGTGCCCATCGAGGAAAGGCACTACGCTGTTCTGTCCTTGCTTGGGATTGCGGCTGAACAGACTGCTATAAATATTGAAAATGCTTGAAATGCATAACTCCTACTTTTTTCGACTCGATGAGTAAATCTTCGATGAATCAATTGTTCTTAGCTTTCGATTATGGCGAGAGACGTGTCGGGGTTGCTATGGGTGATGCGTCGATTGGTATAGCTCATCCAATCAAGACCATCACATATAAAATATCGAAGGAGTTAATGGGTGAAATAGAGAGTATTGTGAAGGAGTGGAAGCCGTTGGCGTTTGTTGTCGGAATGCCCAGGAGCGAAAATGGGAAGCCACACGCTTTAGAGAAGAGAGTCAATCGTTTTTGCCAAACGCTTGGGTCTAAGTTTAAACTTGCTGTACATATCATTGATGAGAGTTACACTTCAGTCGAGGCTGATCAATTTTTAGCGAATAACAAAGTCGGGTGGAAAGAAAGAAAGAAGAGGGTCGATATGGTTGCTGCACAATTAATTCTTGAGGATTTTTTTACGACCTCTTCGAAGGAGACTTAAGTCTGTGCTTGATTCAAAATTACTCACTGAGTCGCTCATTAGTCAACTGCGTGAGGCACTAGATCCCAACAGTTTATTGGTCGGTATTCAATCCGGCGGTGCTGTGGTGATGGAGTATCTCATTAACAAATTTGATATTGATGTGCCTTTCGCTTCTGTAGACGTCAGTTTTCATCGAGATGATTTTGAGATCCGGGGATTAGCGAAAAGTAAAAAAAGTACATCGATTGATTCTGACGTAGATGGTAGGCATGTGATTCTGGTTGATGATGTGGTGCAATCAGGTAGAACCGCGCGTGCTGCGATTAATGAAATCTATGATTTTGGGAGGCCCAAATCGGTTCGCTTAGCTGTTCTTATGGATCGTGGAGGCCGAGAGTTGCCGATTGAGCCGCAGTTTATTGGAGGACGTATTGACATTCCCACCAACCAGAAAATCGCGGTCCGATGGAGCGCAAATAAGGATTTAGAGGTCTATATTGTCTAGAAAATTTGGAGCTGGTTTGTGACTGATGATATACAGATAAACAATGACGGTAAGCTCCGGCACTTACTAACTTTAGATAACTTGTCTGGGGAGGTGGTTACTGAGATTCTGGATTGCGCTCAAAATTTCTTGTCAGTTGGGGACCGTAAAACCAAAAAGTTACCGTTATTACGCGGAAGATCCGTATTCAATCTTTTTTTTGAAAATAGTACGCGAACCCGTACCACTTTCGAAATAGCAGCCAAAAGACTGTCGGCAGATGTGGTCAATTTAAATATCGCTACCTCATCGCAAAGTAAAGGCGAAAGCTTGCTGGATATGATTGACAATTTAGTTGCCATGCAAGCTGATATGTTTGTGGTTCGCCACGCCCAAAGCGATGCAGCGCGCTTGATCGCGCAGCATGTTCCCAAAGGAATACACGTCATTAATGCTGGAGCTGGTAGCCACTCTCACCCCACTCAAGGCTTGCTTGACGCGTTTACAATCAGGCACTTTAAAAAAGATTTCAGCAGGTTAAAGGTTGTGATAATTGGCGATATTCTTCATTCACGAGTTGCTCGGTCGCAAATTCATGCGTTGAAAGCCCTTGGAGCCAAAGAAATTCGGGTAGCTGGACCTAAAAGTTTGGTTCCGGAGACGTTAGCTGACATGGGGGTGAGCGTATATAACGACGTTGATTCTGCGATTAAAGACGCAGACGTCGTGACGACATTGAGACTTCAAAATGAGCGTATGAAAGCTTCACTAGTGCCCAGTGCGCAAGAATTCTACGAAGAATATGGTTTAACGAAAGAGCGTCTTGGTCTTGCTCATCCTGAAGCTATTGTGATGCACCCGGGTCCAATTAACCGAGGTGTGGAAATAGCATCGGATGTTGCTGATGGGCCTCAATCTGTGATTCTCCGTCAGGTAACGTTTGGAATCGCTGTGCGAATGGCTGTGATGTCTCTCTTACATGATTGATGCCTGTCAAAATCGTATGTTCGGTGTATTTATTAACTTAGATAATGTTGTTTAGAGTCCCAAAAGTTGCTTACGGTCGATGCAAGTTGTTTTACCCGGGAAACTAACGACGGTCTTGCTTGCCAAAGATTTAACGTCATTGCAGACAACATTCACGCATTCAACGACAAGGTGTAATAAACATGATTCAAAACAGTGCTTTATGTGATTTTAAAGAATTGCCGCAATTCTCGAAATTCAAAGTTGAGGAAGTAGCACCCGCCATTAAGTATTTAATTGACCAAGCTGAAAAGTCCATCGGAAAAGTTTCTTCGCAAGGCAAGAATACCTGGAACGATACAGTTGAGCCCATTACAGCAGCTGTTGACCAAGTCAGTAGGGCTTGGGGACAGGTTGGCCATTTAAACTCAGTAATTAACTCGGAGGATTTAAGAGCGGTCTACAACGAGTTGTTGCCCGAAGTGTCTGATTTTTATACGCGGTTGTCTCAAAATAAAAAAATCTACCAAAATTTTAAAAGTGTTTATGAAGCTCAAGGCGCAAATAAGTTAAATGGTGAACGTAAAAAGTTGCTTGAGAATGAGCTTAGGGATTACCGACTGAGTGGCGTTGATTTAGCGGATGGCGAGCAAAAAAGGTATCAGGAGCTATCCAAAAAGCTCGCTTCGCTTTCAGCTAAATTTAGTGATAACGTCCTCGACGCTACGGATCATTTTGTTCTAGATGTTACAGACTTTGATCGCCTTCAGGGTCTGCCGGAGGCGATTATTTCTGAGGCGAAGGCAAAGGCTGCTTCCCTAGGTAAAGATGGTTGGTCTTTTACGCTAAAGGCGCCTTGTTGGGTTCCGTTTATGGAGAGTTGTTTTGACCGCAAGCTTCGCGAGGAGATGTATCGTGCTTACGTTACTAGAGCTTCAGATTTTGGTGAATCGCAGTTTGATAATTCTGCAATAATTACAGATATTCTGAGTGCGCGTCACGAAAAAGCCAAGCTATTGGGGTTCGACAGTTTCGCTCACTTGTCGTTTGCAACTAAAATGGCGACTGACCCTAAACGCGCTTTAGAGTTAATGACTGAGTTGTCTCAAAAAGCTCGATCTCGAGCTGAGGCCGAGTATCAGATGTTAATCGAGTACGCCTCATCGTATTTGGGGATTAGTGACCTAATGCCATGGGATATTAGTTTTGTAGCTCAAAAAATTAAGGAGGAGCGGTATACCTTTAAAGACGAAGATTTAAGACAATATTTTCCAGTGAAAAGGTGTGTCGATGGTTTATTTGATCTATTGAGTAGTCTATACGGGGTCTCCGTTGCTGAGAAGCAAGGGGAGCTGTGGAATCCTAGCGTAAAGTTATATGAATTGAAGGATCGCGCGGATCATTTAATTGGTTATTTTTATATGGACTTGTTTGCAAGAGATGGCAAGCGTTCCGGAGCATGGATGGACGACGCAGTAGGGAGGTGGAAGACAGATCGTCATACGCAGCTTCCTGTGGCGTATCTGGTTTGTAATTTTCCGTCGGCGACGGAAGGTTCGCCTGATGCTTATCTCAGTCATAACGAGGTAGAGACATTATTTCACGAGTGCGGACATGTCATGCATCACTTGATGACAAAAATTGATGAGCTGGGTATATCCGGCATCAATGGTGTGGAATGGGACGCGGTAGAGTTACCTAGTCAATTTATGGAAAATTTTTGTTGGGATTGGAGCATTATTAAAAAAATATCGAGCGATGCTTCGGGGCTTGGACACATGCCAGAGGAGCTGTTTGAGAAGATGGTTGAGGCGAAAAATTTCATGAGCGGAATACAGACGCTTAGACAAGTAGAATTCTCTGTCTTCGATTTACTTGTGCATCTAGACACCCCTGCAGAGAACCTCGATGGAGTGATGAGTATTCTTGAGGACTTGCGTAAGGACCTCTCAGTAATTCCGGTCCCTGAGTACAATCGGTTCCCGCATAGTTTTTCTCATATATTTGCTGGCGGCTACGCTGCTGGATATTACAGCTACAAGTGGGCCGAAGTTTTATCCGCAGATGCTTTCGGTATGTCTCAAGAGAATGTGATGTCTCTGGAGGAGATCGGTACCAAGTTCCTAGAGGAGGTGATTTCAAAAGGAGGACTTAGACCCTCTCTTGAGAATTTCATCAGCTTTCGAGGAAGGGAGCCAAAAATCGATGCACTATTGCAGCATACTGGGCTATCTGAGCACGCTAGATCACCGGCTTAAGTGTCATTGTAATTTCGATTTAGTCCGTTGATGCAAATGACTACAAGGTTAGCGAAATGCGAATAGTGACATGGAATGTAAATTCTTTAAAAGTAAGATTTCCTCATTTAGAGGTCTTGCTCAAGGAGCACACACCTGATTTTGTTTGTTTGCAAGAAACTAAGACTGAGGATAAAAATTTTCTCAAAGAGGATATAAAAAATCTGGGTTATTCTGTTGTTTACCATGGACAGAAGACGTATAACGGTGTGGCCATTCTCTCACGCGAAAAAATGTTCGATGTCCAGGTAGGCATTCCTGGTTTACAAGATGAGCAAGCTCGGGTAATCGCGGCAACAAGCATTGACGGCTTACGAGTAATTAATGCCTACGTTCCTAATGGAGACTCAATTGAGTCTCAAAAATATCAATATAAACTTAATTGGTTAAGGGCTTTTGTTGATTTTGTTCTTGCTGAAGTCAGACAACATAATAGGATTGTGGTTTTGGGTGACTTCAATATCGCTCCAAAAGATGCTGATGTTTACGACGCTGATGCTTTTCGTGACAAGGTGTTATGCACAAAGCAAGAGAGAGATTTATATGAAGAGCTGCTAGAAATTGGATTATGTGACAGCCTAGATGAATTCCTTGATGACTTGGAAAGATTTACTTGGTGGGATTACCGGATGAACGCATTTAGGCGGAAGCTTGGCTTAAGGATTGATCATATTTTAATGTCAGTCGGGTTGCGTGATCAATGCGTATCAGTTGAAGTGCTTAAATCTTTTCGTAAAATGGAGCGTCCCTCCGATCACGCTCCTGTCATGGCAATTATCCATTGATGAAACTATATGGCTCCGAAACTATAATTAATTTGGAATTACTTTTTGCCTAGCGAGAGATTCAGTTCCGATATTTTACGAGCAATAGTATTCCGTCCTATGCCGAGCAAATTTGCCGCCTCTATTTTTCGTCCAGCGGTAAACGTTAGAGCCCTCGATATCAGCGCTTTTTCAAAAGTTTGCGTCAATCCCTCGTATAAGCCCGTACTGCCGCTTTGCAATAGCTGATCAACTTCTTTGCTAAGCAATTGATGCCATCCCTCGTCTGGATCTGTTGATTTGTCGATCTCGTGTTTAAAATCTTTAGGGAGATCAGAAACGTCTACGGATGCGCCTGGTGCCATAATCGTCACCCAGTGACAGAGGTTTTCTAGTTGACGGACGTTACCATGCCATGATTTAGTTTGGAGGTAACTAAGCGCTTCTTTTGTAAAATATTTTCGTTGGGCATTTAGTTTTGCCGCATTTTTTTCTAAGAAAAAATCTGCGAGTAGTGAAATATCCTCGCTGCGTTCTCTAAGTGGCGGGACTTTTATTCGAATGACATTGAGCCGGTGAAAAAGGTCCTCACGAAACAAGCCTTCATCAACTCTTTGTTCTAAATCTTGGTGTGTGGCTGCGAGTACTCTTACGTTTGCTTTAAGGGGATCATGACCACCAACGCGATAGTAATGACCGTCAGATAAAACGCGGAGTAATCGCGTTTGCAGTTCTGCGGGCATATCGCCTATCTCGTCAAGAAATAGGGTGCCACCTGCGGCTTGTTCGAACCGGCCTTTTCTCGTTGTTTGTGCGCCTGTGAATGAGCCGCGCTCGTGTCCAAATAACTCTGATTCAAGTAATTCTTTGGGGATTGATGCAGTATTTATAGCGACGAAGGGTTTACCGCTGCGTTGACTGTGCTGATGAAGTGCCTGAGCGATTAGCTCTTTTCCAGTACCTGATTCCCCTGTGATGAGCACGGTTGCATCTGTTTGTGACAGACGCCCGATTATTCGGAAAACCTCTTGCATCGATTTCGCTTGACCCAGTAAACCATTCGGATTTTCAGAGTTATCCGTATTTGTGGTTTGCTCATCACTTTTTTTAATTGCTCGTTGGATAAGTTCGACCGCGGCATCAATGTCAAATGGCTTTGCTAAATACTCGAAGGCCCCTCTTTGGAAAGCGGCAACTGCACTATCGAGATCAGAATGCGCTGTCATAATAATTGTTGGGACCTTTGGAAATTTTTCATTAATTTCACTTAGAAGGTCCAACCCGCTATTGCCGCTCATTCTTATATCGCTAACAACAACTGAAGGTTTCTCCTCCATTAGCGCAGCACTTGCTTCCTCAGCAGATGAAAATAATCGGAAATCAATATTTTCGCGAATTAATGTTTTTTCGAAGACCCATCGAATAGATTGATCATCATCTACGATCCAAACCTTAGCCATTTACGTCCCCTCCTGATTGGTGCGTCGATTGGATCGGAATGAGTACCGTGAAACATGTATTCCCGGGTTGTGATTCGACATCTATTGTTCCATTGTGATGACTGATAAAGGTTTGAGACAAAGACAGGCCTAATCCACTACCGTCGTTTTTCCCAGAGACAAGAGGAAAAAATATTTTGTCTATTAACGATTCTGGTATCCCTGGTCCATTGTCGGACACCTCTATGAGCAGTCCTAATTTAAAGAATTGATTTGCTAAGGTGATACGTCGTGCAACTCTTGTTCGGATTTTGATTAGCCCTTTTCCACAAAGTGCCTGAGCTGCATTTCGTGCCACATTCAAAAAAGCTTGAGTTATCTGTTGTTTATCACCCACCATGTCGGGGAGACTTAAATCATAGTCTCGATCTATTCTCAAGCCGGATGAGAATTCAGCGAGTACGACCGAGCGTATCCGTTCGAGAACTTCATGGATATTGAAGTTAACCATTTGCGGAATTTTATGTGGTGTCAATAATCGGTCAAGTAAGTCTTTTAACCGGTCAGCTTCCTTGATAATCACCGACGTATATTCGTGTAGTTCCTCTTTGTCTAACTCGCGATCAAGTAGTTGCGCGGCACCTCGAAGTGCTCCGAGTGGGTTTTTTATTTCGTGCGCTAGATTTCTGATTAGCTCCCTACTATGGTTTGTTTCCGAGATAATCCGTTGTTCGCGTGCAATTTTTGTTTGTTGTGAGGGGCAAGAAAATTCAATCAAAAAATCATGGTCGCTTATATCTCCCACTGGAGTTACTGTAAATGAAAGCTCTATTTTTTTGTAATCGTGAATTTGAAACGGAATTTCGTGTTGGATATAGCTGCATCGATGACGTCTAGCATGCTCTAAGCCTATAAGCATTGCACTTGGATTAACGAAAAGTTTTTTTAATGAAGTGCCTTTCGCACTTTTTCGGCTAACATCAAATAGATGCTCAGCAGCAGGATTTATGTAGCTGATGCAGTTGTGTCGATCAATTAAGACAACTGCTGAGGACAGCATTTCTAATCCGGGAAAGTCGGTAAATTCTTTAATTGCGTTCATTTTAGATACGCGCCTAATTTTTCAGGTGTGTTTATTTGGTTTGATTGATTAAATTACCCAAGAGAAAAAGCTGCGACTTTTTTAGCCGCAGCTTTTATCGCGCTAATGTTTAGGAGCTGTAATACATATCAAACTCGACTGGATGGGTCGTCATGTTGAAGCGGTTGACTTCATCCATCTTTAGGTCAATGTATGCATCTATCATCTCATCTGACATGACGCCACCTTTGGTGAGAAACTCTCGATCAGCGCTTAGTGCTTTTAGTGCTTGCTCAAGTGATCCGCAGACTGTCGGGATTTTTGAGAGCTCTTCCGGACTCATTGTATAAAGATCTTGGTCAACTGGTCCGCCTGGGTGAATCTTGTTCTCTATTCCGTCAAGACCCGCCATAAGCAGTGCAGAAAACGCTAAGTACGGGTTAGCCATTGCGTCCGGAAAGCGAGTTTCAATTCTTCGCCCTTTGTCGTTTGCGACATGCGGAATCCGAATAGATGCAGAGCGATTACGGGCTGAGTAAGCTAAATTAACAGGTGCTTCAAATCCAGGGACTAAGCGTTTATATGAATTCGTACTTGGATTTGTAATTGCGTTAAGGGCCTGAGCATGTTTGATGATTCCGCCGATGTAATACAAAGCGGTTTCTGAGAGACCGGCATATTCGTCACCAGCAAACAAGTTTTTTCCGTCTTTCCAGACTGATTGGTGCACGTGCATTCCTGTACCATTGTCACCGACTACTGGTTTTGGCATGAATGTCGCGGTCTTGCCATATGAATGGGCAGTATTCCAGATTGTGTATTTTAATATTTGGGTCCAATCGGCTCTTTTAACTAATGTATTAAATTTGGTTCCGATTTCGCATTGACCGGCTGCAGCAACTTCATGGTGATGTACTTCTACTTCCACGCCTTGAGCTTCTAGCGCCATGCAAATGGCATTTCGTAGATCTTGTAACGAATCTACGGGTGGAACAGGAAAATAACCACCTTTGGTTCTTGGGCGATGCCCGAGATTGCCGCCTTCCATCTCGATTCCAGAGGACCATGGAGCCTCTTCCGAATTTATTTTGACAAAGCTTCCGCCAGCACCAACATCCCACGTAATACTGTCAAAGACAAAAAATTCTGGTTCTGGTCCGAAATACGCGGTGTCTCCGATGCCAGTGGATTGCAAGTAAGCCTCTGCTCTTTTAGCAATTGATCTCGGATCACGGTCATAGCCTTTACCATCGGAGGGTTCAATAACATCACAGCTGATATTTAAAACGGGTTCTTCTGTGAAAGGGTCTATACGAGCTGAGTCCGGATCTGGTACAAGAAGCATATCGGACGCTTGAATTCCTTTCCAACCTGAAATTGATGAGCCATCAAAGGCGTGTCCATCTTCAAATTTGCTTGTGTCGAACTCCCGGGTAGGTACTGAAACATGCTGTTCTTTGCCGCGAGTATCCGTAAAACGAAGATCGACAAATTTGACATCATTGTCAGCGATCATCTTGAGTACATCAGAGGGTGATGCCATTATTATTCTCCTAAACCTTAAAATTGATTAAAATG
>JAOEKQ010000010.1 GCA_028379895.1 Burkholderiales bacterium
TGGAAATCACTGGCCGTCAACACAGGCAAATCTACAATCCCAAATCTGAGAGCCCGAGCAGCTGTACTAACACCGTCAGTGATCGAGAGCGTTATGTCAAAAATATTATCATTTCCGCCATCCTGCGGATTTTCAAAGTTAAAGGCGTTGGCAGGCGTGATACTCGCGAATGTAATTTCCCCAGTACCTGAGTCAATACTGAACAGATCAGAATCGTCTCCAACACCAGAACTCAAGGTAATTGTTGTCGGTCCTTGTGCAAGCCCCGTACGAACAGCGATAAGCTGTGAAGGTAAACCCTCATTTATCGTAAATCGCTGAAGAGTTACGCTCAACGGCAATATGGGAATGCCTCCTGCGGAAAATTCATCGAAATCAACTCCGAAAACCTCATTGAATAAGGTTATAAATTCTTCACCCTGTTGGAGCTCTAAAAATTGACCGTCTTGAATAATGTCTGCAACACCAGCGATGTCGTCTGGCTCACCAAGTCCTGATCCAAACTGGTCAAAGTTTTCGTCGGGTTCGAATTGACCGGAGCCAGGAAAAACTGAGGAGAATGGATCGCGCGCGCCATCTCCTCCAAAAAGATCCTCATAAAATATGAATGCGCCCTGAGGTGCCATATTTAGATCACTCGCATAGGACAAATCAATGGGTGAAGGGCCTCCTGATCCTGGTTCAAACTCGTCAAACAATGCGAGTGCAGTTGAGTAGATTGGCGCGATTGCTGCTTCTGGTTCTGGTCCTGGTCCAAGCGGGTCAAACTCGGCTCCTGGGTCAAGATCACCATTAGGACCGGGTCCAAATCCACCGTCGGATCCAGGTCCAAACTCTCCGTCAGGTCCAGACCTAAATTCGTCATCGGGTCCAGGTCCACCTTCATCATCAGGTCCAGGGCCGCCTTCATCATCAGGTCCCGAGCCACCTTCATCGTCCGGGCCACCCTCTGGGTCTAGACCGCCTTCAATATCCTCTTCTAAAAGCGCTTCTCGATCCGTCGAAACAGAATTTAACACCGCCTCCAATTGCGCTTGTGGGATTTTCACGGGCGTGCTGATAACTCCAGCTGCATCAATCGTGACACCAAAACCAGGATTCGTCACAAACTGCGTCGATAAATCATTCGCAACTAATATTTTTCCATCCAACAACGCAATCGTTGAATCAGAGGCGCTAATCTGGCCCACAAACTCCGTACCACGAACCCCAATGGTTGCCACTGGTGTTTCAACATTCACTTTCTCAGGGTTTTTAGTCGCGACCTTACCGGAAATGAATTTAAACGTACCTTTGGTGACCTTTAACGCCACCTCATCGTCGTCACTGTTGAAGACAAACTTATCCAAAACAATCTCGGCCTTTTGGCCAACATTGATCGCCGTTTGATCCATCAACAGCACTTGAGCACGACTGGAACCACCAGTCATGATTTTATCGTTCTCAAAAACTGGAGAGCCTGGCTTGACGCTGATTATCTCCCCGTCGCGCTCAATAGTAACCTTACCAATAACTGCTGCAATTGCGCCTATCTTATCCGCCGCCATCGCTTGGCTTAACATCAAGCAAGTTAGAAACAGGACAAGAAAAAAATCTTTCGTTTTTTGAGCAAGATAAGTCATTTGCTTATGCGCTCCTACAATATCCAAGCAAATGCTAAGTTAGCGTCGCGAGTGTTCGTATCGAAATTTAAAATATCAGAATCTGTTTCTGTATTTAGGTAGCGCACATACTGATCAAAATAAATAGTGTAACCAATAATCAAAAAGTGGTAAATCCCAACAATCTATTCAGCTAAGAGAAATGACCTACCCTAGGTTGTAAAGTCAACAATTTTGGCTTGTGTAACATGTCTGTGTAACCAGTTTAGTACCCTTTATTCCACCCCTAAACACCCCGGGGGAGGGTCTACACAGGGTAAGGTTATCTATAAGTGGCTTGGGAGATACAAAAAAGATAAACTGGAACCCTAAAAATTACCTATCACAGATGCGGAGCTTAGATGCACAAGTGGTACAGCTCTATCTGATACTCATGAACGCCATATACGCAAAAATCAGGACGGCAATGACACAAATCACCAAACCTAAAGATCCACTTTGGTCTGGACCAATCTCTTCCTTTGATATCCCCATTCCGAATGTTTGAGGTAGATAAAACTCCATTCTCACTTTATTGATAATGGCACTTACTTGCTGACTATTTTCAACCCCAATGACCCGAACATATTCATTTAACGATTTAGCAGCATCTCTTTTTTTCTCTATTATTAGAGCCTTCGCAAACTGAATGATACGAGGATCACTACCGAAATAACTCTCCAAAAACTTCTTCTCTAAATTGATAGCGATAGAATTTCTATCAGAAAAATTTTTAGTATCTAGCATGACGATTTTGTAAGCAGCAGACAGCTTACTAGATATAGCACCTAGGCGATTAAATATAGTCCTGAGGTCTGGATAAACGCCACAGGCAACGTTCCAATCCTTGTCCCTGGAACGCAAAGCTTCGTTTAAATCATTGTCCTCATCATCGTTGAAGTGACTCTTACCCTCTGAGTAACTCTCGTCATATTGTAATCACGGTGTAATTTTGCGGGATAGCTATAGTGCTAACTAATATTTTTTTGATCTAAACTTATACCTAAAAGATTTAAGTACTAACTCCTTAATGCCTGAGGATGCGAGTAACATCGTGTTTTGAATTATGAAGGCACCAATAGGTTTTGTAGTTAGCGAATCTGAAAAAAAGTAACTCTTTTCACTCTCGATTACTCGGGTCGCTGTTTCAGACGATCTTTCAAATCTTGTTTAGGTAAAGATCTTTATTACTTATCGTAAACGAAGCAAAATCTCCACAAATTTGCAAGTTCAATCTGGACGTCAAAAAGGCGTTGTTGACTTGATCAATCGCGACTGCAAGCACGTATAAGTTTTTTTCTTTTCGTGATTGATATTTTGAATCGCAGATTTCGCAACTAAGATCGACAGAAGGAAATTCTATGAACGTAACTCAGGAAGCTAAAAATAAGGAACCTCGTGTCTCCTTTGAGTTTTTTCCACCAAATTCAGATGACGCCGAATTGAGTCTTTGGAAGACCGTTAAGCGACTAGCGCCACTTGACCCTAAGTTCGTTTCCGTAACTTATGGAGCTGATGGCTCTACGCGTGAACGAACACATCGAGTCATCAAACGTATTTTGACTGACACCACTCTAAACGCGGTACCACATTTGACATGCGTTGGCGCATCTCGCCAGGATGTCGATAGTTTGGCTGACAAGTATTGGCACCTAGGGGTTCGTAAGCTCGTGGCGCTCAGGGGAGATCCTGAGGGAGGGGCGGAGGCGGATTATGTGCCCCATAAGGATGGGTATGCTTTTGGCTCTGACTTGGTGGAGGGGCTGCTTGAGAAGCATCCTTTTGATTTGGTTGTAGGAGCCTATCCAGAAACTCACCCCCAGGCGCTCTCCGAAGAAGCAGATCTAGACAGTTTAAGACGTAAAGTTGACGCAGGTGCTAAATGTGCAATAACTCAGTTCTTTTTTGACGATACTATATTCCTAAAATTTCGTGACCGGGTGGAATCTGCCGGTATAAAGGTAGAGTTGATACCTGGTATTTTGCCGGTAACTAATTACAAAACACTGATTCGTTTTGCGGGTTCTTGCGGAGTATCGTTACCGTCGAGCTTGGCTGATTTGTTTTACGGATTAGATGACGATGTCACGACAAGGCAACACATTGCGGCTCATGTGGCTGTCTCGCAAGTCGAGGCGCTAGGTCGGGAAGGTGTTCGTGACTTTCATTTTTACACTTTAAATCGTGCTGAGCTTAGCTTTACAGTCTGTCATGCAATTGGTGTTCGAGGTAGCAAATGAATCGGATTGAACGTATTAAATGGCTCTTAGACACCTTGCCCAATGAAATAATTATTCTCGATGGAGGAATGGGCACCATGATTCAGGGTGCTGAATTAACGGAAAGCGATTATCGAGGAAGTCGTTTTGCTGAATATGAGCAAGATCTCAAAGGTAATAATGACCTATTGACCTTGACTCAGCCTGGACTGATCGCATCAATACACGGGGCTTATGTAGATGCTGGTGCAAGTATTATCGAAACAAACACTTTTAACGCCAACGCTCCCTCTATGGCGGATTACGGTATGGAAGACCTTGTTTACGAGCTCAATATAGAGGCGGCGAGACTTGCTAGGAAAGTCGCCGATGAGTGCATCGGACGTCCTGTGCTTGTGGCAGGTGTTTTGGGCCCAACAAATCGAACTTGTTCAATTAGCCCTAATGTGGACGATCCCGGCGCACGTAATATTACTTACGCTGAGCTAGTTGACACATATACCGAGGCAACACGTGCTCTCATGAAGGGCGGGTCAGACCTAATTTTAGTTGAAACCATATTCGACACGTTAAATGCAAAAGCTGCTCTTTATGCAATAGATGTGGTTGCGGAGGAATCCGGTATACCGATACGAATTATGATTTCTGGCACGATTACTGATGCATCAGGTCGAACTTTGTCGGGGCAAACAACGGAGGCTTTTTGGTTTGCGGTTCGTCACGCCAGACCACTGACGATTGGTTTAAATTGCGCGCTTGGACCAATAGAACTACGTCAGTTTTTAGCAGATTTATCTCGTGTCGCGGACACATTTGTATCCGCACATCCGAACGCGGGTTTGCCTAATCAATTTGGCGAATACGATTTAAGTCCAGAGGAGATGGCTGAGATTGTCGCTGAGTACGCACAAAGTGGATTGGTGAATGTTGTAGGAGGTTGTTGTGGTACGACGCCTGAACATGTTCGGTTAATTGCAGAGCAGGTCGGAGGAGCTTCCCCACGTATTGTTCCTGACTTTGAACCATTGATGAGATTAAGCGGGCTCGAACCCTTCATTGCTGACAAGACGACTGGTTTTATTAATGTCGGCGAACGAACGAATGTGACTGGTTCTGCTGTGTTCAAGCGGTTAGTTCTCAATAACCAGCTCGATGATGCATTAACAGTTGCGAGACAACAAGTTGAAAATGGTGCGCAGATTATTGATATCAATATGGATGAAGGCATGCTTGATTCGAAATCGGCCATGATCACTTTTCTTAATTTGATTGCCTCTGAGCCGGATATTTCTCGTGTGCCTGTGATGATTGATTCATCGAAGTGGGATGTGCTGGAAGCGGGCATGCAATGTGTACAAGGTAAAGGCATCATCAACTCGATTTCATTGAAAGAAGGTGAAGAGCAGTTTCTAGAACAGGCACGAAAGGTCCGTCGTTATGGGTTCGCAGTCATTGTCATGGCTTTTGATGAGCAAGGCCAAGCTGATACCCAACGTCGAAAAAAAGAAATCTGTGAGAGGTCATATCGGTTGTTGACTGATGAAATTAATTTTCCGCCCGAAGATATTATTTTTGATCCTAATGTGTTTGCTGTCGCGACAGGCATAGAGGAACATAATGGATACGCGCAAGATTTTATAGCGGCTTGTCATGATATACGTACGCATTGCCCTTACAGTTATATTTCCGGCGGTATTTCAAATGTATCGTTCTCATTCCGAGGCAATAATTCTGTGCGAGAAGCTATGCATTCGGTATTTTTGTTTTATGCCATCCGCCAAGGTCTCTCCATGGGGATTGTTAATGCAGGGCAATTGGCAATCTATGAAGATATTGATATGGAGTTACGCGAATTAGTCGAAGATGTCATTCTTAATCGTCGTAACGATGCGACCGAACGACTAGTTGATGCGGCGCCTCGCTTTAACCTCGGAAAAGTGATAGAAGACGATACGATTGCGGAGTGGCGCAGCACCTCATGTGAGGAGCGATTATCTTATGCGTTGGTGAAAGGAATTGACGCCTATGTTGTCGAGGATACCGAAGAGGCTCGATTGAAAGCCACTCGGCCGTTACACGTTATCGAAGGTCCCCTCATGGACGGAATGAATACTGTCGGAGATTTGTTTGGTGCAGGTAAAATGTTCTTACCGCAGGTAGTTAAGTCTGCTCGAGTTATGAAGAAAGCGGTTGCACATTTGATTCCCTTTATCGAGGAGGAGAAAGCGGCGACTGGAGATACTAGCCGAGAGCATGGCGTCATCATCATGGCCACGGTAAAGGGCGACGTGCACGATATCGGTAAGAATATTGTAGGTGTCGTCCTTCAATGTAACAACTATAAAGTGATTGATCTCGGCGTAATGGTCCCTGCGCAGAAAATATTAGATGCGGCGCTTGAATATAATGCGGATATCATTGGGTTGTCTGGCCTAATAACCCCATCGCTCGACGAAATGGTAACGGTTGCTTCAGAGATGGAGAGGCAAAATTTTAACGTCCCTTTATTAATTGGTGGAGCAACAACAAGCCCTGCGCATACGTCAGTTAAGATTGACCCAGCTTATTCACAAACCGTGCTCTATGTAAAAGATGCAAGTAGAGCGGTTGGTGTGGCATCAAAACTGTTGGGTGACCATCGAGAAGATTTCTACGAAGAGATAAAGGTAGAGCACGATCGTAAACGGCAGGTTCACTCTGGTCGTAAGACGAAAAAAATCTTGTCAATATCCGATGCAAACGCTAGGGCGGAGTCATTAGTCTTTGATGCAGGTAGCATAGCTGTGCCCAAGGTGTTAGGTAAGCAGGTGTTGCGAGACTATCCACTTGAAAGTTTGGTAGAAACAATTGATTGGATGCCTTTTTTTAATGCGTGGGAATTTAGTGGGAAGTTTCCGGAGATTTTGAATGATCCAAGGAAAGGCCCAGAAGCTCGTAAACTCTTCAAAGACGCGCAGTCAATGTTGACGCAAATTATTGATGAGAAGTGGCTGAGAGCGGATGCTGTTTTTGGCTGTTTTCCAGCGTATTCAGAGGGTAACAGTATCGTTATTCTTGACCCTGATAACCATGGTCGAGAGATTGCACGCACCCATTGGTTGAGACAGCAGAGGCCACTACCTGATGGTAAACCACAGTTATGCTTATCCGATTTTATTGCTCCAAGGAATGCTGGAACCCTTGATTATATTGGTGGCTTTGCGGTGACGACTGGGCATGGAATTGAGCAACATGTAAAGCGTTATGAGGCGGAACACGATGATTATCGAGCTATTTTATTGAAGGTCTTGGCGGATCGTTTTGCCGAGAGTTTTGCGGAGCACCTGCATCAACGGGTACGTACTGAATATTGGGGTTATGACACGGGAGAAAAGTTAGGCAATGAAGATCTCATTCGTGAAAGGTACCGGGGAATACGTCCCGCTCCAGGTTATCCTTCGTGTCCTGATCATCGAGAGAAACGTACGCTTTGGGATCTACTGGATGTTGAGACTGAAACGAAAATATCGTTAACCGATAGTCTCGCAATGTGGCCAACTTCATCTGTTAGTGGATTTTATTTTGCCCATCCGGACGCCCGTTACTTTATGCTTGGGAATATCGGTGAAGATCAAGTGGCTACGTATAGCCAACTACGTCAAGAGGGTGAGGAAGAAAACTTTAGGTGGCTGTCGCCAGTATTGGGGTAAGTTTTACTTGTAGTTTGCGCGTCGATCTGAGAATGTTCGAACCCGTTTCCTCCAAGCCTTGTATTAACTTTGGATTTTATTGAATAAACATTTCGGTTCCAAAGGAGTAAGAAACTTCATCAATTCCAGGATCAGAAATAGGCAATTCTTGCCATTGCATAACTTCGGGAGGGTCTACACAGGGTTACTTTATCTATAGGTAGCTTGGGCGATATAAAAAAATTATGTTGGAATCTCGATTAGTTATAAGAATTAAAACATAGTATTGGTGTTCATCGATTCCTTAGGAACGCTTTGTATCGAGTCCCAATGCTCAATAATTTTACCGTTATCACCGAATCGAAAGAAATCCATAGTTACGTACTCTTCTTTATCAGGCCAAATTTGACGGGTATGTAAAGCAACGAGATCACCTTCTGAAACTGCCCGCAAAAATTCTATCCGCTTGCTTTCATACTCCCTGTGCATTTGCTCAAAGTAATCAATAAAACCCTCCTTCCCATCTCGAACGCTGGGATTGTGTTGAATATATTCATCTCCAACGTACCTCTCTACGGCTTTTCTAGGTTTACCTTCAAATGCCATTCTGTAAAAGCTAATAGCGTTCATTTTATTTATCTCGATATTGTGTGTCATAGGTTAAGAATATCTTAATGTCAAAGCCTTTTTCTTCCACCCCTTATCCCCCGGGGGGGAGGGTCTACACACGGTTGCGTTATCTATAGGTAGCTTGGGAGATACAAAAAAGGCGTCAATTAAGACGTCTTTAAAAGACCGATTGAGGCTTATCCGAAATACGATTCCAAATACGATTCGCAAAACCACTGCCAGAGCCAAGATTGGCTGGTGCAAAATCGGTATAAATCAACTGATCTGTACTAAACTCAAGAACCTGCGTTCCACCGTTAGTCTCCAATTTAAGCATGTTATCCGTTAGTACCGCGACTTCGTACTTCCTGAATTCTGTCCAAGGAACTTGATTCGTCTCATTAATGGTTCCATTTTCAAGTTTAAAAGTTGAGGCGTTAATATATCGAAGTCCGAACGTATCACCCTCCAATTGATATTCTCCCATCCAAGCAAGGGTGGTCTGCTTTTCTGCATCGATATTATTGTGAAGTATGAAAACTACTGTTCCGTCATAGAAAGTAATTCGGCCCTTAACGGTCGGCGGAGCATACTGATCGTCCCCGTCATTCCAACCGGACAACTCATAAGTTCCTTCAAGTAAACGCTCAATCTTATCTTGTTGACTCAAATCGCTCTGAGAAGAGCCGCAAGCGGCTAGACTAACCATTGATATCAATCCTAATAACAATAAAATTCGTTTGAAAATGATCATATCTAAACACCTCGCATCTATTTGTGGATACTAATCACGTAAACTTATCATAAAATAAAACATATTGTTATTAACTGGATGTTCATCGCTATTTCGTGGTTTGAACACCTCATCATTTAAATCACTCAATTGCCACACCACTGCCCTCTTACAACCACATCACCTAGTTAATCTAAATACTCTTCCCTTCTTCCTAGGGAACCTCAGGCAGTTTAAAGGTCGGTTATGCAGCAATCGGCTTGCTCCCTCCAGAGGCATAGACTGCTCTGAGGTTCTCACCTTTTTTTTGATTATCTAAATAGGTAGACTAAAGGTGTTTTCTATGAGATCTAAACACCCCCGGGGGGGTCTACGCAGGGTATCGTTATTTATAGGTAGCTTGAGAGATACAAAAATAGTTGCGATTTAGAAAGATCGCGTTACGGATCGAGAGTTCGATCTGATCTAAGCCCAGTAGAAGAATAGTTGATCACACGCATCAAGCTACAACACAGCAAATCGGTAAAAGCAAATTTTTAAAGTTAAGCCTTTGCTTGAACCTAGTAACGAGTAATCACTTTTCTTTCAAATTGAATCTGCAACAGGCGTTCCATTTTGATCAAATCCGTACGGCATATCTTTCTCACTGCTTCCATCGCAGGCAGCTGCCATATTTCGCTTAGCGTTATTGCAAGCAATATTAGCCGTCGAGTAAATGTCGTCTTTAGTGGGGTCACCTTTTTTGCTGCAGTAGTGGTCATATTGCATTTTTGTTTGTTCACACGTACCGCCTCGAATATCTTTATCTTGAGCTTGAGCGGTCACTAAAACTGAAATAAATAATGTCAAAATAACTATTGATCTCATTTTCTCTCCTTAAAAAAAATGAATCGGACCAAAAAGCAAAAACAAGCTTTATTTCAATACAAATCCAAATGTAAACACTAAAGACTGCCAAGTCACCTATTTTCTTTTAGCCCATCATGAGAGCATGACGGGCATATGTCAGCACAGTTAAACAAGGTTATAGAGCACAGACAAAGAGCAATAGCGATAGGTGATCAGCTCCATTTTGGACAAACCATAGTCATCAACTCATGGTTGCGTGTGCCTTCAGTTACCGATCGCCAATCTTCTTCAGGCTCTTGACTCTTACTGATCAACTCACCTTGCAGCATTTTTTGATCAAAAAACTCACCTGACAAATATCTAAAAGTTAGGTTTAGACAATCGAATTCTTTATGCGATTTGTTGGACAGCACTCTGTTCAACGGAAAACTATAGTCCAACATTTCCCAAACACTAACCCGATCATTTTGCACCAGTACCGTAGTAGGATCGAAGTAAAATGCTGCTTTTCCGTTATCACCATAAAGCACCCATTCGGCTCGAGCAATTGAAAACAGCCCTATCCAACACAAAATGACCAAACCTTTTTTTTTCATAATGAATTCACAAACGCGATGAGCGCGCTCCTCTCATCCTTTGGCATGGCGGCAAACAAATCGCGAGACGCCTTAGCTTCCCCACCGTGCCACAAAATGGCCTCCTGGACATTGCGTGCCCGACCATCGTGCAAAAAATGGGTACTGCCGTTGACTTGAGCGGACAATCCTATGCCCCAAAGTGGTGGGGTTCGCCAGTCGCGTGGGCCTGCTAAGAAATCAGGTCGCCCATCTGCCAAATCTTCACCCATATCATGTAGCAGCAAGTCGGTGAAGGCACGGAATGTTTGGTATGCAATTAAAGGCAATAAAGGATACTCACCTGTTGTCAACTCAGGTATGTGACAGCCGGAGCATTTGGCTTGCTCAAACAATTGCTCACCTAGAACTTCCTCTTCAGCTTCTGCGTTACGAGCAGGGGGCGGTGCCAAGGCAGCATGCCAAAAAGTCATCTGTTCCAAGTTGTAATCCAAGAGCTCAGGCTGGTTTCCAGGGGCCATGGCTCTACAAACAGTTTGAATTTCTGGACAATTTTCATCTGGGTACAAGGATGAATTCACACCGATATCCGCCATGAAGGCGACCGCAATTTGCTGGCGAATAGAGGGCTGATTTGCTTTCCATCCAAACCGGCCAACTACTGTCTTTTTCAGAGTGTCGTCATACACCCGGTTGAGTCGGCCATTGAGCCCTTGTTTTTTTTGGCCCTCGGCCACACGCAATAATGTGACTTCAGGTACGGCCTCTAGAAAGCCCATGCCAAAGACAACCTGGGTGTTACGCAATGAAGTCATCACGGTTTCATCAATGGCACCAAAGTTTGGGTTCTCGATCCGGATCATGGGTTTACGCATGGAAACCATCTCACCGTCAGGCAATTCGACTTGCGAGGCCTGCCAATCGACATAAACCTCGGCTTCACCAGGTTTGAGGTTTTCTTTGAGTCCCACATTGACCCCAAAAACCTGTATCTGATCGCCGTAATTAGGATGTGGATTGGGACTGCCGTGCGGACCTTCTCCGGGTATGGACAAGCGAAGTAATTGTTGAACGATGATGGTGTTGTCAATGGTTATGCCTCGTCCACCATTTATATGACAGCCCGAACATGCATCTGCAATGAAAGTGGGACCCAAGCCCCAGTGGCCTCCAAGCAAAGGAAAAACCACCCAGGGTACTTTGAATTCCTTTTCGCCCTCTCGAAAAAGCCTAAGTTGGCTGTAGCTCAAACCCACCACTGGCTGAAGATAAGCATCTTGGGGGGGGCATGGGTTTAGGCGCTGATCGAGTGATTTGGGCCTGAGCATCAGACAGCAAGGCGGTAGCCGCGAGCGTTATCAATACCCCACAGGCTATTACGCATAACACCCATTGGCGACAGTGAAAGAAAGGGTGCATATGAACTTTCAATAAAAAGCCAGCCAAGCCTTTCAAACGAGTCAGACTTGGTTGGGGTTGTACATAAAATAACTACGACAACAAAAGGCTCAGCAGGTTTGCTCCATGACGCAGGACTCGTATTCCGTGTCTGGCAAAACAACGCCTTCACAAGCTTCTTTGACATTGATTTTCGCGTTGCGACAGGCAGTACCTAAAGCCACCATAGAATCGTTCGCGGCATTTGTCATGTCACAAAAATACTCTTGTTGGCTGCGAGCATCGGCACAGGTTCCCACACGGGTTTTGGTCTCCTCAGCAGCGAGTCCATGTCCATTACTCAGCAGCATTCCAAAAAAAGCACAGAACATCCAAATTGTTTTTTTCACGGGAGTCCTTTCTGATGTGATGTGATGTGATGTGAAATTAAAAAACCAAACAGGCTGCACGTACGCACAGCCTGCTTTGGTTAGTCTACAAAAAGGGGTCAGCTTTTATCGTTATCACGTCCCTCTTTGGCAATATAGCCGTAGGCTGCATTGCTTCGATCACCACCCATGGCATGGTATTCAGCCTTCATTTGGGCAATCTTGTCGTTGTCAAATGCCTTGGCATCAGCCGCGATCTTTTGTGCATCCAAATTGTAAAGCTTGGCTGAATTTTCGCCAAAGATTTTGTTTTTCACAGCGCCTTGGCCATCACCAAGTGGGATCTTCCAACCCTGCTTTTTCATCATGTCTTCTGGTATTTCAATGCGACGTAGGGCCTCGATTTGCCACTGTGGCGAGCCATACCAGACCGAGTCAGTACCCCAAACCACACGGTCAGGCCCCATCTCGTTGACCAACTGACCAAGGAAGGCCGCGCAGAAGCGTGGGTTTGTGACAGCCGTACTAGCAAAAACTGAACCAAGTTCTGCGTAGACATTATTGACACCATATTTCTCTGGAATACGTGCCAAATCGGTAGACCATTGGATATAGCCGTCTTTTTCAAACTGGGCCATTTCAACATCCGGCTTTTCGGCTAACCAAGGACGCAGTGCAGAGTGGTAGATGACGAAGTTCATCCCAGGCCAATCTTTAGCAGCCTGCCCTAGGTCGTTAACAGTAGCGCTTTCCCAGGTGCCGGCAAACGCTTTTTCATAATCCAAAGGCATGAGGCCTTTATGAATACAAATTGTATTGATGCCCGACTTGATGGCTTTCTCATAGAACGGATACATGAGCTTTTCATCGTCAAGGCGCCAAGCGTACTTAGAGGGGCCAAAGGGATCGCCGATAGTGTAGGACTTCCATGACACAGGCTTTAATTCCTCGATGGCGCGGTCAACTTCATCCATCCAGTTGGGGTACTTGGGCGTAATGACCGAATGACCCAACATGCGCACACTACCTGCCATTTTATTCACCGCTCGGCAAGCATTTTGGATCGCATCGTTGGACAAAAGCCACCAGTTAGGATCGTCGAATGGAGCACCAGACAACAGCGCAATCGTAGTGTCACTATCAAGGAAAATCTCTTTAAGGTAGTTGTCCATTTTATAGCGGGACAAATTAGTCGGTACACTGTTGATATTGGGATTAACACCGGCACCCTCAGCCCATTTGGTCAGACCCAGCAGGCCTTCCTCTTTAAAATCGTCCCGGATAAAATGGGTTTGGTCATCAAAAATAAATTGACCCTTATAAGTGGCGCGGCGATCGCCTGCCGCGTCCGGATTGAGTTCGGCCGCATTCACATCAAACAGGTTGCCGTGAATCTGATTCATGGCCAAGAAAGCAGCTGCCATGCCGGAACTTGATGCCAAAAATTTTCGACGCGAAGTGTTGTGAAGCTTGGCTTGTTGATCAGCGGTTCCCTTGATCAGCGACTCCACTTGCTTTTGCTTGGCCGTTTGCGGCAAGGGATTGTATTCACCGTTGGATACAATTTGCGTAGGTACGGGCGAACGAAACGCTGCTTCGTCAGCAGGCAAACATTCTTCCATCTCCCGTTCTGTCATCGATACACCAAAGGGTCGTTGCTTTTCAGTCATAATGCTGGTTCTCCCCAAAATTAATATTTATAATTTTTACTTGAGCGCATATTTACTTAACTGCATACCAATGGGTACTAATGTCATTAAGTCAACCAATCCCAAAGGCATTGCTACTATATTGACGTCATCATGCTTAATTTGTAGGTTAAATTCTGTCCCCACATTAAAAAATTAACATACCGAAATCTAATAGTAAAGGTTAACTTACACGCTTAAGTCGCGATGAAAGCAAACCATTAAACTAAAAATTTTTCTCGCTGATCAAGCGAAAAGTAACTAGCCAGATGTAGATCAATCCGCTCTATTATTAGTAATTTCTGTTGTCAAAGCGGTGTATGCACTGGTGTACCTGGTGTACCTGGTGTACCTGCTCTAACACTTAAACCTTTTTAAACTTATCTTTCCCGCGGTTTATTGTTACAGGCTGACGGTACGTTAACCAGGGGTTTTGATCATATCGGCGACGCCCATCCATTTAGGCAGTCAAAATGTCGGTTATGTAGCAATCAATTTGTCCCTCCAAAGGCATAGGCTGTTCTGAGGTTCTCACCTTTTTTTGATTATCTAAATAGGTAGACTAAAGGTCTTTTCTATGAGATCTAAACACCCTCGGGGGGGTCTACGCAGGGTATCGTTATTTATAGGTAGCTTAGGTCACTTAAGTCTGTATTAAATATCCTTAAAATTCCCGTGCCGACCTGCCCCAGCTGCAAAACGAGCTGCGCCATCTGCGCCTTCTTTTGGATGAGCATCCACTCCGTTTTTCCATTCAAGCTTCATGGCATCGCGAACAGTTAGCCCCCTACTTTCAATGATAGATCTGCGGTCAGCTAATACAGCCTCCTGGGGAAACCGAGCTATTTCACGCGCCATTGCCTCCGCCTCTTTTCGAGTCGTACCGGACTTAACTACTTTCTCGCATAAACCTATTTGATGTGACTCTTGGGCCGTGACTTTACGGCCGGTCATAGCGATCTCAAGCGCCTTCCCTTGACCAATAAGACGAGGAAGGCGAACTGTTCCCCCATCAAGAAGCGGTATACCCCAACGACGGCAATAAACGCCAAAATAAGAATCCTCAGCCATAATTCTTATGTCGCACCAAAGGGCAAGTTCCATTCCGCCAGCAACCGCAGGCCCCTCTATTGCCCCGATCACGGGTTTACTAAGCTCCAGTCGGGTTGGTCCTAGAGGACCTCTTGGGGGTTCAGACGAGCCTATAGGAAAATCAAGCTTATGTAGCTCCTCACTACTGCCTTCACCTAAATTTTGAGCATATTTCAGATCCCATCCCGCACAAAATGCACCTCCCTCTCCATACAGAACGCCAACTTTTGCATCGCTTGTATTGAAATCGTTAAACGCGTCTGCTAATGCGTCCGCTGAGGCAGGATCCATTGCGTTTCTGGCCTCAGGCCGATTATGAATTATGGTCCAAACATCGTCTGTCTTTTCTATTTCTACCGTCATGCTTATACCCCTTCAGTCTGTTGATCAGAAATAGGCAATCCTTGCCCTTGCATAACTTCGGGAGGGCCAAACTTATGGATTACTTGAGCTTTACTCATTTAATGTAAGATGAATTAAGGTTTAGCATAAAAGTATTTTTTAAAATTTCAATCTTAATTACAAAAAAAAATAACATGAGAAAAAAAAATAACATGAGGCCTTATATTTTAATTTAATGGGAGATATCTATGAACATACTATTAACTAAAATACCCGCATCAGTTTTTATATTTATCTTATTCATTTTTAGTCAGCATGCCCACTCGCATTGTCAGATTCCCTGTGGTATTTACGATGATCATGCCCGTTATATATCTATGCTTGAAGATGCTTCAACTGTAGAGAAAGCTACGAACCAAATTATTACTTTGAGTAATGATATTGATTCAAAACAAAAATCCACGCCTATTACTCAAAATTATAATCAGCTTGTACGTTGGGTAAATAACAAAGAAATTCATGCTGAAAAAATAATAAACACCATTGCCAACTATTTTTTGACACAACGTGTAAAACCTACACAAAAGGATTACCTAGATAGATTAAGTAAACATCACGCAGTAATTTTGGCGGCAATGAAAGCTAAACAAAATGCATCGAAAACAGAAAGTAATGCTTTAAAGGTGGCTATTCAAAATTTGGCCATCTATTATCCGAAGCATGAGCATTAACCATAATTTACTTCACATTGGTATTTTGTAAATTTATTTTAACTCCTGACGATATTACTTGTTAAAAAAACTTATGGGCGACATATTACCTAGCTGGCACAAAAAAGGCGTTCCGCCGTCAAATACGGTGCTCCTCTGGAATAACCATAGAAACAATGAATTCGTAGATGTTGAGCATTTTTTCTTCGGCAGTTTCGGATGAACGCATGCTTTGCATGAGGGTCATTTGCGAATTTATAAACTCAGAGGTCTTCTTGCTGTCCAGGTGCTTGTATGCCTTGCCGCTATCCTTTGCAGTTTCAATACATAAAGTCAACCTTCGCTCTAACTCACTATCGTAAAGATGAATATAGTCGCGATGCGAATCGGCTAGCTTGCTGTCCGCAAACTTTGTTCGTAGATAAAAACAACCCTTAGCAAATTTCGGTCTCGGAATAATCCCACCCTCCGAATCGGTGATTGTAAAAGTTATTTCATCCCAATTAATGTTACCGTCATATATCAGCCCATGAAAAAGAATCTTTAAGATCGATGGTAAATCGGCTGATTCGTCAATACCGCTGAGCAACGGCATTTTAAATCTTTCTCTGTAAAGATCTAAACAGTCCTGTATAAGCCCCTCCTCACCACCGAATTCGTCATACAAACTCACGCGCTGAGTTTCAGCCTCACGCGAAATGCGGGACATTGACACATTTTCGACACCGTGCTCCCAATAAAGACTCAAAGCGATTCTAATCACTGCATCTCGATCGATTTTCTTTGGTCTCCCACGAGCTTTAACCTTCACATTCATAACGCCATTTTATATTGAAACTGACATAAAACGAAAAGATTTGATTTTTTCCTACACTATGTAGTTAAATATATTCGACTGTGTGTAGATAATTATGATTAACATTCAAACAACACACCTTACGGTATTAAAAAATAATCTTATAAAAGAAAGGTTGAATATGAAAATAAGTAATTGTCTCTTAATTGGAATTATGCTGTTCGCTTCAACGGCCATGTCCGACAGCCTAGATACTCAGAAAATCGGATCATTGAGCTTAACCTGGTCCCCGGATAGCATCTTCATGACGAGTGCGAACAGCGGATCGAATATGCTAACTGGAACACTAGAAATAGGAAACACTAAGGGCGTTATAGATTTCTGCGGCGAGAAGTTTTACATCAAGTCCACTGGGACCTTAACGAATGATGTGATGTGTCACGTTAAGCTTGATGACGGTTCAAAAATACTCGTCGACTATAGCTTCGTTATCGTACCTTCCGAAACCTTCTGGGATAAATTATCGGCTGGCGAAGTAATGACGGCTCCTGGTAATGGAATGGCGTACTGGTACGCAACAATGAGAATGCAAACTGTTAACGAATCCCTTAATTGGGTTAACAACAATATATTTTCGTTGAAAGGTCGAGAATTGCAAGGTCCAACAGAGGGCACGGGTGGTTTCGCTTCATACGACATATATAAATTTAGCAATTGAGATCAGTAGGTATCTGACATTCAACCAGCTACCGCAAGGAAGGAAAGCATCATTTCCTTCCTTGCGTAACTATCCGTCACCCTTTTTTTATCATATTGTAATCTATCGTTTATAAATTTAAGGATTTGGCTCATGTAACATGTCTGTGTACCCAATTTGTACCCTTTATTCCACCCCTAAACACCCCGGGGGAGTGGCTTCGCAAGGTTACGTCATCTATAAGAAGCTTGGGAAATAAAAGAAAGAGAGATTAGATATTGACTAACAAGGCAGTCTTTTAAGAGCTGTAGGATTCAACGTAGAGCAACGTCTATGCTTTATATCAAGGAGATTCATCATAATGAAACTACTCCTGTCATACATGAATCCAATTGCAATATTCTTATTTTCCACCAGCGCCTTGCGGTCTCCACCACTATGATTCATAGTAATTAGTCTTAGTCAATTACCGAATTATTACCCACATAGTATGATTAAACTAATGTCGTCTAAGCGCGCTTATCTCGAAATCGAGCATTGGACATCTTCTTGGTGCCACGATGTGAACTTAATCCAATTTGCTAGCCGGTAAACACCAACCGAAAGGAACAATAATATGGCTAAAGTAGCCGATACGTTTGAACGTAGCTGCGATCACTGGAGTGAAGCCGGCAGGCCGGAGATGGAGGATTTTTATGCGTTAGCCTCGGTCGACTACCAACATTTGGCTGAAGCAATCGATTGGAAAACCTGGCTTGAAACCAGACAAGAGGCAGTTGGCTCGCGTTGTTTGCGGCTTCTGGACGTTGCATGCGGATCCGGAAAGTTTCCAGCGGCACTTACATCTCACGCGAACGTCGCCAACGCCGCGATTAAGCCTGTTGATTATGCGCTTCTCGATCCATCGAGTTTTTCAATCTCTGAAGCACGGCAGGCGTTGACTTCGCCTTTCAGAGCTGGTGCCGAATATGAAATGACATTACAGGACCTCAAGTGTCATCCCGGCTCTTTCGACATCGTCTGGGCGACGCATGCATTATATGCAATCCCCCATAACGAATTGGAAACAGCTCTTAAGCGTATGGTGGATGCAATGGGGCGCGATGGGAAGACGGTCAACGGCGGCGCTGGTTTCATAGCACATGCAAGCACGCAGTCGCACTACTTACAGTTCTTTCAGCTCTATCTCTCTGGTTTCAAAGGAGGTGTGGGTGCGCCATACTCTAGTTCGGAACAGATCATTACAATGCTTACCCAAATGGGTTTAGCTCTCGAAATTAAAGAAATTAGCTATACCAACGGGGCACCCGAAAACAAGGAACGGCAGGTAGAAAGATACTTACAGCGTTGCTTATTCGATGACACAGTAAGCCTCAAAGAGATGCTCAGTAATCCGGTTACCGGTCCATATTTGAAGACGTGCCGCAAGAATGGCATGTGGCAGTTCGCACAGCACGTTACTATGATCTTCGTGAACGCTACAGCGAACGAGACAACCACAGTAATCAAATAAAGCCGAGTGGTGTACCGAGGTGGAGGATGCAGAAAAAGCTCACCAGCTGGGTAGTGTTGTCACAAGAATCACAGAACAGACTACGTTCATTGTCACTGAAAAGACATCCGAAGGAAGGTCCCAAACTTTCAAGCCGTAGTACTTATGAAACTTGGGCGTTGACTTAACTTCTCGTAATAGACTTTTAGATTTTTTGCTGATTCCAGCGCTGCTTTTCCCTCTGGAAACATCTGGCCATAATAAATAATAGGCATTAGGAAACAATCTGCCATAGAAAACTCATCGCTGCCGAAGTAACCAGAACTTACTGCTTCATCTAGGACGAGAAACATTTTTGAAACTTTATTCAATACTTTCTCTATGTTGTCGCGAATTACGTTTCCGTGCTCGTCCTTATTGAATAAATATTCGAGGCAGTATTGCCTCACTATTAGCTGATCTACTGACGTTTGAGCAAAAGATATCCATTGAACTGTTTTCGCCGCCGCCTCTGGGCTCGCAGGGACCAAAGCAGGACCGTCAAAAACATTATCAATGTAGCGAGCTATAGCCATTGACTCAAAAAGATGAAATCCATCATGCCTCATCACGGGGACCTGACCCAAAGGGTGAAGTGATTTCATAGCATCTGAATGCGGCATCTCAGGCGTATTTTTATAAACCACCCCCTTCTCTTCAGCTACCATTCGCACAGCTCTCACAAAATTGGATATTGGCGTACCGATGATTTCTAAGGCCATAATCTTGCTCCTCGTTAGTTCGTTATAAAACTTCAAAAAACAGATCGAACAAAATTACTCTTCATAAAATATATTAGGATTTATTTTTAAAAGGTTGCAAACCGGGAATTTAAAAATTCGACCATAGTTTAGCCAATTAAAAAAACACAGTGATATCTACTAACAATAGCGCCTATGATAAAGAAAGATAGGTAATATCGTCAAACCGCTTAATTCCGACACTTCTGCCCTAGTAATCCCAAATCATATGATTAAACTACTTCGTCCTCGCTTATTCCTAGTTAACCTAAGGTAGGTTAATCGCTGGTCTAGCAGCGGTCGACTTTCTCCTTCCGGAAGCACAACCTGTTGTGAGCTCGTCGATGTTTTCATTAATCTAAAGAAGTATTTTTGTAATATGAATTAATAACCTATAACGCTATTATTTTGTTTGTACAAGAAATCAATGTAAACAACTAAAAACTTTGTCTTTCCGGGAAATCCTCCCTCAATGTCTACTTTAGATTATCAGCACCGTCCACTTTCCTCTCAGTTAGGTCAGTAAGAAAATATTGGGCCATAACATTTTCTTTTATCCTACTCGATGAAGTGCGTGGACTATAACGCACTTGCTTGATCTGTTTTCCCTCCGATTGCAGATAGGACTCTACTGCAACATTGTATGGTTTCTTACCCCAATCTTCGCCAATTACGAAGATATCGACTTTTAGTGCTTTACAACCGGATACATACTCTAGCTCATCGTAGGCACGTACAATATCAACACAAGTCAACGCTTTTAGCATTTCCATTCGCTGCTCAAGAGGAATAACAGGCACATTGGGCTTGTAGGAATTCACGACACGATCTGAAGCGACACCAACAGCCAGCACATCGCCTAATGATTTACAGTATTCAAGTAAAGCAATATGCCCCACATGCAATAAATCAAAAGTACCCACGGTATATACAATCACGTGCTTGTTACCATTAGGAAAAAACATTTACTAGTACGGGGTTTTTTCTTGACATTGGTGCCTTTATAAAAGTTTCCATCCGTAAATACCTGTTATTGCAAGTGTATAAAGCGCAAGCAGGTAAACATTTCTTGAATTGCCAGAAAATTTTGGAGTTTTGATTTGAGATACGTTCAAGACAGCAAGACCTAATGCGCTGACATACAGAACTGATGTGAATATTCCGTAAGATAAAATACCCTCGAGCAAAAATATTGAAACGAGTGCGATGTTGTTGTTATCTAATGCCAATCCAGTGTATTTGGACTCATCAGATAAGCCGAATGTACTGAAGTAACTTAATCGTATAGCACTGGCAGCAAGCATTATGAAAGTAATAGGCAGAAATATAGGCGCGAACTCACCATAGCTAAGAACAAGAATTGCCGGAGCGACACCATAGCTCACAATGTCTATTACGAGATCGAGTTGGCCGCCAAAGATTCGGTCGCTACCTGTGCGCTCCTTCATTCTTCGAGCGACAAGTCCATCTGCCCAGTCGAAGGCAACAGCCCAAACCATACCAATCATTGCTGCGTAGTAAACGCCAATAATGCTGAAATAAATCGCTAATATTGTGCAGGCCAACCCAAGAAGTGAACAAATATTGGGCAAGTCATTTACATAAGAAATAATGGCTGGTTGGAACTCTCGTGCCTCTTTGTTATTTGTAGCCATGGTGATCCTATCAATAAGAACTATGAATAAAGATGCGTTTAAATCACGCCATAAATTCCTCGTGCGCACTACCTCGCCGACCAATAGTGCAGTGTTTCGCTAGACGAAAACAAACGTCATAACAAGTGAGAAGTGAAAAAAATAGGAGTCATAAGACACTCTATTCGCTTGCAAGGAACTAAGGTCGCAATAAGGAGGATAGAGGCATGCAGGCCAGTAGGCTCGATACAGGGAAGTACTAGCCGATCAAGTGTACGTCCTATTTGGTCAGGTGCACAGTAGTTTATTGTTTAATTTGTATCAGCGCCTATTACTCAACTTTCTTTAGCTCTAAATTTTCATGTGAACTGAAACCCTTTTCTGACAATAATTACAGTACACACAAATAGTGTGCTAAACACTGTAGGCCGCGCGCGCCCTTTTTAATAGATAGATAAAGTAAATAAGCTTCATCATTCTCTGCTCTACTAGTCGTAATTTTTAACCTTAAAATCTAATCAAAATTTTTCAGTATCAAACGCTGGAAACAAGTCTGCTAACAGAACAAATGTATGCTGTGCACAGAGCTCAGAAAGGATAGAATGCGTCCCAAGCTCACTAACACTTTGAATGCCCATCGATGCCCCTAATTAGACTTGACAAGTTATCGCTTAACTTCGGCACGCATATACTTTTAGACGAAGTTGATTTTCAAATCAAGCGCGGCGCGCGCATCGGATTACTTGGAAGAAATGGTGCAGGAAAAACAACGTTAATGAAACTGATTGCTGGCGTTATCCATCCCGATGGGGGGGAGCGTTGGTTAAGACCTGGAGTTCAAGTCGCGTGGCTGGAACAAAATCTCCCGATTGCCGACGAACAAACAGTTTACGATTTTGTCGCTGGCGGGCTCGCAGAGGTTGGTACGCTCTTGAAGCGTTATCACCACCTTACATTTCATTATGACATCAGCAACAGCGATGAGCTCGAGCGAGTACAAGGAGAACTGGAAGCGAAAGACGGTTGGAGCCTTAGTCAAAAAGTCGATACTGTAATTACTCAACTACAACTACCACAAGAAAAACGTATGTCGGAACTCTCTGGTGGATGGCGTAAACGAGTTGCATTGGCGCGTGCTCTTGTATGTGAACCAGAATTACTTTTACTAGACGAACCGACAAACCATCTTGATATCCCAGCTATCGAATGGCTAGAGAAGCAGCTTCTAGACTACCGGGGTGCACTCATGTTGATCACCCACGACCGAAGCTTTTTACAAAATGTAGCTAATAAAATTGTTGAGCTCGACCGCGGCTCGCTTTATCAGTTTGAGGGAAGCTTCGATCGCTTTTTACGATATCGTGAGGAGCAGTTTGCGGCTGAACAAAGCCTCAACAAACTTTTCGATAAGAAGCTTGCCGAAGAAGAAGTTTGGATACGCCAAGGAATTAAGGCACGTCGCACCCGAAATGAGGGCCGTGTAAGAGCACTCGAATCCATGCGCAAAGAACGAACTGAACGAAGAGAGCTACAGGGCAAGGCTAATATCAAGCTTGATAGTGCGGAACGCTCTGGAAAAATTGTGGCCGAATTAAAGGACATCAGTCATTCTTTTGGCGATCATAAAATCATCCAAGACTTCTCCTCCTCAATTATGCGCGGCGATCGTATCGGTATCGTAGGTGCAAATGGAGCTGGCAAATCAACACTCATTAAAATAATCCTTGGCCAGCTTACCCCAACTGAGGGCGAAGTTAAGCTCGGTAGCAAATTAGAGGTTGCGTATTTCGATCAGTTACGCGAACACCTAGATATGGAGAAAAACCTCATCGACAATGTTTGCGGTGGGCAAGAATTCATCGAAATAGACGGAAAAAGAAAGCACGCTATCAGTTATCTCGGCGACTTTCTTTTTACACCAGACAGAGTGAGGACACCGGCGAAAGCATTGTCTGGCGGTGAACAAAATCGGGCCATACTTGCCAAAGTTTTTAGTCGACCGGCGAATGTTCTTGTTCTAGACGAGCCGACTAACGACTTGGATATCGAAACGCTAGAGTTACTTGAAGACATTCTTTCTAACTTCAAAGGCACAGTGTTGTTAGTGAGTCATGATCGAAAGTTTATGGACAATGTTGTCACCTCAGTCATGGTGTTCGAAAATGATGGCAATGTGGAAGAATACGTAGGTGGCTACAGCGACTGGGTGCAACATGGGGGCAAGTTGCTCGACGTAGACGTTAGTCCACAGACTGCAAATAATAAGGATAAAACCAAAGTTCCTGCCAAAGTTAAGGAAACCGTAAAGCCATCCCGATCCTATAAAGAAAAAAAAGCAATCGAAGAGGCACTCGCTCTCATCGATACCTTAGAAACGGAGCAAACCGATTTAGAGGCACTTATCTCTGATCCAGCGTTTTATAATTCGGAAACCAGCAGGGTCGAAAAAACACTTAAAAGAACCGCTGCGCTGAAAATCGAACTTTCAGCTGCCTATGCTGCATGGGAAGCGGCAGAACGAACTTGACAAGCATATGACTAGAATTAACACTTTTCAATCTGGCGATCTGTGCGCCATCGTGTCTTATATAAACTATTGAACATCCTGACTTATTCATACGTTGCGATAAGAAATCGTCTTAAATGATTACGTTTGTACTTGCGGTTTCGTTGTTAATTATGTCGCCTGGACCAGGTGTTTTATCATTGGCTGGTGTCGGGGCTGCATTTGGGTGGCGACAAGGCCTTAAATACCTTAGTGGTTTATTCTTTGGCACCAACCTTGTTTGTCTCGCAGTGATTTCTGGTCTTGCAGCGGTCATGGTGGCAGACCCAACTGTCCGAACAGTATTGTTAATCGCATCAACCGTCTATCTCTGCTACCTCGCGTTCAGAATTGCTTACGCAGGCTCTAAAATCGCTTTTATTCATACCCCTAGACCGGGTTTTATCAGTGGTTTAACGCTTCAGTTCATTAACCCAAAAGCGTATGCGGTTAATACGACACTTTTTAGCGGCTTCGCTTTTTATCCTGACAGCTTAATAATAGAGACCTCCCTAAAACTAATAATGGTGAATTTGATTTGGATATTCGTACACTTACTCTGGCTCTACGCCGGAGTCAAAGTCAATCGATTAGAACTGCCTCATAGCACCCAAAAAAATATAAATATTTTCATGGCAATCTGTTTAGTAGCTGTAGCGATACTCTCAGTTTGGTCAATGATGCGTTAATTCTCCACCCACAACATACTTAGGTTTTTTTATAGCACCAGCCAAAACACGAATTGTGATAAGAAACATAACCCTTTAATGGCAAGGTTTGGTCCATTAACAAATACTTTAGTTATCCAATGTTTTGTAAGCAAGCGGTGAAGGTAGTGGATTGATTTGTTTACCGGAATTCACCACACAAGATCTCTTGATAATCTTTACATTAGGCTTCGAGAGACGACTAAAGACAAAACACATGCGAGCCCCATCACGAGCCTTTCAATCAGGCTCTGGCAGCGAGATGGCATCAATATCTTAAAAATTTTTCGAGTCAGTACTATTGGCATACAAAAAAACATTGCAATCCCCATGATTAAAAAAGCGATGTATTTAGCAATGCCAAGCGCAGGTATTAAATATTTATACAAAAAATGTAGATCAGGAACCAACAACATCATCCACCCGACAATCCCGATGAAAGCCATCACACTCATCATTTTATGATTCGCTCCAAATTTCTTATTTCTGATCACAACTGCCACTCCCAATAATCTGAATTTTTCCTCTGGGTAATCTGGATGCTTTTGTTGAAAATACCATTTCATACTGGCTGATAGTTTCACTATATAAAAACAAAAAGAACAACACCCAGCTACTTGATCGACAAGTGAGCGGTGAAAGAAAAAGCCAATACCAGAGTCCACTACACTAGTTTTGTCAGCCTAGCACCGGGTTAAAAAAAGCTACTAATTCATTCGAATCTTCAATAGGGTCCTTCTCAAAAGATATCACGAGCGATCGTCTCGCCCTCTTGTCAGCGATAGAATTCAAAAGAAAATCATTTTGGTTTTCAGGGTTACCTTGAACATAGATTTGGGTTGTCAGCTCTTTTGAACTCGTTAAGACGCGCAGATGAATGTGCGGCGCGCGTCCTGGGTAGGCGACTGGCTTAATAGTCTTAAAACGGTATCGCCCTTCATCATCCGCGATGGTCTTTCCGTATCCCTGGAAATTAGGATCTATCCCACCTCCATCCCTCGGATGATGATAAGCCCCATAGGCATCACATTGCCAAATTTCTATTTTCGCACCAGATACAGGACTACCATCAATATAAAATACTTGGCCATATAAATTTGTAATTTGACCGGCTGCGCTACCTTTTTCGCCCTCTATAAATGTAAGATCTGAATCGCTATCCAATGGAAATCGCGATGGATAGAAAGGACCTAAACTTTGGGGTGGCGTAATTCCAGCTCGAGCGGCATTGGCTATTGAATAGAAGGTAAGCCCTCCAAGTTGGTATAAAAAATGTCGTTTTTTAACGCTTATCATTCCACTAGATCCTTATCAATTCTTCGAAAACCTTATTGAAACGGTTCTGATCAACATATAACTTGCATTGCTCCATGCATATCGAAATCGAGGGACCCGTCATTCTGTAAAAAGTCCACTTGCGACCGATACGAATACCGCATCAGAGACTGCTGAAATTAACAGTAGCCCTTCGATAATTCTAATCATGAAATAATCCTTGGACCTGCTTGAACTAAATACAGATTAACTGATTTCGATAAATATTAAACAAAAATGAGTTTTTTCCTTACCTTACATACCTCTTAAGGAGCGTATAAAAAAGGCGCCAGTAAGGCGCCAATTTAGATTTACGAGTTTACGGTGGCAACTGGATTACTGAATTAGATGATCCTTATCCTCAAAGTAAGCCATCAGACCCAACACGTCAGTGTTCAACGTTATACTCCCTGCTTCTTCCTCAACGATTTGCTCCTGAGTGCCAAAGCAGCCCCGAACCTCCTCAATATTCTGGATCGTTACAGTCGCTCGTAAATTTAGATTCGGAAATACTTGATTTGTCTTTTTGTCTACCTTATTCATCATAACTCCATCTGAACGAGACTGATTTCCTTCTACGTAGACCTCGAACTTACCTGTCTTCAATATTTCATTGGCCAGCGATGACTCAATCCGAGCGTTCCAGCGGTGCACCCTTGGTGTTCTATGTTCAATGAATGTTACTCCACCAGATTTGATAGCAACGGTGTTATACCACTCCCATAGAGTTACAGAATAGTTATTTGATCGCTCTTGGTTCAAATCAAACCACTTTTGTCCATCTGTATAAAGTAGCAGCTCATTGAAGTTTGAACGTTTCTTACAAACAGCCGTTACCTCAGAGAACTTCTTATCCGCCGGGAAGAAATGCAGTGAATTAGTGAAGTTATCAAAAGTTATATCCCCTCGATCTGGCTTATGCCAATGAGTGTGGCGATTTAGATAACCCTCGTCGATATTGAGCCATCGATCCCAGACCTCCTCAACTAACTTTTTTGGTGAGTTCTCAAAAGCGAAACTGTCTACTGATAGTGCAGAATGTTTTGGTCCGTTAGTCGTGTATTTAACTTTGATCATTGGGTTACCTTTATTGGATTTAAGAGCTTGCACTTCAGAACTTTGGTCCAGTAGCGCCAACTGATCATGAAGTGCATCACTTTCGAGTAGACGACCAGCTATATCATCGGGGCTCGATCCCACCAATGAATTCATTTTCTCGGGTGGTAAAGCTCTAATCTCCTCAGCACTCGTGCTGGCCATCAAATAGACGATGACAAATAATCCTAATAAAGCGACTGCAGTCACCCATGGGATAATTCTGCTCATTATGTTTTCTCCTAATTGTTCATTAATATTAAATTGCATCATTTCTGACAGCGCTTTAAGAATAATCAGAAGAAGTGAAAATTTAGTGACCAGTTAATGACAATTGGATAATCACCTATAAATTAGGCCGTATTCAGTCGCCACAAGTATCAATAACCGTCCAGATGAGCCTAAAATTTACAGTCACTAAGCTTTGTGTGGAATCGTCACCTCAAACGTCACACCATCGTGATCAGAGCGATTTCGCACGGATACTTTCCCGCCGTGAAATTGGGCTACAAGGCGAACAATATAAAGTCCTAATCCTAGATGACCTTGCGCCGATGGTTGTGTTGTATGTTTGCGGTCTGAGACCATCGATTCAAAAATTTGAGCTTGATGTTCTATCGGAATTATTGGGCCTTGATTAGTGACCTGAAGCAACACATCGGAACCTATCAAAGATAGGGTAATATCAATGGACGAATCTGACTTTGAGAATTCATTAGCATTCTCAATGAGCTTATCCAGCATCTGTCGAAATGCTTCTGGAGACCCTTTCACCCTGAGGGGAGACTCTGCAAACACCACCTTAAATTCATGGTGTACATACGCGCATTGATACTCCTCCACGCTCACCGTCACCAGCTCACAAAGGTCAATTTCTTCAAGCTCCTCTGAAGTCAGAGAGGCCTCTAATGCTGACGCCTCACTCATACGCTTGACTAGGTTATCCAATCTTCTGATACCACCTGCAGCACGTTCCATATAGACCTGACCTTGCTCCTTACTGTCTGTTTTGCTCAAGAGCTCCAAAGATGAACGAACAACAGCAATAGGGGTGTTTAGCTCATGCGACAACCTTCTCGATAAATTCTCAAGATACTGCGTGTAATTTCTCAATCGAATACTGATGCTCGATAAACTTCTCGATAGCATTCCGATCTCGTCTCGCGATACTTGCGGTTTAATCCGCCCAACGACTTTTCCATCTTTATCAAACGCATTTTCTGTTTGACGCGCCAAGTCTCCAAGACGCTTAACTGCATTACCAACAATTAATAAATGCAGAATTACGTAGCCCAACAAAATGACTAAAATAAAGGCAATCAGCAATTCGAGCGTTTGATAACGCATCTCAACCACTTTGTTTGTGGTCTCTTGCACAAATACGGCACCCACTACTGTGTTCCCAACCTCCACAGGATGAGCCGCGCTAATCACACCACCACCCTCTCCGCTAGGCTCCCTAAATAATTTAGCCACCTCCTGACCACTCAAGGCAATATCGATCTCTGGTTCGTCAAGCTGCCAGATTACACCCGGATCAGAGAATTCGTATGTTCCCGAATCGATCCAGAGGTTTAAGATAGGTCTCACTAACGGCGCAGTCGCCGACACAAACATCTGAATTAAATTATCACTTGATTGATTGACCGTGGATGAAATTTGATTATTAATATTTGAAGCAGTAAATTTTTTATTTGCAGCGTGGGCTATGATACGGCGCTGCGTATCCACGACCCATATTCGGGAGTCTGAACGTGCTAATTGTTTAATTACCTTTTGAACCTCTGGAGATGGTGCGAACACCGACCCAAGCCTCAAAGGATCACTTAAACTTTCACAACTTCGGATGACTTCAACTTTTGGTTGACCAAGCATTCCTGCAACATTCATAACGCCCAAACCAAGAGCCGGCCCGACAGTGGATCGATACATCTTAATCTCTAGATCATACCCGCCCGTTCTGGCACGAACCTCTCCACGAATATCCCACTCACGAACGACTTTTCCCGCTTCGTCTCTGAGCAGTGCCCCGCTTTCATCCAAAACGTAAGCCGACAATTGACCCGAATTGTGCGGTTTTATCTGGAACTGACGAAACTGCCCGTCCGCATCAACCGTAGATAACAAGATCTGATCAACTGCGTCGTCAGTTAAATTTTGCTCGAACTCACCAATTTCTTGCTCGGGAAAACGTTTATAGGACGAGTGAGCCTCAACCTCAATGGCCAGATAGATCGCTTTTCCATAACTGCCAACTCGATATCGAGCAGAGACCGAACGATCAGATGGATTACCGAATCCATATTGAAGAGACACGGACTGCGCCGTATAGTCTTCCCAATCATTTATGTTGCCATCAATTTCAGGACGACCTGGAAGCGGGTCAATTTCAATATGACTAGCCATATCCGGGGCAAACGGTGTTACGACGTCACTGGTAAATATAGCCGGTCTGTCACTAAGCGCGGTACTGAGCGCTCGTGCTGTAGTCAGCACACCATCCTCTTGCGCGTCAAGCATTTGCTCCATCAACGCTTGTGCGTAATACACCGACAACATCGGCACTAACGCTAATACTGAGAGCACAAGATAAAATTTTGTCTTAAGGCGCATGACTGAATAAACCGGGATCAATCATTTATCTTTTTTCCAACGATATCCACGACCGAAGTCTGTCTCAATCGCACTAAAATCATCATCCATACCCTTAAATTTCTTACGTATTCTCTTGATGTTCGATGTTACTGTATTGCGACTGACTTCAACATCGTTAATCATCAACTGATGATGCGCTTTGATAGCCCCAGGTAACTCCACAAGGCGCTCGATAATCCAATACTCTCCAGGAGTGATATCCACGAGCTGTCCGTTCCATGAAGCGCGTGCCTCATCAGGATAAATCTCTAAAGACCCAATGGTTTTTTTGCTTCGGTCCAAGCTAAGCGGCTGACGATCCATTTCGATGCGTCGGATCAAGCTATTGATCACAGCAATCAGATAATCGGTCGAATGATCTTTGGTGCAATACTCGTCTGCACCCAAATTTAAGCCATAAATTTTATCGTCCTGCTCACCTCGAGCAGTCATTAAGATGATCGGTAAACGTTCCGTTATAGGATTCGATCGTAATTGACGACATAACTGGAATCCACCTTCATCTTCAGGACCTAGACCAACGTCGATAATCGCTAAATCTGGCGAGGACTCTTCTATCCCCTCCAATGCAGATAAGCGATCAAGATAATGGGAAACGACCCAATCGGCCTTAGCGAAAAGGTCACTGTAGTTCTGAGCAAGGCTCACATCGTCCTCGACCAATGCAATACGCATTTAAGTTTTCCTTCACTAAGATTAAATTTCGCGTGTAGAAACTATAACGCCAAGTACATCTCAGTTCACCTATCTGTCACCAAAGCCACAAAATTGTCATGATTGACATCAAATCGCCCTCCTGCCTACCCCATCGTGTCCATAGCTACTCGTTTAAATAGCCCAAGTGACATTAATTTTGATTATTTAAACCAAAGGAGGAGCTTTGATATGCATTCACCCCTTACCGGTGGACGGATTAAAACCCAATTACCGAACTACCACATCGTGAAAGATGGATTGAAGGGCTTATTTGCCTCGATCGTAGTGGGATTTACCGTATCTACAATTTTGGTTCTTATCGTGATCACACTAGCTTTATTATCGACCTCAGCAAGCGCGACCGGTGTGGATCAAATCAATAACACGAAAAGCGGCAGTTTACTCGTTAAAAACGCACAAACAGGTCAGTACATGCCAACCCCCACGTTATTAACAGACGTCAAAATAAACGTCTCGGGGATACTTGCTCGAACGAAAGTCAGTCAACAATTTCAGAATAGCTCCAAAGACTGGGTAGAAGGCATCTATATTTTCCCACTTCCCGAAAATGCTGCTGTTGATCAACTGAGAATGCGTATTGGCGATCGAATTATAGAAGGTCAGATTAAGGAGCGAAAAGAGGCAAAAAAACAATTTCAGGATGCGGCACGTAGTGGAAAAAAAGCCACCCTTATAGAACAAGAAAGATCCAACATATTTACGACTAGCCTGACGAACATTGGGCCTGGAGAATCGATAACTATTGAGATTACGTATCAAAACACGCTCGATTACCGCGATGGTGCAGTGAGTCTGAGGTTTCCGCTGGTTGTTGCTCCGAGATACATTCCAGGACAGGAACATAATGAGAATGCCACGACCTCAACCTTAAACCAAGACCCAGTGGTGACCGATGCCCACAGAATTTCACCGTTGATCATTGATGAATCTGAACAAAAACGTAATCCAGTGAACCTATCGATCAAACTTGATGCGGGGTTTACAATCCAAACGATTCAGAGCACAAACCACACCATCAAGAAAAATAAAATAAATGAGCACCAATATCAGGTGCATCTCGTATCGGATAATGTACCAGCTGATCGAGATTTCGAAGTGGTGTGGCGGTCAGCGTCAGATGCTATGCCCCGAAGCGCTGTATACACGGAAAAAAAGGGAGGAAAATATTACTCTCTAATTACTTTATTCCCACCGACCGATCCTAATGCTGATATGCCCCGTTTACCGCGTGACATAGTCTTTGTCGTTGATACATCTGGGTCGATGCATGGCGCCTCACTTGATCAAGCTAAAAGCGCACTAGAACTAGCGGTCAAACGCCTCACTAATGAAGATCGGTTTAACATCATTCAATTTAACAGTAATACACAATCACTCTACAGTCATGAGCAACCAGCATCCGAGAAAAACCTAAAGGTTGCCTGTCGGTATATCAATGCGCTGGTTGCGGAGGGTGGTACGGAGTTTGCACCCGCACTCAGTATCGCCTTAAATGACGACGCCAAAGCGGGCCGAATTCGCCAGGTCGTATTCATAACTGACGGCAGCATTGGGAACGAGGATCAGATCTTTTCAATGATCAAGAAAAGACTTGGTAAAAACCGATTATTTCCAATCGGAATTGGCTCAGCTCCAAATAGTCACTTGATGACAAAAATTGCACAATACGGTCGAGGTAGCTTTACTTATATCGGTGATATTTCAGAGGTAGAGACAAAGATGGGAGATTTTTTCAACCGTCTTGAAAACCCAGTCGTGACCGATATTTCGACAAAGTGGCCTGAAGATCTTACTGTCGACATTAGCCCGTCGATCATACCTGATTTATATCAAGGTGAACCTCTCGTTATCGTTGCCGCCATGGATGAAAGGTTTACTGGCTCTATTCAGATAGAAGGACTATTTGCGGGGCAGCCTTGGCGCCAGACAGTCAATCTAGAGAAACGAACCGAAGAACAAGGTATTGGCCAGATCTGGGCGCGTCGTAAGATATCTGAGCATATGGGGTCGTTACGTGACGGAATGTCGGAGGAAGTAGTGCGTCAGGCCGTTCTCGACCTCGCTTTAGGACATTCACTCGTAACCAAATACTCCAGCCTCGTTGCTGTTGACGTCACTCCAAGTAGGACTATGCAGTATATGTATCGACAGCTTATTCCATCAAATCTGCCAAATCGATGGAGCCAAGCTAAGATTTTGGGCGCACTACCGCAAACCGCTACCGGATCATTAATGCACTTAATGCTTGCTGCTCTATTCTCAGCCTTGGCGTTGATATTTTTCTTAAAAGGCAAAAGCCCAAAAGCAAGAGGTCAACGATGAGCGTGCGTATCCGACAGCTTATGTTTGCGACCCTTTTGTCACTGGCGATTTGGCATCTTTTCGAGGGTGGCTATATTCATGCTAAAGCCTGGCTCGCACAACACTTAATACATAACGCATGGAAAGCGTCCAGTAGTAATGCGAGCGCACAGAAACCTTGGCCTGGTGCGGATACTCATCCAGTGGCACGGTTAATCGCTCGAAATGGAAAGGTCGACTTATTTGTACTTTCGGGTACGTCGGGTAGAACTCTTGCTTTTGGCCCAGGACACATGACCGGCACTGCGCTTCCAGGCACCTATGGAAACGTAGTATTGAGCGGACACCGAGACACACATTTCAGTTTTCTTAAACATCTCGGCATCGGAGATCAAATCTTTCTCGAAAGCAGTTCCGGTGATAGAAAATCATACGAAGTTATAAAGACTCAGATTATTCACGAAAATGACATACATATCGCACGCGATAACGGTGACGATCGACTTACATTAATCACATGCTTCCCGTTTGAAGCCATCGTTCCTGGCGGGCCTATGCGATACGCAGTAACGGCGCGCGCATTAAGCCCGAATACTTTGAACATTTAATTTGAAGCCAACAAATAGTTCTGTTGAGAGTGAGCGGGATTATTTGTAAGTCATGAAAAGCAGATTTATCAATGGACGCTACGAGCACTTAACAAGAGGAAATTTTATGGAAAAATTAGTTTGTTTTTTCTTAAACATCGGTGATGTTCTAGATTTGAGATTCGAAACAGGTGAGTCCAAACGCTATCAGGTGATTGAAACCGATGTAGTTCCGATTAACGAAGTCAAATCTGGCTTTAATGCAGATCGAGAACGGGTGACGTTAGTCACAAAGTTTCCATTCGATTCACAAAACCCGACCGAACGCATGCTTTATGTCGTTGTGGCACGACGGGTTTCCAATAGCCTCGGATTCGTACGATCGCTTAAGGAATTTTCAGAAACCAACCCTTCATCCTCAAAGGAAATAGGAGAACAGTCATGAAGTTTGTCCTACCCCTTATCGCGATAATTTTCCTTAGCGCCTGTGACGATTACCTCGCGACAAACAATATGCATCAAGGCGAATTTACGGCACCACCCAATTCATTCATAAAAGAGGCTAATATGCCACTAATTGTTGAAAACGAGTGCGCAGAGGAGTCGGCGCTTACCGCGAGCAAATAGTCGTTTAAAGTATATGAAGGTAAGAGAGTTTGACTAAATATACCCTCTTCAACCTTTATTGATTGAACTCATTATTAAAGAAATGGTCACTTACGGTATGTGGTTAGTGGAATTCACTAATAATATAGACGTTTAACGTTAAATTTGATTTAATATGCGGATGAAAAAACTCTTAGCGTTTGCTTGCATCATCTCATTTTTCGCAAATGGCGCCTTCGCTTTAGCGTTTAATGAAACGTGCATGCATAAAGCTCAAGAGCAAGCGCAGGTGGCAAGCAGTGGAGTATCAGATCACGATGGCGTGACTGCCCTCGACAATGACAAGCCCTGCCACGACACGGGCGAAATAAATCACTCAGACATACAGCATTGCGATCGTAACTGCTTATGTGTCCATGGAGTTAACAGTGCTCCGATTCTCGATTTTGACTCAGCCCACACACTACGAATCGCAGACCCCATTAGGCTGAGCTTCAGTCCGCTTGCTGATTCGCCAGCGTTTTTTGGTCAGACCCCTCCCGAGCGACCTCCAAAAAGTGTTTCCTGATTTTTAGTAGAACGTACTATTGGCTCTAGTTGAGCGGTAGTCGAAATCAATCAAAACTAGGAGATTCGAATGCGATTGCTATTGCTATTGCTAGCCATTGTTGGTTTTGGCCTCATGCAAACATCTTTTGTTATCGCAAGACCGGTGTCGTATCCAGGGGGATGGACACTAATGACTATGAATGATGGTGACAAAAATAGTGTTCACATGCATTACTCCCCAACGGCGAAAACGTCTATAGGTTACAAGTTTGAATATTGGCCCGATAAGGAGCTCAATTTGCATGCGCTTCAAATCAACAAATTACTGAAGCGATGGAATAAACCGGAATCTCAAGCCAATTTCTACATCAAATCTGGAGTTGGCGTCGCTTACAGCGATTTGGGTCTTTTTGATAATGAAAGCGGCGCTAGTGCCTTCACCGGAATCGCGGTTGACTGGGAAGACCGACGACGTTTCATCTCGTATGAAAATCGCTTTACCGATATTGACGGTATTGATGATTTCTTTCAACAATCGGCTCGTGTTGGCTGGGCTCCTTACCAGGGTGACTATGGAGACCTACACACTTGGTTGATGCTGCAAATTGAACACATGCCAGAGGCTACTGACGAACACACAGTAACGCCGTTAGTTCGGTTTTTTAAAGATGTTCACCTACTAGAATTTGGTGTGAATAATCACAACAAAGTCTTGTTTAACTATATTTTTAGATACTAAATATAAGGATTAATATCATGAAGAAATTACTCTCATCCGTCGCAATTTTAATCGCTCTATCCGCTGCAGCTCACGCTGCTCATCCAGGCGGAACCATTTATGCAGGCGTCAACGGTTTAGTATGTGATTTTTGCGCACGTGCGCTAGAAAAAACATTCGGCAAGGAAGAGGCAGTAGAGTCAATTAATGTCGACCTTGATGAAAAAACCATAACCATCCACTTAAATGAGGGACAGACGCTAGATAATAAAACAGTGCTGCAATTGATATCTGACGCCGGTTATGACGTAAGAGACATCAATTATGGAGAATAAAGAGCGCGTATTAGGGTGGCGCCAAACGATCCTTCCGTCTCTTTCGCTTTTCACATCTGTTGGGACTCTTTTGTGTTGCGCCTTACCCGCCTTACTTGTCACGCTCGGCCTGGGGTCAGTGCTGGCTGGTTTTATAAGTTCGGCGCCCTGGATTACGGCTCTATCGACATACAAACCCCACATTTTTATTATCTCAGGGATATTGATCGCACTAGCGGCAGTCACGCAATGGAGAGCAAGACACGCACCTTGCCCAGCTGACCCGAGGCAGGCTAAAGCCTGCGCACTGCTACGAAAAATTAGCACGGGTATTTTGGGTGTTGCTGCTCTCCTTTATCTAATCGGAGTATTTTTTGCTTTTTTCGCTGCCCGCTTGTTTTTTTAAGGAATCACGATGGATACGTCTTGGAAGAGAGTTTTAAAAGCTCTCTATATCCCAACCTAGCGACGTCCTATTTGTTCTTGATAAATCGAAAGTTGAACTAGCATTTCCAGCTTGGGTCAATCTTGTCAAGCAAACGGATATAGGCCGGCCATTCTGGGTGACGAACAGCAGCCCCAGCCTGCGCGTCACCACCTTCAAATTGGTTACGCGTGTGGCGCATCACAGCATCAGGAATTTGACTTAGTGTGCCGCCGGACGCCATAGCCCGCAATTGAATCTCAGCATTTCGAATAAACACTCCGTGGCGGATAAACGCCCACGCTACGGATGAACCCGCCGTCAATAAGCCATGATTTTTTAGAACCAGGGTATGTTTATCTGCCCCTAACGCATCTTGGACCGGCTTTTGTTCACCGGCATCAAGCACAATCCCTCCGAAGTCGTGGTAACCGACTCGCTCAAATAACTGGCAGGCCTCTTGAACCATTGGCACGACTTCCACGTTTAGAGCTGTCATACTCTGGCTATAGGGTTCGTGCGTGTGCATTACACAATGCAAATCACGAGGCCGAGCCTTGTGTACCGCGGCGTGTATGAGATAACCAGCTCGATTGACTGGCCATCCCTCGTCGTTGCCCACCTTATTACCTTCAAGATCGATCACAACGAGGTTCGATGCGGTAATTTCATCGTATCGGAGCCCAAAGGGATTAATCAAGAAAGTATCGGTACCGGGAATACGCAGCGTGATATGGTTATAGACAACACTGGTCCAACCATACATGTGTGTAAGTCTATAGGCTGCTGCCAAATCAACTCGCGCGTGCCATTCATTATCATTCATACCTTTAGGCGTGTCCGGATAGGATTGATGTAAGTCTTCTGGTGTTATCTTCAGTGTCATGGTCTTTTTTTCTTTTTTATCTAAATAGTTCCATTGAACGTAATGCATCACTGCATTGCTAGTCAGTCTTTTAAATCAACATAATTATATAAAAGCCTAACATCGATTTTATTTTATTTTTCATCGTTGTAGAGATGGGATAATCTTTATTCTCAGCTATGTAACTTATACCTGTCGATAGCGATGTAACCATCGTTTAGAAAAGTAACACTCACATCATCACGCATATCATTTAAGGGGGATACCAATGACAGATAAAAATAACTCAAAGAATTGGAAATTTACTCACTCGCAAGCAGACAAGGCGAATTGGAAACCAGGATTAAGAGAAATATTTGATTATAGGGATCTGGGATTTGTCGACGCTACAAACGGTGATTACATCGCACACATAGTTAAAGCGAATGGAAAAACACAGAGCGACGAGGTCCAACAATGGCATCTGCACGAATGCTCATTTCAATTTGTGCTCGTTTTAAACGGCTCTGCTACTTTTGAGTATGAGGGTGAAGGTGTCCGCACGCTTCAAAAAGGAGATGCAATTAATCAACGCCCATGGATTGCGCATCGAGAAATTGAGTGCTCAACTGATTTCGAAGTACTAGAGATCGTCTCGCCTGCAAATTTCACAACACGGATCGTACCTGCTACCGAAATAAAATAACAATCAATTACAAAATGAAAATCCTCGAAGTTTTTCCTTTTAGTAACACCCCTAGAAAACTTTTTATCGGTAAGGACCTACTGCCCTAGTCCCGCTACCGCGCTGATTAATTTTTTATGACACTTAATTAAACTAATGCTGAATCGCCCAGTCCGTGTATCATGCGCAAGTCATTAGTCCAGCCAATTATTGTATATTCTTTATGACCACTCCCACCATCATGACTGGAAAGCTTAGGATCCCAGTTGTCGCGGCACCATTATTTATTATTTCTAACCCAGATCTCGTGATCGCTCAGTGCAAAGCGGGCGTCGTCGGTTCATTCCCATCGTTAAATGCGCGCCCTATCGGAGTGCTAGATGAATGGTTAAAACGCATCACAACAGAACTCAAAGCCTATGATGACGCTAATCCTGATAAACCCTCTGCTCCGTTCGCAGTCAACCAAATTGTTCACCGGTCTAATGATCGGCTTGAACAAGACCTGGACTTATGCGAAAAATACAAAGTTCCTATTGTCATCACCTCGCTGGGAGCAAGAGTCGAACTGAATGAACGAGTTCATTCTTGGGGCGGTATTGTATTGCACGACATTATAAATAATAAATTTGCGAAAAAAGCCATCGATAAAGGCGCTGATGGCTTGATCGCTGTAGCAGCCGGCGCTGGTGGTCACGCCGGGGTTCTATCACCATTTGCCCTAATTCAAGAAATTCGTGAGTGGTTCGACGGTCCCTTATTATTATCCGGCTCAATTGCAAATGGCAGTGCAGTACTCGCGTCTCAAGCCATGGGAGCTGACCTCGCCTATATAGGTTCTGCATTCATTGCAACAATAGAAGCCAATGCAAACCTTGCCTACAAACAAGCACTTGTTGACTACGCATCTAGCGATATCGTGTATACCAATCTTTTTACAGGGGTACATGGCAACTACCTAGCACCGTCAATCACTGCGAACGGTCTAGACCCTGAGAATTTGCCAACCAGCGATGCATCTCAAATGAATTTTGGTTCAGGAAGTAACGGAATAGCCAAGGCTTGGAAAGATATATGGGGTTGCGGGCAAGGAATAGGAGCCGTCACCGCCATTCTGTCCACAAATGAACTAGTGCAAAAACTAACTCAAGAATATTTGACAGCACAGGAAGTGCTGACTTCAGCTGTGTTGGGAGATTCGTGAATTTTTTTTAAAAAAGGACTAGCAATTACATGCATCTATGCTCGAATAAATAACTCTCTGACCTTTAAGACCAAAACTTAGCCTACTTTTCTCATTCGTTTTTTAGTTGATTATCGCTCGGTCAGCCATGATTATTGACAGACTCTCAGGTACGGATCGTACCTCGGCATCGGAAAGGACTCCCCTCTCCGCCATTAACGCGTGACATTTAGGCAGGTTATAGAATGGAATAGCCGGGAACAGGTGATGCTCAATATGGTAATTCACACAGTGTGGAAACAAAAACCACATTAACCATCTCGGACCAACATTGGTTCGTGCAGACCTTAACGCAGATGATGGATCGGTAACAGCGCCATGTTCGAGAAGTGCACGAAGACGCAAAAAAACTTGCATTACAGTTGCTAAAGGTAACAACCATAAAACTAAATATTCAAGCAACCAACCCCCGGCAAAAGAAATTACAAGCAACCCAGCATGCCAGGCAACCACCCACCACCGGTCATAACGTGCGGCCTTACGCAATTTCGGTGCCGTGTCGTCTAATGGTCGTTTAGCGATGGCTACATCATCGTTAATCACCGGCGCACCAAAGAAATACTTAAAGCTCTTCCATGCGTTTAAACCAGATAAATCCTTGGCTAACTTTACCAGCAAATATCGCCGTCCCCGCGGATAACCCGCAATCAGAGGCATATCCGGGTCGCCTTGTTCGAATAAATGATTATGATGTAATCGATGAACAACCCGGTAGGTGCACATAGATATACCACCAGGCATAGCGAGCACCCGACCCACGATATCATTGAGCCAACGCGCTTTAAACAAACGGTAATGAGCCGCATCATGAACCAATACAAATAAGGCCTGTTGGCGGCTGCCAATTAAAATCACTGCCGGAATTAGAACTAACGGATGCCAAAAGAAAGTAGCTAGAGCAACGATCCCTGAAATAACAGCAAGTGTCTCGAACACACCAACCGCTGATCGCCAATTGTTTACTACACAGAGGCCTCTTATCTCCTCTTGTGACAACAGAAGACGTTGACGTCGACGGTTTTCTCGAAATTCTTCACTACCTGAGTTTACGTGGCCCAACATTGTTAAATTTTATCAACCTATGAGAAAACAAATAGAAACGATCAATATATATCGAGATTGCGGTGATTTAAAAGTTCTATATTCGTCATCTTAAAGTAAAATCACTATCACCACTACGTGATGACTGACCACATATTTATCCTAGTACAAATTCTATAATATCTCTCGCGCCGAGTTCGGATCAAATACACCACCACCATAAAGAATCAGCCTAATTTATTCTCAAGTCACGGCATCAACCCCTCACTCAATAAAATCATTAGTAGAAACCACCATAGCCACGGGACTTTTTCCCGGACCTCGTTAATATATTTTTGGAGCATTGATTCCTTCTTATCAGCATGTCTTCTGTTCAAAAAATAAGTATCTTAATAAGCAGTATTAATCTGTTTGGAAAATACCTAAAGGAGAAAAGAATGAACCTGCGTTTGATGATGCTAGCTTTCACTTTACTCGGGAGCAACGCTTATGCTTCCCCCTACGCAACAGTGATTTCTGCAGTTGCACTGACTAAAACCCAAACAACGCCATCTCAGGTTTGTAATGACGTGTCGGTTCCAATCTATGGCACTAAACGCTCTAGTGGAGGGGCTATCGGTGGAGTTGTCGACAGCGCTTTTGGATCGACAGAAGGTTTAGTAGGAGCAATTGCTGGTGGTTATATTGGCAGCAAGATAGGCAGGGGCTCTGGGAGAAAAATAGCGACTGTGACAGGTGCCGTAATCGGCGCAAAAGTTGGAGACAATCAAGACACTAAAAAACAAGAAATCGTTGGTTACGAAACCCAACAACGATGCAGTATGGTCTCCCGGACAGAAACCATCAACGCTGGGTATCACGTAATCTACGATTACCAGGGAATGACCTTAAGCAAACTCGTTCAACAAAAACCAGTGATAGGAAGCAAACACTCCGTCAGTATCACGATTGAGTAATGACTAATCTTTTAGTTTGAAAATCAAGGACTGTAACACCTAGAGACTCGGGTGCCATAAATCGCCCGGATCTCTAGCCATCAAAAACCTACGAAGCGCACAAAACTTTCATTTTCTTCCCGATCTGCCCGAACTGTGTTGGCAGCAAATGAGTCGTCAGGATAACCCATTGCGATACAGGTCATGATGACCTCATTTTCTGGAATATTTGCTACTTCCCTGACGATATCCGAACGCATGATCCCTTGTCCGTTAATCACTGTACCAAGACCCCTATTCCAAGCAGCCAACACAATCCCGTAACAAAGTGCACCCAGATCAAAATGAACGACAGCACCAGGATCGAGATCACGGTCATATGTGAGAACCATTGAGACAGGGGCATCGAACTGACGAAATCCCCTCATCACCCAATCTTGACGCTTTTCTTTATCCTCTCTAGCGATCCCCATCGCAGCAAATAACTTCTTCGCAATTGCGATCTGACGGAATCGATGCACGCCTTCGTAGTCGCCATGGCTATTAATATCCCGCTTAGGATCTGCCCCAGAAGCCATCTCCTCCATATTTCGTGTCCGCACTTCGTCAAGAGCCGCACCCGTCACAACATGAACATGCCAAGGTTGCGTATTCATTGAAGAAGGCGCACGTCTTGCCACATCTATAATTTCTTCAATTAGCTTGCGAGGAACTGGATCAGACTTATATCCTCTCACACTCTGTCGACTTGTAACGACATCCTCAAAACTCATTTTTAAACTCATTTATTTATATGTTTCTATTTTATAATTTATTCCAAATGTATCTGTACTTCAGGTGACTGCCCCCATCAGGAGACGTCCAAAACGCCTCTTCAATACGTCGACCACCAATTCGCTCATAAAACTTAATCGCTGGTAGATTACTTGCTAAGACCCATAAGAACACCCGAGAATCAGCATGCTTTTCAACACCCGTTTTCATGACTTCACGCACAAGGGTAACGCCTAACCCTCGATTTCTATATTCGGCCGAAACGTGGAGATTATCAATGAATGTCCCATATTCGTCGTCATCGCAAAAAAAGGCACATACAAAAGCAACGATTTCCTCCTGACTTCGACAACAAATAATATGTTGATTTTGTTTCGGCTTATTAAAGCGATCGTGCCAGATTGTTCGCCGGTCATTGTCAACTTCAAAGTCGAGATAATGGTCACTCAACATTCCACGATAAGCTTCCTTCCAACTTCTAGTGTGAAGCCTAGCAATGGAATCACAGTCAACAAAAGATGCGCATTCAATATTTAAACTTGAAGGCAAGGTCATTTCATCAAGTTTAATTTCTCAACCACTTAGATTTAACACACCCTGCTTCAATTTTCATTTCACAAGCCATGTCCAGAAATTTCAATGCTTCGCTGATGTTGGGCTGAACGCCAAGACCCTCTCCGTACATGCCACCTAACATCAAACAGCTGTAACCCGCACCTCCGACGCAACCCTTCTCGTAAAAATCAATAGCCTTAAGCGCATCGTGACCAACGCCATCACCCCATTGGTACATCGAGCCTAGTAATCCACAACTAAATACATCACCCCCATCACAGCTTTGTTTATAGCTTTCGACGTTTGTATTTGCAGCTCCTACGTTGACACAAAGAAATAACAATAACGAAGTAAATAACCTAATCACCCTGGCTCCTCAACACGTAAATGAACTTTTTCTAGACATCTCATGGACAATGAATATACCCTTTTTTTTATAAGGGAACTCCCTCGCGAGGCTTATCGCTTTAACTACGCTACAAATTAAAACCAACAGATGTTGCGACGTAAGGCGTCGTTCGATGGAGAATCTTTAGAGAAGATACAACCAAAGTAGAAAAGCTTCCAGGTATCGTCGTACTGGGGTTTCTTGGCAATGGTAAAACAACCATATAACGTAGAAACACATATACGACATCAGGCAGCAATTACAGCTCCATTTTAATTTTCACTGATAAGACTTCTACCTTTGTCCAATCTATCATTGCTTATTCTGTCACATGATTAAAGGTTACTTTCTTATGTCCCAGTAACCAAAAACACATCTAAGCTAAGCTTAATTGTGTTGCGATTCTCCATGGCCTTGAGATAAACTTCAATACTTAAGGGAAGCTACAAATGTTTTAAACGCATAATTTGTCGCGCGGCATTAGAACTAGTGGATGAATCCCCCTCAGTAAGTTCTTAACTCTTTACAGATAACAGCAATCTCATGGGCGTAAAACCAGACTCCAGTATGGCCAACACCATTATCCGAAATTTATTTGATGAATGGAACCAAGCATTACAGACAGGTGATCCAAAACAAGTTACAGCGCTTTATGAAAACCACGCAATTTTCTTGCCTACACTTTCCAACCAAGTTCGTCACAACCGTAATGAAATTGAGGACTATTTCGTTTACTTCCTATCAAGAGGCCCGAGAGGACAGATCAATGAATCAAATATCCGTATTTTTGGTGATATAGCGGTGAACTCAGGCGTCTACACTTTCACCTTCAAAGATGGAACCTCTATCCCAGCGCGCTTTACTTTTATTTATCGCTGGAACGAAAAACGTTGGATGATCGTAGAGCATCATTCCTCAATAAGGCCTGAGTGAGCAAGTAATGTTGAGTTAGAGCTTACATCAAGCGATATTACTCCGACAAAAATTGAACCTTTCAACAAGCGCAAATTTCACTTTAAAAGAAGCCTCAGTAAAAACGGTTAATGTCGCAATGCAAATAACTCGTAGTGTACGGTGCCAGGTTCTTCTGCTGTTGGCGCAGCCAAGTTTGCACCTTCTCCGATGAACGCTGTTTCGTTTACCCAGCTATACTTCTCGCTTGTAGTAACCATTTTCATCTCTGAAAACCAAAAATCCATATACCTTCCAGGCCCTGTTAGCTCACCAGCATGAAAGCGCTCCCAAAACCCTTCACTCGTTTTGATCAACCCTGTATAGCGAATAAGCATACCTGTTCCATCATCTAGCTTTGCAAAGCATCTGAGATCAAAATCTACGATCCCAGACGACTTGATGTAGCCGTCCTCAACGCAAGCATCGATGGTCGCACTGCCACCACTTTTAAATGTTAATGTACCTCCACCAAACCTTCCGGTTATCGCTTGGTTGTCTATCGCTACGCTATCGTATAATTTCATCTTAAACGTGCCAATAGGTTCTAATAGCGGAGCCGCTTGTAATGTTCCCATCATCATCGCAGAGATGAAAAAAACAATTGCCTTAATTGTTGATGAACTAATCATATTTTTACACCCCACAGTTGTCAAAAAAATTCGAGGATAGCATAAAAAAACAGATAGTTTTATAAAAACTATGGCCCTAATAACTTAAAAGTGTACCTACGTGGTCCAACCACCGGCCAAGGGTATGATCTGACCGACCATATGATTACATTTCTCGCTTGCGAGATAGGCTGCAAGCTCTGAGGTTTCCTCAGGAGAGCCAATCTGATTAGTCGGTACATTCCTTCGTACATGATCTAAAAACCTCTTATCATCTAGAAGATGGTCTGGATAGTAGGTATTGTTATTAATATAGTTTTGTGCAATCGCATTCACATGCACATTAGACCGAGCCAACTCCAGACCAACTGCTTTTATAAAAGCATTTTGTGCGCCTCGAGCGGCGCAATAGGCAGCATTATTCGCTAGTCCTCTTAAGGGCGCTGCGCTGGTGACAGCAATTATCTTTCCTGCTTTTCGATCGAGCATCTGTGGCGAAACTGCCCTAACAAGAAACATTAAGGGATCAACAAGAGCAGAAAATAAAGTTCTCCAATCTTCGTTTCGAATATCCTGAACAGGACTGGATTTAGGTGGTTCCGCTAAATTCGCGACTAAAATATCTACGCTACCCACCGATCGAATTAACTCCTCACACTGACTTTCCGCTAAGAGCGGCTGCTTGTCTGTAATGACGCGGTAGTCCAATTCGGTAAATCGCTTCGCGATCGCCTCGCCCATATATCTATCAACACACGTTACAAGGACTGTTCTCTGCCTCACCTCAATCTCCCACTTTTATTTATCTAATGAATACGCACCATTACTGCACCCTCAATAAGAATAACCGCTTAAAAACTCAGCCTTTAAGGGAATTTATCAGTTTAAGCGTGTCTGACTATTGTCATTCTTATTTAACAATATTTGTATGAATGTAGTTTGGTTTAAACGAGATCTTAGAGTATCAGATCATGAGCCCCTAGCTTCAGCTATAGGGAAAGGGCCAACGCTTGCGCTCTACATCGTAGAACCATCATTTTGGCGGGAAGAGGATGTAGACGCCCGTCACTATCAGTTTTTGCGCGAATGCGTTATGGATTTGGGCTTACATCTAAAAAAGATTAATTTAACTCTTACATTAAAATTCGGCACTGCTGAGAATGTATTTAAGCAGCTGCACCAAGACTTTGGCATAGAGAGCATATATTCGCACCAAGAGACTTGGAACGACTGGACTTACCAGAGAGATAAGCGCGTAGAAAAACTGCTTAACGAGCTTTCAATCCCGTGGTATCAATCTCAACAAAACGGCGTAATAAGAAAGTTGAAGTCTCGTAATGGTTGGGCAAAGCAATGGCATCAATATATGTCAAATACTCCGGTAGATGCACCGATCTGCCCATACGGTTTAACAGTCCCCTCGGATGAGTTTCCATCTTTGAAAAAATTAGGATTAGTTGAAAATAATTATAGTGATGAACGACAAACCGGTGGAAGACCCATCGCTCTTCAGTTATTGAAAAGCTTTTTTGCGACGCGTGGAGAGCGATACTCGAAAGAGATGTCCTCGCCCGTCACCGCATATAAAAGCTGCTCTCGAATATCAACTCACGTCGCCTTTGGTTCAATCTCCATCAGGGAAATATACCAGTCAGCACTGATGAAAAAAAACGAAATTTATGCAACTACTAATCCTGGTTCTCCATGGCGCTCCTCCATCAGAGCGTTCATGTCTCGTCTCAGATGGCACTGCCATTTTATTCAAAAATTAGAAGATGAGCCGACTCTCGAATTTAAGAATCTACACGCCTCAACTGAGGGATTAAGAGATACCGATGTTCACATTGAACGGCTTCATGCTTGGAAAAATGGTCTTACTGGTTATCCATTCATCGATGCTTGTATGAGAGCACTGCGCGCTACCGGCTGGATTAACTTTCGAATGCGAGCCATGCTTGTAAGCTTTTCGTCCTATCATTTATGGCTGCATTGGCGCGAACCATCCTTACACCTGGCCAGAATGTTTCTGGACTATGAGCCTGGTATTCATTATTCTCAGATCCAGATGCAATCAGGGACAACCGGCATCAATGCCATAAGAATATACAACCCGATTAAACAAGGGATAGATCAAGACCCAGATGGTATCTTCATAAAAAAATGGGTGCCAGAACTCTCATCACTATCTAAAAATGAAGTTCATACACCCTGGCTTACCAATATCTCACCTGATGTTTATCCAAGACCAATTGTCGACGAAAAAATAGCACGCCGCGACGCCAGCAGCAGGATCTACGCGGGTCGACGGTCTCCGGAATTCAAAAAAATCTCCGCAAACATCGTGGAAAAACATGCGAGCCGTAAACAATCACATAAAAGTAAGACAAAGAAAAATATAGAATCAAGAAAATCATGGAAACAAGAAGAATTATTCTGATTCAACAAAACTCATATGAAAAAATTAGCGATTATAGGCTCCGGCCTGACGGGCCTCACTTTGGCCAGCCGACTTCAGCATAAGTTTGACATTACAGTCTTCGAAAAGGCGCGAGGCGTTGGCGGTCGATTGGCAACCAGACGCGGCGAAACGTATGCATTTGACCATGGTGCTCAGTATTTCACTACGAGAACCGAATCCTTTCGTGCCTTTATTCAACCACTCATTGACGAAGGGTTGGTACAACAATGGACAGCTCGACACGTTGAAATTAACGGAACACGGATTGTAAAACGCTCAAACTGGAAAAGTGAAGAGCCACGTTATGTAGGCGCGCCTGGTATGAACAGCATTGCCAAACGACTAGCTCAAAAAGTAGATATCAAAAAAAACGTAAAAATTACTTCATTACTACACCAAGACGATTGGCAGCTAGAGGACGAACAGGGTATTTTGTATAAGAATTTCGAGTGGGTTATTTCAACTGCCCCTGCACCACAGACACTGCAACTAGTCCCCGAAAACTTTATACATTATGATGCTGTCAAAGCAATCGAGATGAGCGGTTGTTATTCTTTAATGCTCGGGTTATCAAAGGAGCTATCTCTCCCATTTGACGCGGCTCACGTAATTAATTCAGATATCAGCTGGATCGCGGTAAACAGCCACAAGCCACAGCGCGGAAATGGACAAACACTGGTCGTACACTCTTCTGCGGACTATGCTGAAAAACACATAGATTCAGAACACGACGCAGTCATTAATCACCTTTGTGAACGAACCAGTCATATCATCCAACATGATGTTTCTCAAGCACAACACAAGGTACTTCATGGTTGGCGATATGCAAATAACGTAAAACGTGAGACGTATCAGCCGTTTATAGATCATAATTTAAAGATCGCCGCATGCGGCGATTGGTGCCTTGGAGGCCGCGTTGAAGGTGCGTTTAACTCAGCCCAAAACTTAGCTGACGCAATAGAAACCCGTTAATCAAGACGACTTGATTCAGTGGCTAAATAAAACCACTCTTGGTTTACCTGCGCATTATTATTCGGAAACACGATCCAACCATCTCTATCTGAAATAAGCTCAGTGCCATCATGCCGATGTGCGATCAGGGTTCCCTGCTCAATTTTCTCAAAGCTTAGCCACTTCTTAATAAACGCATCATCTGGATGCAACCGATCAATAACGCGATATAGTCGAATGACTTCTGGTTGATGTGTCTGCAAAGGCTTACCCTCTGGAGTCATTTCTAGATAGGCCAACGTATTGCGAATTGCCTTGTAAGCAGTCTCTGGCGCCGTTTCATCATCATGCTGCCCGCACTCTAAAGTCACTGCGATACCTCCTCCGCGACGCATCGTTTCCGTAGTCCCCACCCCATAATCGACACGCGCTTCTACTCCACGCGCCTTCCGATCTTGAACGCCCTGTGCATAAGTATCCAACCAGCCCTCTACGAATCGATTCACACCTAGACTCATCGCCATAGCCTCCTCTTGTTCAGCGCGAGCAATCGGTTCAAGCTCACCCGAATTATTGGACGCACCGATCAACGCAAATGGTATACCTGGTGCTTGAAACGAATGCAAATCCAGCAATACATCATGCTGCTCCAATAAAGGGCATAACACATTACACACCCTATCCTCAAAATCTTGCGGGTCATTAGTACGACTCATGTTGCGATTTAAGTTACGATCGCCGTGTCGCCGTTGCAACTTGTGCGCGAGCGGATTGGTAATCGGCAAGATCGTTAATGTGCCTTTATTGATAATGACTTCACCAGAGTCTATTTCTCGGTTTAACCGTTGCAACGCCTTCGTACCACATGTCTCGTTGCCATGAACAGCACCCAAAATAATTAATTTAGGACCTGGCTGTAAGCCGGCGAATTGATATACCGACAAGCCGGTCGGGGTGGAAGATTCAGTCATGATTTTTTCGGCATCATTTAGTCTGGTTTCAGTTGGCGATCAAACGGTATGTAATCCGCCGCGTGCATTACGTACGCTGGACTACATTAGTTTTCGATCAATTAGGCAGTTTAGCTTTCCTAAGATAAGGAGTTAATGCCTCGAAACTACCAAACTTTGCGTTTGCATCATCATCACTAATAGCCGCGGGTATCACAATGTCATCACCAACTTGCCAATTCGCTGGTGTCGCTACACCATTGGCCGAAGAGGTCTGGAGTGCATCGAGCGCTCGCAGAACCTCAGCAAAGTTTCTACCGACGGTCATCGGGTAAGTCATTGTGAGCTTTAGTTTTTTATCAGGTCCTATGATGAATACTGAACGCACCGTTGCGCTATGGTTCGGCGTTCGGCCATCCGGCAAGTAAGCCTCAGTAGGCAACATGTCGAACGCCTTAGAAACAGCAAGATCGTCGTCGGCGATTATCGGGAACTCAGCTTTCGCACCACTCACCTTCTCAATATCCTTTTTCCAATTACGATGCTCCTCCACGCTGTCTACCGAAATCCCAATGACTTTCGTGCCACGCTTCTCCCACTCACTCTTAAGCTGGGCGACTGCACCAAATTCAGTAGTGCATACAGGCGTAAAGTCCTTTGGGTGCGAGAACAGTATTGTCCAACTATCTCCCACGAAATCATGCAGTGATATTTTGCCCTCATCAGTCTCTACCTCAAGATTCGGAATGACGTCATTGATCCTTAAACTCATTTTTTTCTCCTGTTATGTCGCACTAGGACTAGAAAGTTTATTCTTTTCACAATACTGCAGCTATGGTTCATTGTCCTCCATTTTCCACACAAAATCATCTATGCCTAAATCCAGCTGAAACATCATTTCTACGCAAGTAAACGCAATCACAACAAATCTTTATATTCTGATGGGTATATATTAAAAATGGTAATTGGAAAATATTCATCGATACTTAAACATAGGACGAGCCTCATGAGACAGTTAAATGTTCTAGCGACGTGCTTATTTATTTTCTTTTTCAGCAGTTTCTCAGTCCAAGAGGCGCATGCTCAATTTAATACCTCCTTGACCGATAAGGCGTATCACCAACCGTGGGTGTTACACCATAAAGTCTTTGAGGAACTATCCGAGTCTCAACTCATTATTTTGAATGAGAACTCAACACCGAGGCTCACCAGAATTTTAATTTATCTTGATACAGATGCAAAATATTATGAGAGCCAAGTTCTTGAAGCGATAAATCAGTTATTTGGTTTGCCTGGCTTTGCCGAAAACGCCAGGCAAGTTTCTTCAAACTGGGGTGAAACACTGAGGCGAGTCGATATCAACCTAAAGATCATCTATAAAGAACTAGGCATTCAAAACAAGGCTAACGTCATCGAAGCAAATAACGCAACTCAAACCCTTATAGAAACTTTAGAAAAGAAAAGTCCTTTCGAGAAAGATGTACTTAATTCGCTGGGAAGAGGAATTAAAAAACTTATGGTCAATATGGCGAATCGTTGGTGGATTGGTTCAGAGGGATTATCAAAGCTCGTGACCAAGCTTAACGAAACCTATCCCGATTCATCGAACTAACTTATAAAACTACTTATTTAAAAGAAAGAGGAGCCTTAGCTCCTCTTTGATCTGCACCATCCTGGCAAGACATAAAGTTACTGATTCCAATTCCAATACGCTACACCAGTAGCCATCCCATCTTCCCAATTAGTAATCGTCACACCACGGAACACGCCACCGGACTGACCAACAAGATCAGCGTAGGGACCGTCGCCAGAAACCCAAGTGAAGCCACCACTCATGTCACCGATGGAGCCACTACCTGCCCACTCAATAGATGACCTGTGTCCATTGAGATCACGAAGCATGCAGTAACCGTCTGCCTTTTGAACATTATTAGTCAAATCGAGTTCCATGGATGCTGGGCATCGCATCGATGCACTGTGAAGTGGATGACCTTCTTCGACAGAAAAAAAAGTACCACTAAATTCTCCTGTCCAGTAAATCTTTGTCTCTGAGATTTGAGTTGCGTCACCGACACCAAACCAACCAAAATTACCAACAGGCATTTGGTTATTCGCTAAGGTAACGGTTGAGAAAAGAAAAGACACCAAAAACAATACAATTTTCATTATTCACCCCTTTTTAATTTTTTATTTACCTAAAATTAAGGAGAAAATTTCGTCTGCTTTAACGAATTATTCACTCCGTAAATGACGGTAACATAAAAAAACATGGTGTTATCAAAAAATACTCTAACTTTTACTGTCGTAAGCAGTCGTAACTTGTCTTGACCGTTTATAATCAAACCCTTAACTAAGCAATACGAAAACCATTTGAAAAAGAAAAATACACAACGAAAGCTTGAACCGGTTTACACAGGGCTTGGAAACATCGCTTCAACAATAAAAGACAGTGGTTATGCTGTTGTCGCTCCTGACGACGTCCTCTCTATCCTCGATACGTCTGTAAGAGATATTTCTCAAATAGCCTCATCATGGAACGACTTATCGGTGGATCAATATCTAAAAGACGGTGGCAACTATCGTCAACGACGTCATGCAAGCGTTAAAATCGAGAACGACCAGATGGATATAGTTCCTCACAGAGCGCATTGGCAGCCGACAACATACAACGCGTTACATGGTGGGATGCATCGTTGGTTTGATCCGATCAAGACTGAGGTAATAACGTCCAACGTTTTTCATAACCTACTCATCTGGTTTACAAATTTCGTAACGCAAATCGACGATGTCCCAACATGGTTTTGCGAAATGCATCAATTTCGAATTGATACGTCTGACGGTATAGGTCGTCCAACCCCTGAAGGCGCTCATAGAGATGGTGTTGACTGGGTCGCGGTACTACTGATTAACAGACATGATATCAAAGGAGGCGAGACTCGAGTGTTCGAAGTGGATACTCCAAGTGGGCAGCGATTCACGTTGAATCGACCCTGGACTTTATTACTTCTCGACGACCATCGAGTTATTCATGAGACGACTCCAATTCAACCAATTGGCGAAAAAGGCTGGCGGGATACTCTCGTGGTCACACTAAAAAGTGACTCTTTCTTGGAAGAAAGTTTAAAACCTTAGAGGCACGCATAATAAGTTTTTAAATGGAAAATCCACTGCCGTTTCCACATGCGGCGACGAACATAATCATGTATCAAATAGAATAAAATAATTCTAAATCTTGGGGTTTATGAGTTATTAGACGCAATATCTGGTTATTTCTTGTTGAAAGCGCACTATATTTCGCCAATTGGTGCTTTTTTGCTTTATTTTTTCCTCAAGTTTTTCTACTATTTAGTCACTGAATTTTGCTGGGGTTGAATCTGGCACTATTCGGGTGCACTGTTGGTTGTAACGACTGGAGTTCAAATTAAGTCGCAAGATGAAGTGTGAGTTCCAGATATTCATTTATGGGGAGATATATGAAAAGTTTGTTTGCTGGTATTTTTACCTTGCTGTTTAGTTTCAATGCGGGCTCTGCGATTGGCGGAGACGCGGCGGCTGGAGAAGCACGCTATGGTGTTAATTGTTTTATCTGCCATGGCCAGAAAGGTAAAGGAATGGCTAGCTATCCGAAATTGGCTGGTAAACCTGTTCCTTATATAGTGGACAAACTCGAAACCTACCGAGCCGGCACAAGGATAGGTCCAAATTCTGATTTAATGATCATGAATGCGGAGCCTCTCACTGATGAAGAAATTGCAAATTTAGCAGCGTACTTATCAAGTGTGAAATCTAATTAGAGAAAATAACTGGAGGAAACAAATGAGAATTAAACTTTTAGCCCTTATGGTATCGGCTGTTGCGTTCATCGCAACCTCAGCTCATGCCGGGCATCATGGAGCCAAAAGTGCGGTAGTACCTGAGATCACTCAGACTGCTGTACTCACAGGCTTAGAGAATCCTTGGGATGTCGCGCTTCTTGACGACGGAACAATGTTCTACACAGAAAAATGTAAAGGTGTCAGCGTAAGAATGCCAAACGGCGACGTACACGCGCTATACGGAATGAAGGATTCAAGCGGCTACGACAGCATGGGTGGAGATCTTCATTGTTCAAACCAAGCTGGTATGCTCGGTTTAGCAATCGATCCTGACTTTGCTAAAAATCGTCGTATCTATGTTGCTTCAGCATCTACGATGTACCACGGCAACGGTTGCAAAACTAACTTCGAGCGTTGTGACGGTAACATCGTTATGAGACTTGAGGTGAGCGACGATTTCAAAAGTGTTGCGAACCGTATGGATATCGTAAAAGATATTCAGTTCAAGCCATTTGAATCAAACCATCCATTTGGTGGTAACGGTGCCCACAACGGTAACCGCCCTACCTTCGGTCCTGATGGAGCATTGTGGATCACTACTGGTGATCGACACAGAGGCGTTTGCCCACAGTCACCAACTCTCATGTGCGGTAAGGTGTTGAGAATCGATACTAACGGTAATGCTCATCCTGACAACAATCCACCTAAAGGTTTCGACAAGCGTGTTTACACTTACGGTCATCGAAATGTTCAGGGTATTGCTTTCCGTAGCGATGGCGCAGTATTTACTGCTGAGCACGGACCATGGCATAACGACGAGCTAACTATGCTCGTTAATGGTGGTAATGGCGGATGGGATCCTCAGCAAAATGTTGGTGGTCGCGGTGATTGTCCAGACGAGTACTGCGGATATATGCCTAACCAGAAGAAAGGCGTAATTCCTGCAATTCGCGCTGCTTTCATGCCAATGAGTGACACACGATTCCCAGACCTAATGCCGCCTGCATGGCAGAACAATGGCTACTCACAAGGAACAGGTTCTATTGATTTCCTTCAGGGCAAGCAGTGGGGTATGTATGAAGGTCGTGCAGTTGTAGGCATCATGGGTATTGCTTTTGGTGGCACACCTGCTGGCATGCGTCTTGACGTTTATGATATTAAAAAAGACGGTCAGTCAATCAAAAGTGTTATTCATCTCCCAGTTGAGGCCAAGCGTTACCGTGGCGTAACGATGGGTCCTGACGGTGCGTTGTATGCAAACACTGATGAAGGCGAAATCTACAAAATCACAGCTAAGTAAATATTTTTAGCTGAATAGTAGTTAAAAGCGCCGCATTCGTGCGGCGCTTTTTTTATTGCCTCAGCGGCTTTCACAAAAAGCATAAGTTATAGAAATGAGAAACTTTTTTTTCGTAAAATGATTCGATACAATCATAGCTATACGACATTTAATGATCAGTTAAGTAGGTGTCCCCCGACATGTTAAATATTTCTTGGTCCTGTCCGCACACTTGGAAACGAGCGTCTTATAATACGATGTGGTGTCTTATTGGTTGCTCGATCGGCGACTTGGGGACTATTGGTTATGCTCAGTGGTCAGGTCTTACATGGCCAATATGGCAAATTATGGCACTCGCGATTATTAATGGTCTCTTGAGCTCAATTGCGCTTGAAACTTTAATACTTACACGTCAAATGTCCCTGTCTTTAGCCTTCAAAACCGCCATTGGTATGTCTCTCATTTCGATGATAGGAATGGAGATCGCCATGAATCTAACAGATGTGTTCATGACCGGAGGAGCGTACTTAACGTGGTGGGTCATTCCTCTAATGTTAATGGCCGGATTTTTAGCACCTCTGCCCTATAATTATTGGCGGCTTAAAGCTTTAGGTAAAGCGTGTCATTAATCAACATTAAACTAAACTACGCCGCAATGAATAACGCTAAACCGTTTGCTATCGCTTATTGGTAATCCAAACGGTTTGATAAGGGTCAAACCTCATTTCGCTTTGATGCGAAAGGACTTGCGAGCCGCTTATTAGATCACGCCATTGCTCCACCTCAATCAGATTCAAATCGGCAAGTTGTAAAAATTTTCCCTGCGATGTGAGATTTGTAATTGCAAAAATACTCTGGCCACGATCTTGACTTTGCCTCCAAACCCCGAAAAAATCTTTTCCTAATTGTAAGGTGAACTGGGTTGCATTCGGATGAAAAGCGGTCTGATCTGCTCTCATTTGCATCAATGTTTTGAGAGTGTCAAAAATAATTCTTTCTCTGGAATGTGTGCTTCGAAGTAAAGTATCGATCACATCGCGCGAATACTTTGTTCGATTTATCCTGCGGTTCATTCCAGATGTTTCCACTCCGACATGATCATTTTCAGCGCCTATTAACGAATTAATATACAAAGCAGGGATGCCTTCTAAACTAAGCATAATTAGGTGAGCCGCGATAAAACGTTGTATGGCATAACGTCCAATTGGATCCTCATCCGTTTTTTCTAAAGCGCTGTATAAAGTTATATTCGCCTCGTAAATCCTTTTAGTGCCATCTTGCATTGTTCGCCAAGTAAATTGGCTCCCATTCTTCTCGAGACGTGCCACGAGTTGTGCGCGCGCCTCTTCTTCTAAGAGTCCTTCAGTTGGACGCAAACCGAATCCGTCATGAGACGCCAAAAAGTTAAGGTAACTATTACCTAGTAATGCCGGTGGCATACTCATAGCCCAGCGTCGAAGCGCATTAGAGTCGCCTGTTAACAGTGTATGAAGTAGCAGTGGTGGCAATGGAAAGTTATAAATCCAATGAGCCTCATTACCATTTCCGAAGTAACTCAGATTTTCTTGGTTCGGTAAATTCGTCTCTGTTACGATGACAACGTCATTAGCGTAACAGTCACAGACATATCGAATTAACTTAATGATCGCGTGCGTCTGACTCAAGTTCAAACATGTCGTACCAGAGCGTTTCCATAAAAATCCGACTGCATCTAGCCGCAAAACGCTTACGCCTCGGTCAATAAAATCGAGAATAAGATTTAAGAAAAATTCTAAAACGTCTGGATTTGAAAAATCATAATCGACTTGTTCCTCGCTAAAAGTGCACCACACGGTTTTCTCGCCTGAGGCTGTCTTGATCTTCTGAAGCAATGGATGCCCCCTTGGACGAATGACGTGAGAGGCATCGAAATTATCATCCACAGTCAAGAAGAACTCATTCCCCGGTGCCTCATCGTTTAAAAACTGCTTAAATAACGAGCTTGATCGCGCTCCATGGTTCAGAACCAAGTCCGCCATAACCCGATGGTTTTTAGCTAATAGCGTAATATCTTCCCAAGTGCCTAATGACGCATCTACAGATTTATGGTCTGAGACTGCGAATCCATCATCACCGCTTGATGGGAAAAATGGAAGAACGTGTACCGTACTCACGACGCCAGTAAGGTAGTCTTCACAATATCGGCTCAAAGACGCAATGGAAGATTCCGTATTGCTGTCTGTCACAGAGTCCGCGTAGGTAATAAGGAGACACGTCTCTTGATCCCATTTATTCGCGCTGGCAGGAGCACTATTCTCAGTTCTGCTCAAACGGCTCGATAAACGAAGCGTGAAGTCTGACAAATTCACATCAGGAACCTCTTGATATATCTCCTTCAACCATCGAATTACGGATTCGTGGATTACATGATGATCTTCGTCAGCGTAGCTCGGCATTGTCCTTCTCTACAGCAATTCTTAATCTAGCACTTAGGTCAGGCACCGCTGAGTTCACTCGATTCCACGTTGGAATGAACGGGGACTCCATTGGGTTCACTGTAAAAGCCTCTCCGGCATGCATGATGTTCTCTGCAAAAAGCTCGACGGCGCCCTCTTCCATATCAATATCAAAGTTTAACCCATTAATCTCTGCATCCGTTTGATAGTAATGCACCATATCTAGAGCTAACCTAAAATACGTTGCCTTCAGCGTTCGAAATACGTCCGGTCCAAAACAGTATCCACGTGTTGCTAATTTTCGGATGAGCACCTTGGTGATATCAATAGACATACGTGATAAGCCTGCCGTTTTATCGTCGGCCGAAAGCTTTTGATGCTTATGATCATAAGCATCTGAGATATCGACCTGACAAATTCGATTGCTAGCCTGATTACGCTGCATCTCTGACAGAATAGCGACCTCTAAACCCCAATCTGAAGAAATACGCATCTCTGGTATTAAGGAGCGCCGAAAGGAAAACTCTCCAGCGAGTGGATAGCGAAAACTTTGCATGAATCGAAGGTACTCACAGCTCCCTAAAACCTGTTCAAGTGCGAGTAATAGTGGCGTAACGAGTAACCGACAAGCTCTACCGTTCATTTTGTCATCAGTGACTCTTGCGTAAAAGCCCTTACAAAACTCGAACTGATAATTGGGATTTGCCACTGGATAAAATAATCGCGCTAGAAGCTCTCGATCATAGGTGACGATGTCGCAATCGTGTAGCGCGACCGCTTCTGCCTTTGCCCGCGTGTGCACGTAACCAATCGAGTACCAAACGTTTCTCCCCTTACCCAGTTCTTGAGGCGCCAAACCCTTATCCTCAAGCTCATTATGCAATGACGTCAGTCTTGGGCCGTCATTCCATAACATTGAAAACGGTTGACGTAAGTTTTTAAAAAAAGAATACGCATATTCATATTGATCTCGGTCTGCTCGATCAAGGCCAACAACAACATGACTCAAGTACTTGACCTGACTGATCTCATCAACGATATGTTTTAACGCCGGTCCTTCAAGCTCTGAATAAAGACTTGGAAGAATGAGCTCCATAGGTCGATAACCAGAAAACAGTTCGAGGTCGTTTTCTAACGACTCTGTAGAGCGCGTTTTGAAATTATGTAGCGTTGTTAACCAACCATTCTGTGAAAAATCACCCATAGCTATACCTATATTCTGTTTTAAGAAACGCAATCGCACTTTCAACCGCCTCCTGCCATCCTTGTGGCGCTGGTTGCGATGCATGAATCACTCTTTTACACGTTTTAGTCTTATCGATAGATATGGGGGGGTAGTTTTTTCTTGGTATCACACAAGCAATATCACAACTGCTCAGCATCCCGATGTCATTGTCTCCGTCCCCCAACCCTATAATCACAAGCTCATCCTCTCCTGGATGAACAAGATCTCGAACAATGGAGATACTATCGGCTTTATCGTGAAGCCCAGACAAGT
>JAOEKQ010000011.1 GCA_028379895.1 Burkholderiales bacterium
TCAGATCCAGCTTCAACTTCTTCTTCCAACAATGCTTCTCGATCGGTAGAAACTGAATTCAAAACTGCCTCTAACTCGGCCTGTGGGATCTTCACGGGTGTACTGATCACGCCACTCGTCGGATCAATCGTCACTCCAAAACCAGGGTTGGTCACAAACTGCGTCGAGATATCGTTTGCGACCTCAATCCGTCCATTTAAAAGTGCAACGGTGGTGTCAGTTGCACCAATCTGGCCTATAAACTCTGTGCCCCGAACACCAATGGTAGCCACCGGCGTTTCAACATTTACTTTCTCAGGCGCCTTGGTTGCGACCTTACCGGAAATAAACCTAAACGTACCCTTAGTAACCTTTAATGCAACCTCGTCATCATCACCATTAAATACAAACTTATCTAAAACAAGCTCCGCTTTTTGACCAATATTAATCGCCGTTTGGTCCATCAAAAGTACCTGGGCACGACTTGAGCTACCGGTCAATATTTTATCGTTTTCATAAACAGCAGAACCCGGCTTAACTTCAATAATCTCTCCACCACGCTCAATCGAAACAGTTCCAATGACCGCTGCAATTGCGCCTATCTTATCCGCCGCTATCGCTTGGCTTGCCACCAAGCACATTAGAAACAGAACAAGAAAAAACCCTTTGGTTCTTTGAGCGATATAGGCCATTTGCTGATGCATTCCTAAAATACCCATGTAAGTGCTAAGTTAGCGTCGCGAGTGTTCGTATCAAAATTTAAAATATTAGAATCTGTTTCTGTCTCTGAGAAGGTAAGCGCTACCATTGGTATTTTTTTATTTGGTGGTCCAGGCTTACGCCAATTAAAGGCAACGGTCCAATTAAACGAATCATCTTCACGAGTAAGATCAGAAACGGTGGTATCTGGCCCGTCCCGGCCAGTCTCAGTCTCTTTTAAGGTCAAGCTACCCGTCCACTGTGAATTGATTGGTGCTGACATACCCATCGAGTAAGTGAAGACATCTGTCGAATCCTGATCGACTTTCGCCTTTGTCAAAACATAAGTCATATTTGGTAGGAAAATAATTTTTCCACCAAAAGGATCGTAAGAACCTTTAAGACCCAAACCGTAAGCATCACCCGTCTTATTAGATGTCGCTGCGGACTGAAAAACGTTATGCGTCACATCAGCCGAGCCAGATAAGCTGCCCTTTTGATTACGCACAAACATTTTGATCCCGCCGACCTTGTACGATTTGGACAAACTGACGCGACCCAAATCCACATCCGTAAGAGTAAAAGAAACAGAATCACCCGTGGCCAACCAGTTATACCCCAAACTAAGCAATGCAATGCGCATCCTGAGCGCAGCCTGCGTCTGAAAATCTTTATTGATAATGGTCAAGCCACCCGTAATCGCTTGAGGGTCTTGGTAAGGTAGGGCGTATTGATAATTCAAACCCAATAACGACTGCTCGTAATACTCGGTAACCTCATCTCCCGCATCAAAGAGTGTCCCCGGAAATGCAGCTACCAAGGAATTTCCGCTTTCAGAAATACTCAATGGATTATCCGCTCGGCCCCAAGTGTAACCAGCAATTTTTGTCCACGTATGTGGTGAACGCATATCTTCAAGCTGAGCCAGCAACGAGACCGCTTGAGCCTTTTCCTGCTCAGGAATCGTCGGGTCAGCAACAATGCGTCTCAAGTCAGCCTCAGCCTCAGGCAAATTACCTCGCGCGATATTTAATTGGGACAGCATATCTTTTGCGAGATAATTCTCTTCGTCATATAAAAGAATCCGACTCAGCGTAGCCGAAAGCCCTTTCGTATTCCCCATCGCCGTTTGCGCTAATGCAAGTCTAAAATTAAGTTCCGTGTTCTCAGGATCCATCAAAACTTCTAAGAAGATCTCATCCTCAGTCGCTTTCGGTATTGCATTAGCAACAACCTGCACCATTTGTTGCATTTTTCCCATTTGTTCAGGCTGCAAACGCACAAACCGCAACGCATAACGAACTGTAACTAAAGTCTCCGCGTGTCTACCGGTGTTCGCAAGCGCTGCTATATATAAACTCAATCGATCAAAACGCTCCTCGAGGTCTACCGAATTCCAATCTCTGAGCGCTCGCACCACGTCATCAAATTGACGACACGCAAACGCGCTCTTTGCTTGACCAATTGAGACTTGTTCTTCAAGCGTCATCGGACAATCTTCAAGAACCACCTCTTCTTGATTAATTTGTGCCGCTGGTTCAGCTGCTATCTCTTCGGGAGTCACCGGCTCTTCTGGGACTGATGTCTCTTGAGCGTTAACATTATTAAAAAAAACGCTTACACAAATCCCAAAACACAATATTATTAATCGATTCAAAACTAACCTTTCTTACTTTGTCGTCATTTCCCGGACTGCCGAGATCTTATTATCAAAACGATAAACCACTTGGTCCAGTAGCTCAGCGGGATAACTATTAGTCTCTTGCAAACGATTTAGAACGGTTTCCACCTCATCCCAAGCCTCTCGCTCAATAAGTCCCATTATCGTATTATGATCCGCGCACCAGTCGGTAATATAATTCTTATGTGGAATGATACCGTAGATTGCGACAGGAATGCTTTTGCCTTTAACAATCACATGATCAAGTAGCACAACCTCGGCATCAGATGGCGGCTCGTCAAGGACATTGTAGGTTGATTCCCCGATGACAATTGGGACACCGTAAGCTTTACTTAAGCCCTCTAATCGTGAACCAAGATTAATTGCGTCGCCCAAACAAGAATAATCAAAGCGTTGCTCCGAACCCAAGTTGCCCACTGTTACTTCCCCTGTATTGAGTCCAATACCGATTTTCAATGGCTCAGAAATACGACCACTTCCAATTAACTCCCTATTTAATACCTCCAATGCAATCATCATTTTAATAGCGGCTTCACACCCTATTCTTGGATGATTGGGAACGTCGACAGGCGCATTCCAAAACGCCATGATCGCGTCTCCCATGTATTTATCGATCGTACCTTTTTGATCCATAATTTCATGCGTTAAAGGCGTTAACAAATCATTCAGCAATACCGTAAGCTCCTCGGGTTTATCTTTATACCCCTCCGACATCGTGGTGAATCCACGAATATCTGCGAAAAGAACAGTAATTTCGCGACGCTCCCCGCCCAACTTCAACTTATCGGGATCCTTACTTAGCTCCGCTACAAGGTCCGGTGACAAATAGGTTGAAAATGCTTTACGGATCTGTCCTCGTTCAGATTCTGTTCTTAACAAACTCACTGCAGTTGACGAGACGAATGCGGTTAATCCAAACATCGCACCGAGCGACCAATCAAATAAATAGCCACCCTTGGAAAACCACAAAAATCCCGACCCTATAAAAGAACCCATCAAAACTATAAAAATCGCAGGAGAAACGATGCCACCACATTTGAGCGCGACAACAACGCAAACAATCGATAACAGGATTGCGCCTAGCCACTCGGCACCCTCAACGACCGAATTACGGATCACATACTCTTCTGCAAAAATCTGTTTCAGCGCTGCCACATGCAACGCTGGACCTGGAACATTCAGGCCTGCGGGTGTGTCGTGAAAGTCCATCAACCCAGTAGCGGTTGGTCCAAGCACAATGACGCTACCTTCGATTTCCGCATCATGTAAGCCATCGAGTACACCGGTCAGAGGTAACCCCGGCAGACTTTTTGGGATATAGCGTGGCACTACCTGCATTTCTCCTCGGTCATCCACCGGGATTTCATAAGCACCAACTTTGACAGTTTCAATAACGGCGTCATCGCCCGCAAAACCTTTAACAAGAATCGTAGATGCTTGTTGTTGGTTCGCTAACATGGACAAAAATAAACTTGGATATACGGACTCACCTACTCGAATCATTAGAGGAATGCGTCTAAGCATGCCATCCGCGTCTGGGCGCACAGCAATATGCCCCACTGTGACTCCGGACTGTTTCAATGTATCGGTTGGGGCTAATAGGCCGTTGTATGTCAGCAATGCTTCCGGCGTTGCATCAATCCAAGCAAAGCCCATAGAGGCTTCCACGTCACCACCCTCTTTATGGCTAGCAGCTACTGCTAGAACAGACGGTGTTTGCGCAAACACATCAGACAAGAATTGATCGTTATCAATATATCCAAACGCATTAGCAAATTGTTCTGGCTCAACCGCAACATCCGGAAAGTTCGATAAGAATTGCGTCGGTGATAAGCGGTCTGGCTCTACCAACAACAGGTCAACACCAACCACTGCGGCACCTTTTTCATAAAGGGCAATCAATATCTCACCGAGTTTATCGCGAGACCAAGGCCACTGACCAAATGCCTCAAGCGCTTCATCATCAATTTGCACCAGTCTAGCTTTAGACGTTTCAGAAGATTCAACCTCAACTTCTAGCGATTGGTAACCATCAAGGATTGATAAACGTAACTTCTCAAAAACTGCACCAGGATCAGCCAGCCTCAAAACCAACAATAATGTGCATAATGCTAACGGGATCAGAACATTGAGCCAAGGCCAAATACTTTTTGGAATTATTTTCATCATTAAGGCCCGTCCACTAAATTAAGTCCCGCATTTATTGATCTGTAAAAAAACGCACTTAACTCTGGTTACAGCATAACAGGTTAATAAGTGCGCACTTTCGTGTGACTTTATTATGCCTTTTCAAAACTTAATTTAAGATGCATTGCAGATTCGTCTATGGCATCTTTAGCCCTATCCAGCACACCGCCCATCAAGTAAAAGCCATGAATCATGCCCTCATAATTAGACAAGCGTACCTGATTGCCCGCTTCAATAAGTGCTCGCGCATAATCAATGCCTTCGTCCCGCAATGGATCGTATCCAGCAACAATCACTAAAGCTGGAGGTAGAGAGGATAGATCATCTGCTTCCAATGGCGCATATCGTGGATCTCGTACATCTTTAGACGAACGTAAATACTGCTTATAAAACCATGTAATCGTTTTTCGTGTGAGTAAGTAGCCCTCTGCGAACTCGTGGTGAGATCGGGTTTCTGGCTCAGGAGCCACACACGGATAAATTAACAGCTGAAAGCATACTTTTAGTTTGCCTTTATCTCTAGCTAATAACGCTACTGCTGCGGCTAAATTACCTCCAGCGCTATCTCCTCCAACCGCGATCTTAGCTTTGTCGCCTCCTAGCTCCGCGATGTGTTTTGCGACCCACGTTAATGCAAATTCACAATCGATAACCGCAGCCGGAAACTTATGCTCGGGTGCTAATCGGTAGTCAACAGCAACCACAATGCAGTCGGCCTGGTTTGACAACGCTCGGCATGCAGAATCATGCGAGTCGAGATCTCCAATGACGAAACCGCCACCGTGATACCAAACCAAAACAGGCAGAAGTTCCCCCATACTCATTGCGCGCGGCGTATAAACCCTTATACCAATAGCCCCTAATGGACCCTCAATTTTTAGGTCTTCGACCCTCCAAATCGCTACTTCCAGCTTCGCCCTTGCAGTTCTTTTTAAGTATTCTGTTCTCGCAACATCAGGCGTGAGCTCCCACATTTCAGGGACTCCGGCAGCCTTTACTGCATCCAATAATTTCCTCGCTTGGCTGTCTAAAGGCATCGTATTTATTCTTTCGGATATTTGAGTTTGAACGTTCCACTTGCTTTTGCCGCCAAGGGTCCATCCCCGTTAAAGACCTCTCCCTCAACAAAGATCAATGTTCGACCAGTACGTATCGCATGAGCGTGCGCGCGAAGTTTTTCAGTAGCTATTTGAAGAAAATTAGTTTTCAGCTCAATCGTAATCGCACCAGAGGCCTCTGAATCTAGAGATTTTGCGCTTAAACCCATCACCATATCTAATACACTGAGGATAACCCCTCCATGCGCAGCATCCCATGAGTTCAGGTGTTCCTCTTTTAGCTCAAGTGTGATTTCAGCCTCACCATGCTCCACGCGACTAGCCCTAACACCTAAGTGCTCCGCAAAAGGAATATGAAAATCAATACCAGATAAATGGTCTTTATCAGACATGATGCATTAAGTCGTTCATCTACTATTCTGATAATCGACTAGACAGCAACATAGCCTCCATCAACCGCTATGATTTGGCCAGTTAGAAATCCTGAAGCGTCGGTTGCTAGCAAAGCCGTTACGCCTTTTAAATCCTCAGAGCCACCAAATTTTCTCATCGGTGTTTGATTCATGATGTGTTCCTCAGCACGATCAATCATGCCTGCTGACATTTTTGAAGGAAAGACGCCTGGCGCTATGGCATTAACGGTAATATTGTGCTGCGCCCACTCCGCGGCAAGCGAGCGTGTAAAATTAACAACCCCGCCTTTGCTTGAGTTGTAGGCGATGGTTGGCATGAAGCCGGGCTCCGTTCCGACTAGGCCAGCAATAGAAGCGATATTAATGATCTTTCCATACTTACGCGGAATCATCGATAGTTTTCCAACGATCTGACTCAACAAAAAAGGTGCAGTAAGATTTAAGTTAATGACTTTATGCCATGCGTCTAGAGGGTGGTCCTCCGCTTTTGCACCCCATGCGGCTCCAGCATTGTTAACAACTATGTCAATTTGACCGTAACGAGACAAGATACCCTCAACCATAGGCTGAACTGAATCGGTATCTTGCAAATCATTCACCATCGTTTTAACTTTGATTGACTGCTTCTTTAAAGAAGCCGCTGCTTCCTCAAGCTCGTTTTCCTTACGGGCTGTAATAACTACTGTTGCACCCAGTTCACCGAGAACTTCTGCCATTTGTAAACCAAGACCACGCGAACCACCAGTGATCAAGGCAACTCTTCCCTCTAAATTTTGCAACTCTCTCAAGCTCATCGAAAAAACCTCATCTCTTAACTTTATAAAATCATTTATTGATTAGAAAAAAATTACTCAGTATCGTCTAGTGAACAACTTCAAATAATCCGGCGGCACCCATTCCACCACCAATACACATCGTAACAACGACAAATTTTGCACCGCGCCGACGTCCTTCAAGCAATACATGACCAACCAATCGACTACCGCTGACGCCATAAGGATGTCCCAATGCGATCGCACCACCATTCACATTTAATCGATCATTAGGAATCCCCAGCTGGTCTTGGCAGTAGAGTACTTGAACCGCAAATGCTTCATTAAGCTCCCACAAATCGATATCATCAACACTCAGGCCAGTTTGTTTTAACAATTTAGGCACGGCATAGATTGGGCCAATACCCATTTCATCAGGCTCTAGTCCGGCCACGGCAAAACCTCTAAAAATCCCCAGTGGCTTCAGACCACGCGACGCTGCAGCTTGATCACTCATAATCAATTGAGCTGACGCACCATCTGAAAACTGACTTGCGTTCCCAGCAGCAATTACTCCGTTTTCGATAGCCGGTTTAATTTGTGAGATTGATTCATAAGTAGTTCCAGGCCGAATTCCCTCATCATGCTTAGCTGTCACCTCTTTAACCTGCTCCTGTCCCGTTTCTTTATCAACAATCTTCATCGTCGTTGTAATAGGAATAATTTCGTCCGAAAATAATCCCGCGTTCAACGCACGTTCAGCGCGATTTTGACTCTCGGCACCGTAACGATCTTGCGCCTCTCTCGAGATTTGATATCGCTTTGCAACGGTCTCGGCGGTTTGCAGCATCGACCAATAGATTTCCGGTTTGTTCTCATTAAGCCAAGGGTCTTCTATAAAAGATGTGTTCATCTGATTCTGAACACAAGAGATCGACTCAACACCGCCGGCGACATAAATGCCATCTTCACCGGCGAGCAGACGTTGACTGGCAAGTGCGACCGTCTGTAAACCTGATGAACAAAATCGGTTTACAGTTAAACCTGAAACGGTCACAGGCAGGCCCGCTCTGATTGCGATTTGTCGAGCAATATTTTGCCCAGTAGCACCCTCAGGGCTTGCGCACCCCATGACGACATCATCCACTTCCTTTGGATCAATTTCTGAGCGATCAACAAGCGTCTTAACAACGTGCCCACCAAGAGTAGCCCCGTGGGTCATATTCATTGCGCCTTTCCAGCTTTTACACAGTGGTGTCCGAACTGTATCTACAATAACTGCATCCATGATCGACTACTCCTGAAAAAATTTAATTTTAGACCTACTCGAATGTCTGATTTTTTTGCACTAACTGAGATAAGAATGGCGAGACCTCCCAATGATCGCCATGGTCTTGCTTGGAATAACGTTCGATACCCTCCACCACATTTGATAAACCAATAGTTTGAGCATAAAACATCGGTCCACCCCTGTAACGAGGAAAGCCATATCCAGCTGCGTATATCACGTCAATATCCGAAGCTCTTTGCGCTACTCCCTCTGCCAATATCTCAGCACCTTCATTAATCAAGGCAAACATCAGCCGGTCAACTATTTCGTTCGCTTCAATTGTTCGTCGTATCATTCCTTGTTGACTAGAAGCAGACTCGACAATAGCGCTGACCTCTGGATTAACGATTGGCACACGACTCCCGGCTTCATACGTGTAGTAGCCTCCTCCGGTCTTTTGGCCAAACCATCCTCTTTCACACAAATGGTCTGGTATCGAGACGTAACGCTTACTGATTAACCCCTCGGATTTCTTTCTTTTTCTAATCGCCCATCCAATATCCAAACCAGCTAAATCACACATTCGAAAAGGCCCCATTGCAAAACCAAATGATTCAATTGCGTGATCCACTTGTTGTGGTAATGCGCCCTCCTCAATCAGGTACTCAGCCTCTCTCAAATAGGTATGAATCATACGGTTCCCCACAAAACCATCGCAGACTCCGACACAGACGGGGATTTTTTTAATTTTCTTAGCGAGACTCATTGAAGTTGCAACGACTTCTGGAGACGTTTTCTCTGCTCGCACCACTTCTAATAGCCGCATGACATTAGCAGGACTAAAAAAGTGCAAACCAATAACTTGCTCCGGTCTTTGTGTAACTGAGGCAATCTCATCAATATCCAACGTAGAAGTATTAGTCGCTAAAATTGCTGTCGGTTTTACAAAAGAATCCAATTCACGAAAAATCGTTTGTTTGATCTTCATTTCTTCATAGACGGCCTCAACCACCAAGTCAGAGTCAGACACTGCAGACAATTGCGTGCTGCCCGTTAGGATCCCGACTCGACGATCATGATCTTCGGCGCTTAGTTTTCCTTTTGCTACTGTCGAGAGATAGTTCTTGTTGATCGTATCAATGCCTTTTTTAAGGGTTTCGTCATTGGTGTCAACGATGGTCACAGGAATACCAGCATTCAAAAAATTCATTGCGATGCCGGTTCCCATCGTCCCAGCACCGATCACGGATACATTTTGGATCTTTGCTGTGGGAGTCTCTTTGGAAATCCCAACCACTTTATTAGCCTGACGCTCAGCGAAAAACAAATGTCTCAGGGACTTTGACTCGTTAGTCAGGATGAGCTCCTCGATATTTTTACGCTCAATCTGAATACCCTCTTTAAACGATGTATTGATAGCCGCATCAATGCATTCAACAATACGAAGGGGTGCTGGATAACCACGCCATTTCTTCTCTGCGACTCCTGTCGCTTTTGCAATAAATTCTTTTGGATCTGTAGCAGTTTTAACAGAACGCTCACTCACCCTCGCCACTGGCAATCCAGACCGCAATGCGCGCTTGATCCACTTAATTGAGTCTTCTAACAAATTCCCATCAATGACCTCATCGACAATACCTAAAGACTTGGCTTCTTGTGCAGATACAAAAGCACCTGATGTGATTAATTCTAAGGCCTGCTCCGCCCCAATAATTCTTGGTAGCCGTTGTGTACCCCCTGCGCCCGGCAAAATCCCCAGTTTAACTTCTGGTAATGCCACAATAGTCTCTTGGCTCGCCAAACGATAATGACACGTCAAGCTCAGCTCGAAACCTCCACCCATCGTAGGTCCCGACAAAGCAGCTACGATTGGCTTGGTTACCGTATCCATATAAGCCAATAGATCTGATAAGGTCGCCATCCCCGGAACCTTAGGTTTACCGAATTCGGAAATATCTGCGCCACCCGAAAAGTTTTTACCGCTGCCAAATATTAAAAAAGCACTGACCTGAGGGTCGTGATCTCCAGATTTGATGGCGTCTAAGAGGCCTTGAAGCACCCCCTTGTTAACTGACAACGCATTCACTGGCGGATTGTTAATCTGAATCAATCCGATTGAACCGCGTACTTCGTAACTTACTACTTCTGACATACCTGTTTCCCCATTCAAATCCTTCAGCTCTAAGGCCGAATTTAACATTCAAACCGCAATTTACACCTCAAGCCACTCCTTACGCACAGATTCGTCGGCTTGAAGATCATCAGGCGAACCTTCAAATACAATCTGGCCGTGACCCATAACATAAAGCCTTTGAGAAATACGCAAAGCAATGGTTAGCTTCTGCTCGACAAGCAATATCGACACGCCTCGTTTAGAAATCTCACCAAATAAAATAGCCATCTGTTCGACGATTTTCGGCGCCAAACCTTCAGTTGGCTCATCTATCATGACTAATTCAGGATTACCCATCAAGGTGCGGCACAATGTGAGCATCTGCTGCTCACCACCAGACAAAACGCCCGCTGGGGCATTTAATCTCTCTTTAAGTCTTGGGAATAGAATATACATATCGTCCTCAGACCACCGCGACTGCTTTTGACCTGGCTTCAAACCAAGCAATAAATTTTGTTTGACTGTTAATGATGGGAATATATCTCTATTTTCTGGAACGTAGCCCAATCCTTTTCTGGCAATTTCATGACTCTCTAGTCCAGAGAGAGATTGATTCTGGAAATTAATCTCTCCCGTGTGCTCGACTTGTCCCATTATCGCTTTGACCGTTGTCGACCGGCCAACCCCATTACGACCAAGAAGACTTACTATTTCTCCTTCACCAACATACAAGTCCACACCTTGTAATACGTGACTTTTCCCGTAATACGCATGTAAATCTGACACTTGAAGCATAGTGGTCTTCATGTCAGTTACTCCTCATCCCCTTCAAGTTGCGTACCTAAATACGCCTCCTGAACCTTTTTGTTCATTCTGATCTCAGCCGGTGTACCAGTAGCGACCACCTCACCATAAACAAGAACTGAAATCCGGTCAGCGATATTAAAGACAACGCCCATATCGTGTTCTACCATCAATAACGTTTTTCCCTCGGTCACTCGGGAGATAAGTGCTACAGCAGCATCTGTTTCCGACCGACTCATACCAGCTGTCGGTTCATCTAAGAGAATTACGTTTGCACCAGATGCAATCGTAATTCCTATTTCAAGAGCCCTTTGCTCCGCGTACGTTAATTCACCTGCCATCTTTTCCCGACGATCTTCTAAGCCAATCATGGCTAATGTTTGCTCCGCACTCTCCCTCGCATCACGAAGGGCGGATACTCTGCGAAAAAAAGAATAGCGATAACCTAGGGCCCAAAATACAGAGCACCTTAAATTTTCAAATACAGTCAGCTTTGGGAAAATATTAGTAATTTGAAAGCTTCTCGAAAGTCCCAAACGATTAATCACTTGGGGTTCTTTATTTGTAATTTCAGACCCATGAAGAGATATCGAACCAGAAGACAATGGAAATCGTCCACTAATTAGATTGAATAAGGTCGACTTACCCGCACCGTTTGGACCGATCAGCGCATGCCGTTCACCATTAACAATATCGAGATTAACGCCATTAATGATTTTGGTCCGCCCGAACTGCTTTCGAACGTCAACGAGTGAGAGCGCTTTTGAGATCATTTCGTCACCTAGCCCCATCTTGCTAACTCAGGGGATAAATCTTCCCAGATCTGTTTAACTTCACGAATCGCTCTTCTCAAAAAGAATCCACCAATCGAAATCATCAACCCGGAGACTATCCACGTAAATGCGACATGAACTCCTCCGAACAGAAAACCTCGATATAACAATTCAATAACGCCAACAACACCAATAAGTGTGATTGCTCCCGTTAAAAGTGCGAAACCATAAGATGGCATCAGTCGTTTGACTGCGCCCGCACGCCAAACTGGCAAGTGAATCGTAATGAGATTTGAAATTCCACCTGGCGAGAATAAGATTATGAGCAAGAATAGAAGACCAAAATAAAGAAGCCATGCTTGCGTGAAATTGGATAGTGCGGACTGCAATAAGGTAACCAATACTGCTCCGATCATTGGTCCCCAGAATTGACCAATGCCCCCTATAAAAGCCATCAACACCACATTTCCAGAAGCCATGAGCCCCAGGGCCTCTGCAGTAATGATTTCATAATTAATTGTTGCTAGCGCTCCTGCAATGCCCGCAAAAAAACCCGCCAAACTCATCATAATCCATCGAACTCGAGTGGGATTGTAGCCGATGAACTGGGCACGCTCAGGGTTATCCCGCACCGCATTTGCGATCCGCCCTAATGGAGTCCGAGTAATTGCAAACATTAAACCCATAGAGACAAAACACCAAACCGCAATCAAGTAGTACACCTGAATTTGTGGACCATAGGAAATACCCAAAATCACCTCACCAGCAGTTCGATTCGTTACAATTCCGCCTTCACCACCGAAAAACGTCGTAAACATCAAAGCACTGGCTGCAACCATTTCAGCGATGCCAAGTGAGATCATGGCAAATGGTGTGCCGGGTCTCCTAGTTGTCACGAACCCCAAAATCAAACTAAAAAGTAATCCCGTCATACCTCCTACCAATGGCATGAACGAAATAGGCAATCCAAAAGCCCCAGCCTCAACGAAATTGATGGCGTGTGCGGTTACAAACGCGCCAAGACCAAAATATACAGCGTGTCCAAACGACAAGAGACCGGTTTGACCAAGCAACATATTGTAGGACAGGGCGAAAATTACCATGATCCCCATCTGGGAGAGCATTGATAAAGAAAAGCCACCTGAAAAAACAAAGGGCAAAAGTAGAAATAGAAACGCCACTCCACCCCACAATACTAAGCGTCCCTTATTCAATATTTCGCTCATCTTAACTCTCTCTCGTGCCCATCAGACCTCGCGGTCGGACGATGAGCATCAACACCATCAAGAGGTACGGTAGTACTGGAGCTGTTTGCGAAATGGTGATGGATAAACCCCCGTACCACTTTGAATCGGGATCAATCACAACACCTAGAGCAGCCGTCAAATCTAGAAATGACAGGTCTAGTGCTACTGAAAAAGTTTGGATGGCCCCAATTAGCAAAGACGCTATAAAAGCGCCTACGAGTGAACCCATACCACCTAGAACAACGACGACAAACACTATTGATCCCACAGCGAATGCCATACCGGGCTCAGTAATAAAAAGATTCCCGCCCAGAACTCCAGCCAAACCTGCAAGCGCACATCCACCCGCAAACACGAGCATGAATACGCGCGGCACGTTGTGCCCCAACGCTTGCACCATATCGGGGTGCGTCAACGACGCTTGAACAATCATTCCAATACGAGTTTTTGTAAGAACCAAGAATAACGAGATTAGCATCCCTACAGAAACTAACATCATAAACGCCCGGTATGCAGGGTATTGCGTATTGAATAGAGTAAACAAAGTAAAGTTCAACGACTCGGGAATCCTATAATCAACTGGAGCCCTTCCCCAGATGAGGTGGACCACTTCTTCAATGACATAAGCTAGTCCAAAAGTAAATAGAAGCTCTGCTACGTGACCAAATTTATGCACTTTGCGCAGTCCGTAGCGCTCAGTGAGAGCACCCACCACTCCAACCAAAATAGGCGCAAGGAACAATGCCGGCCAAAATCCAAATACAAGTCCAGTTTGGTAAGCAAAGTAGGCGCCCAGCATGTAGAAACTAGCGTGCGCAAAATTTAGAACGCCCATCATGCTAAAAATAAGTGTCAGTCCCGAGGACAACATAAAGAGCAGCAATCCGTAGGACAGACTATTCAGTAACGTAATGAAAAAAAACTCCAAACCTCAGCCCTCAATCTAACGTAATAAAATAAAGTAACTTCACTCAAATTGACATGTCGTCGGCATTCGTGTCTTTTCAGCATAAATTTCGGCAACGGTTTCAAAACCTAGCCCCACATCTTCAACACCAATCAAACCATTTTCAGCCGAAATTCTTACTAACTTCGACACGAAGAGGGGCTGCAGCAACTGATGATTATCCTCACGCATCGAAACCAAACCGGTGTCGTCGGTCAATGACATATTTTTTAGCGCCCGACCAACATCTGCAGGGCTAGTGCTGTCAGATTCTATCATCGCCTTCTCCAACATTCTGACGGCACGACGGACCGAGCCATAATAAGCATCCTCAAAAACGTCAGGATACCGGCTTCGGTAAAGGTTAGCGTTATTTTTTGTCTGCTCATTTATATTCGCATGCCAATTTGTAATTTGGTATACCCGCTCAATACCGGCCTCCCCAATTGTAGATACACCACCAGTCATACCAACGTTAAATGTGAAAAAATCAATGTCGACTCCCATTTGCCTAGCAGACTTGATTAACAAAGTTAAATCACTTCCCCAATTACCAGTTACGATCGCTTGAGCTCCTGAACTTTTAATTTTAGCAACGTATGGCGAAAAATCCTTGATCCGACCTATTGGATGTAAGTCGTCACCCGCGATACGCAAATCTGGACGTTTTTGTTTAAGCATTGAACGCGCGGACGTGGCAACGGCTTGTCCATAAGAATAATCTTGGTTAATCAGATAAACAGATTCAATATCTTCACGTACCGCAATATATTCGGTCAACGCTGCCATCTTCATATTAACGTCGGCATCAAATCTAAAATGACTTTGTTCACAGTGCTCATTAGTTAACGCAGGATCAAGAGCTGCATAATTCATAAAGATAACTGGGTTGCTTGGATTGCGACGATTATGCTTCGCAATAGCGTCCGTTAAGGCCGTTGCAACGCTAGAGCTATTTCCCTGAAATACGTAATCAACACCTGCATCCAATGCAGCACGAAATGCCAGCAACGCTTCCTGAGGATTTGTTTTATTATCAAACGGCAAGATCCTCATACGCACACTCCCCGGTAAGTTGCCGCTTCGATTCACAGCCTCTACCTCTAGCTCTAAGTGCCTCAACGCGACTTCCCCGATGTTGGCAAAAGGACCGCTCAAGCCCTCGACGTACCCAATCACTACTTCGTCGTTTGTATCGCTGCAGGAAACTAGCGCACAAAAAACTGCAATGAACAACAGATACAACGATCGCATCAGATTTCCCCTCAAACAAAATATTTAGGACTCAAGTCCTTATCTAATAATTTTTTTCTTTATTTTATGAAATACATGTTTAACATACTATTCGTTTTGTTTTTTTCGATATGATGTTGAACCGAAAAGTCACTTATGATGGCTAGGTTTCAAATCACTGGTTATGGTGGGGAAAGAAATTATGCATGGTCAAATGATGAATATGCCGCTTTTGATATCGAGTCTCTTACGGCATGCGGATCGTTACAACGGGGACTCGGAAATTGTCAGCCGACTAGTCGATGGTGACATTCATCGATATACCTATCGCGAGGCTCACCTAAGAACCCAACAACTCGCAAATGCCCTTCTAGAGCTTGGTGTGAGCCCTGGTGATCGGATAGGGACGCTCGCATGGAACACGCATCGCCACTATGAGGCTTACTTTGGCATTGCTGGCATCGGAGCCATAAGTCATACAATTAATCCCCGATTATTTCCAGAGCAGATAACCTACATCATCAATCATGCTGAGGATAAATTATTATTCATCGATGAAACATTTATCCCTCTAATAGAAAAACTCTATCCACAACTACCAACAGTCGAGAAAATCATTATTTTTACCGATAAAACCGACCTCAGCACGTCTCTGAGCAATTGGGTCGCGTATGAGGAGCTTATCTCCAAGCAGCCTGACGAATTCAAATGGCCGACGCTTGACGAACATAGCGCTTCATCCCTTTGTTACACCTCGGGCACTACAGGCAACCCTAAAGGCGTACTGTATTCCCATCGATCAACAATGATCCATACATACACGGCTGCGTTGCCGGATGCATTCAACGTATCGGCGCGAGATGTAGTGATGCCAATTGTCCCCATGTTTCATGTAAACGCCTGGGGTTTGCCATACATATGCACAATGACAGGTTCAAAAATAGTATTCCCAGGTCCTGCTATGGATGGCCAAAGCTTATATCAGCTGATGGAAGCGGAAGCGGTCACTCTATCTGCTGGAGTCCCTATAATTTGGGCGGGTGTTGAGTCTCACTTGACAGAAAATCAATTAAAACTACCCAACCTCAACCGTATTGTAATTGGCGGCTCAGCGTGTCCTGACTCAATGATTCGATCATTCGAAATCAACCATAACGTTGAAGTGGATCATGCATGGGGAATGACAGAGCTCAGTCCGATCGGCACCTTCAACACCTTCAAACCAAAACATGTCGCGCTTGATCGAGATGCCCAGTTAGCGTTTAAGGGGAAGCAAGGGAAAGTCCTCTACGGTATCGATATGAAAATTGTAGATGATGGTGGTAACGAACTTCCCTGGGATGGGAAAACATTTGGCGATTTATTAGTGAGAGGTCCGAACGTACTGACCAACTACTTTCAACAAACGGAGCCACTCTTGATGCAAGATGCAGAAAAACTCGGATGGTTTGATACCGGTGATGTAGCCACGATCGATCCCGACGGGTATATGCAAATTACCGACCGATCTAAAGATGTCATCAAATCAGGTGGGGAGTGGATCAGTTCTATTGAAATTGAAAATACTGCGGTCTCACACCAAGAGATTATTGAAGCTGCTGTAATAGCGATACCACATCCCAAATGGGATGAGCGTCCGTTATTAATTGTTGTGAAAAAACAAGACTCCACATTAACCCGAGAAAAAGTTTTAGAGTTTTTCATAGGTAAGGTCGCAAAGTGGTGCATTCCGGATGACGTTGTATTTGTTGCGGAGATCCCACATACCGCCACAGGTAAGATTTTAAAAACCAAATTACGTGAGGATTTTGCTGACTACCAGACAAAGCCAGCTTAATTATTTCTGTTAGTTAGTACCCTTTTTTCCGGTCTACCAACGCCTTTGGCGTACCACCAGATTCTAAAAGCTTTATGTTACTGATAATTTGGTCAAGCGCGACCTGTGGCATTGTGATGCCGGACACATGAGGTGTAACGATAACTTTAGGATGATTCCATAACGGATTTTCTAACGGAAGAGGCTCCTGCTCAAAAACATCCAGCATCGCTCCTGCAATCACTCTTTGCTCTAAAGCCTCTAACAAATCATCCTCTAACAAATGAGCACCACGCCCAATATTAATTAAAAAAGAGTCTGCCGACATACGATTCAAGAACTTCCGATTGATTAGCTTTTCAGTCGCTGCTGTCAAAGGAAGCAAATCGACCACGACACGCGCCTCAGCAAGAAATCTGACCAAACCGTCTTCGCCATAGAAGGTGCGAATACCATCGATTTCTTTTGGCGAGGTACTCCACCCTAATACAGGAAATCCTAATCTCGAGACCTGCTCCGCCACTACTAAGCCTATGGCGCCCAGACCCATTACACCAACCGAGAACTGTTCTATCGGCTCGATATGAACTAAAGGCTTCCACTGCTTAATAATCTGAAAATCCTCATACTCTTCAAAACGGCGTTGAAAACGAAGGACCCCATAAATTACGTAGTGCGCCATTTGCTGCGCCATACCCGCATCCTCAAGCCGGACGATAGGGATTGAAGGCAGATTAGGATCTCTCAGTAACGCATCAACACCAGCACCCAAAACGAAAACCGCCTTTAAATTCTCAAAAGTATTCAACAAGCCATTGGGTGGACTCCAAACCAATGCATATTTAACAAACTGTTTTTCTTCGACGTACTCAAGAAGCTCGAATTGGAAAGCTGGCAAATCTCGTTCTATACGCGTTTTCCATATCACTTCATCTTCAGAGGGACTGTAAAAACCAATAACTGGATGCACTTCAGGCATTGTCAGGTTATTTTATTTGACATTAATTTCTAAATTATCGATCAATCGAGTCGAACCCAAAGTCGCTGCGCCGAGAACGACCAACTTATTTTCATCCTCTGAAGGTCTACGCAGACCCTTTTGCGCACGGATTACCACGTAATCAACATTCCAACCGTATCTTGCAAGACGAGCTCCAGCGGCATATTCCATCGCGACGTATTTTCGGTCTCCGTCCAAAATTGCAGCTTTAATGCTATTCATCGTATCCCTCATTCTCGGGGCCTCTTTTCGCTCGGCCTCTGATAAAAATCGGTTTCTTGAGGATAAAGCCAATCCATCCTCAGCTCGAACTGTTTCAGCTGAAACAATCTCAATAGGCAGGCAAAGTTGTTCTGTTAATTCCCGAATAATCGCAAGTTGTTGATAGTCTTTTTTTCCGAACACAGCTAATTGCGGTTGTACCGTGTTGAATAACTTGGAAACAACCGTACACACCCCACGAAAATGCCCAGGTCTAAAACGTCCCTCTAGACGCTTAGCGACCTTAGGTGGGTCGATGAAGAATACTTGAGGCTCAGGATACATTTCATCTTCATTAGGACAAAAGACAATATCGTTGCCTAATGCCTCGAGCTTCGCACAATCATCCTCAAAAGTACGAGGATATTGCTCAAAGTCATCACCTTGACCAAACTGAAGACGGTTAACAAAAATAGTTGTCACTACCGTCGGTGCTCGCTCTTTACCAATCCGTACCAAACTTAGATGTCCATCATGGATATTTCCCATCGTTGGCACGCAGCACACTCGCGGCTCAGATGACAGTCGGGCTCTAAGCTCAGCAATCGAACTAATCACTTGCATTAATCTACCTCCCCCTCACACACGATCTATACAATCCGCATCTCTACTTTTAAAAACAGTGCTCAGGTGCCGGGAACGTTCCGGCTTTTACTTCGGAAGTGTAAGCCTTGACAGCATCCAGTATTGAAGGAGCGCCAGTCATAAAATTCTTAACGAACTTAGGTTTACGGCCTTGATAAATATCCAACATATCGTACAAGTTCAGAACTTGACCAGAACAAAATGGTCCTGCGCCAATACCAATCACTGGGATACTTACAGCCTCTGTCACCCTTTTACCCACTTCATTAGGCACCAACTCCAGCACTAATCCAGACGCGCCCGCTGACTCCAGTGCTTTTGCTGCACTGACTAGTTCGTTCGTAGATTCCTCGGTCTTACCTTGAATCTTGAAGCCACCCAGAGCGTGAACAGACTGCGGAGTTAGCCCAATATGACCAAAAACTGGGATACCACGCTCCACAACAAAGCTAACAGTATCAGCCATGACCTCACCACCTTCGAGTTTGACCATATGCGCTCCTGCAGCCATCAATTCAACCGCATTATCAAAAGCCTGCTCAGGACTTCGTTGATAGCTACCAAAAGGTAAGTCGCCAACGATCAGTGCGCGATTTGTCGCCTTTGCTACGCATCGGGTGTGGTACACCATATCGTCCATGGTGACGCCAAGTGTAGAAGTTTCTCCTTGAACGACCATCCCAAGAGAGTCTCCGATTAAGAACATATCAACCTCAGCCACGTCGAGCATTCCAGCAAAGCTGGCATCGGTACAAGTTAACATCGTAATCGGATCTTTTTCAGTACGCATTTTTTCAAGCGTAGAGGTTGTTACTTTTGCCATCATCACTCCTTCACAGTTTTTGACTGCGACCAGAGGCTCTTAACCTTCTAGTCTATTTCCCTATTAAAATTACTTATTATGTCTTCAACAGTCCGTCGCTGTAATTTTACTATTTAAGCTCAATTCCAGCTCTTACGTACCTAGGTCCGCAACCAAACAGTCCAATCTCAAGTACCTTCTCATCAGAAATTAGCTGAGCATTATATCGTCGTTCAAAAAAATATTGATCCTCTCCAAAGTCATTCATGATAATCCTTCAGTAACTATAACCGTGTCACAGAGGGGTCCTTCAAGACTTCGTCAATAGCCATTGCACTAAACAATTTTGACGTACTCAATTCTGGCGCTATCTCTAATAGCGGTTTCAACACAAAAGCTCTCGAAAACATCCGCGGGTGAGGAATATAAATATTAGAAGACACATACCTGAGTTCACCAAATAACAAGACGTCCAAATCGATAATTCGCGGCCCATTACGGACAGTTCGCACCCTTCCAAACTGAGTTTCGATGTCCAACAGATAATGAAGTAGCGCCTCGGGGCCGATCCTAACGGAGACCTTACACACAGCATTTATAAATTCCGGTTGATCAACGACACCAACAGGAGCCGATTGATATAAGGAAGATATCGCGATTAACTCGACATGATGCAACTGACCGATGTCTGCCAATGCGTCGTTCACATTACGCTTTGGATTGCTGAGGTTTGACCCAAGACCGATATAAGCCACCTCCCAAGGTAAATGCGGCTTCACGGGTCTGTAGAGGTCTCGGTATTTCTCTTTTTTCTAGACCGGCGCCGAACACGCTTTTTCGGTTCAGCCCCTCCTAACTTAGTATTATTTTCTAACCAAAACTCCCTATCTTCTGGTTCGATATCTTGAAATCGTGTCCACCAGTCCACGAGCTCCTCAGATACCTCTCCAGCAAAACTTCTCAACTCCAAGAAATCATAACCTGCTCGAAATTTCATATGCCGCAAAACCTGAGAAGGCTTTTTACCTCTTCGGTTTAAGAGACGACCTTGGAGGTACCAAATGTCGCGAATATCAGCAATGAGTCTTTTAGGAATGAAAGTTTGGCTCAAACCAACACTGGCCTCATCAATGGCTCGAACGAGAGCACCCATATACTTTGGATCACTTTCCACATAATTCCATTTCTTATCGACCTCAGGCCAAAAAACTGCAGCAAATAAAAATGCCGGCGACACAGACTTCCCGCTGTTAATCCTCTGATCGGTCTTTTCATAAACTAACCGTAGAAATTTTCCTTCTTTGGATTGCGCCTTTGCGTCAGCTAATTTTTTAAATAATGCCGAATGAAATCCGAAAGCCACGATTTGCTCTACTGCCATGGCCAACGCACCACTTTTCACAACTTTTATAAACTCATCATATAAGCGTGCAGTTGGGACTCCGTCTAGTAATCCTGCCTGCTTTTTAAAAGGCGACTTCGTTTTAGGGTCAATCGTTAAACCTAGCTTTGCAGCCAGCCTGATTGCTCGCAACATCCGCACTGGGTCTTCGCGATATCTCTGAACTGGCGCGCCAATAATCCTGAGTAAATTTTTTTGCGTATCCACATATCCGCCGCAAAAATCCAATACCTCCTCAGAGCGCGGATCATAGAAAAGTGCGTTCACTGTGAAGTCCCTTCGAATCGCATCTTCATTAATTGAACCGAAAGTATTGTCACGCAGGAGGCGTCCTTTACGGTCTTTTTGATTAGAGGCTTCGTGCGGAGCTCGGAACGTAGACACCTCTACCATATCTCGACCACAATACACATGCACCAAACGAAAACGCCGGCCTATAATTCGTGAGTTTCGAAAAACCTTTCTTACTTCCTCGGGTGTCGCGTCGGTTACTACGTCAAAGTCTTTTGGGACAAAACCCAAAAGCAAATCACGAACCGCCCCCCCAACAACGTAAGCCTCGTATCCTGCTTGATGCAAGGTCGAAATTATGCGTGCCGCGCATGGGCTAATCTGTCCGAGATCAATATTGTGCTCATCAGAAGAGATGCGTAGGGGGCCACTCATTTTTTTCGACGGTTGTCCCGTCAGCATATTAATTAAACGCTTTATCATTAATTCCTTAAAACGTGACTCGACACGTCAGCCCTAGCCCACAAGCACAGATTATAACTCATACTTCTTCACCAACCCGGAACAAAAAGTCGGGCGCCGTCATATATGACCTGATCAAAACGGGTTTGATATAGCTCACTTAAATTCTTGCGAGTCATTATTTCGTTACATACCCCAGCCATGTAGCTACCACCCGGAAACACCATAAGTGTGTGCGTAAAGAAACGACTCACCAGGTTTATGTCGTGTACCACCATCACAGATGCTTTGTTTTTAGTGCGAACAGTTTGATTAATCCAAGATAAAAATTTCATCTGTCCGGAATAGTCTAAATTTTCTAATGGCTCATCCCATAGGAATATTTTTGGATCTTGCGCCATCAGGCTCGCCAACCGCGCACGTTGCCGCTCCCCGCCAGATAAACCCCGATACTCTCTGTTCGACAAATTCTCTATATCAAAATTTTCAAGAGATTTTTTAGTGATAACCTGATCGTCTTTCGATTGCCCCCAAAGTCCAGCAGCATGAGCAAAACGCCCCAATCCAACGTAATCTCCAACCGATCCCCAGTAGTTTTGTTCCTCGAACTGAGGAAGTAGGCCAACTTCTTTGGCTAAGGATTTTTTCGAAAAAGACGATATTGATATTTCATCAACATACACATCATCACCTTCTGATTTAGTCACCCCCGACAAAAGTCTCAGCAAAGAGGACTTTCCTGTGCCGTTCGCGCCTAAAATCGCCCAATTTTGTCCCATCTCAATGGTAAACGACAGATCGCCGATAAGCACCTTGCGGTCAACAATAACGTCAAGACTATTAGTTTCTAACATCACTTCGCTTATTCAGTAAGTAAATCAAAATGGGAACACCAATCAAAGCTGTCATTACGCCAACCGGCAGCTGCAAAGGCGCCCATAGAGAGCGTGCCATGGTATCTGCAACAACAACTAAAGCTCCTCCAGCAAAAGCGGACATTGGGATTAGATAACGGTGGCGCCACACACCAGTCATTCTAATAATATGCGGCACCACGAGACCAACAAAACCAATGGCCCCGCCCTCTACCACCACGGCAACCGCAGCGAAAGAAGCCAATAGATAGACAACATATTCAAGTCTCTTTACAGAGACACCAATAGCAAGCGCCCGCTCCGAACCGAGGGACATGGCGTCCAACGCTCGACCAAAAACAACACCAAATAAGATGATAAATATGACGAGTCCCGCAGCCCAAACTCGAGGTTCTGCGTAGGTGAGGTCTCCCATCATCCAAAAAATCATGCCTTTCATCATGTCGGGTGGGGAAAGCACTAGAATTAAACTGATTAATGCATTTAATCCAGCAGACACCATGACCCCGGTCAGAATCAAACGATAAGGGTTCCAGTCGGCGCCTCTATGTGCAATGAAAGCAACTAAAACAATGACCAAACCAGCACCCAAAAAACCAAGTGCGACGGAATACTCCGGTACCAAAAATACTAAAGCGCCAAGCACTCCGAGCGAAGCCCCGCTAGAGATTCCAAATATATAAGGATCTGCTAAAGGATTGCGTAACAAGGTTTGGAGTAAACAGCCAGACATCGCGAGTAAAGCGCCGGACATGAAAGCGACGAGAACCCTAGGAAATCGTAACTGCGAGAGCACTGTCCAATGGAGTCCGTCAGCCTCGCGAATACTTCTCAGCATCGTCTCAATGGAAATAGAGACACTACCAAATCCAACACATATGATGGAGATAAAAACACTTAAAAAAGCCACACTAAACAAGGCTGAGCGCTGACTGATTCGTATCATTTGGAGTTAAACTTCGCCATGTAATTGAAGCACTTCCCAACCTCTCAACTCTGCATGAGCCAATAATTTTTGATCAGGATTCACTGCAACGGCCTTTTGAACTGCCTCAAGTAGCGGTATATCGTTAACAGAATCACTAAAAAATAAACTTTCTTCAAAACTACCCATAGAAAAACCAATAGACCTTAACCACGACTCCACTCTCGTCACTTTGCCATCCTTGAACGAGGGGAGACCTGAGACGCGACCTGTAAACTCTCCCTCTTCCTCCTCAAGATTCGTAGCAATCAGATGCTTAATTCCAAATTCATCCGCAATAGGACGTGTAATGAAAGCGTTCGTCGCTGTGACGATCGCAATCAACTCCCCCTTGAAGCGATGCACCAAATCACGCGCTGAGTCCGTAATCATCGGGTGAATTTTCTCTTGCATGAAATCTTTATGCCACTGGTTTAATTGATAACGTGGGTATTGGCTGAGCGGTTGCAACTGAAAGTCAAGAAATTCCATAATGTCAAGCGACCCATTTTGATACGCGCGATAAAATTCGGCGTTACGACTCTCGTAATTAGCTCGGTCAAGAATCTTTTTCTCAATCAGGAACTGAGCCCATTCAAAATCACTGTCGCCATCAAGCAACGTGTTATCTAAATCAAACAGCACTAACTTCATAAGCTCACCTCACGGTATTTGATTTTGTCAATTTATAAAACCAGATTCATTAAATTAATCCTTAACATCGCAGAACGATTTCACCAAAGGAATTGTGATGCCTCTTTTTAGCTCCATAGAATATCGATCCAGACCATCCAGGAGCGCAATGAGGCTGCGAAGGTCCCTCGGATACCTAGCAAGCACATACGCAATAACATCCTTGGAAATTCTGAACCCTCGCAACTTTGCATATTCCACTAAAGCTTCCGTTTTCTGCACATCATCAAGAGGGAAAACCTGATATACCAAGCCCCATCCGAGTCGAGTGAGCACATCCGCCCTCAGATTAAGCGCAGACAGAGGCTGACGACCAGTCACAAGCATCTTGCCACCGCAAGTTCTTATCTCGTTATATACATTGAAAAAATCGATTTGCTCATCGGCATTCAGCTGATCAATATCATCAACGCAAATACAAAGCTCATCATTCAAAGTGTGACTTTCAGTCAAGCGCATGTCGTAACAGACCATACGACCTAAGGATTCCCATGCTGCTCCTGCAGCGCGCAATAAATGCGTCTTACCAGAGTCTGCCAAACCCCATAGATATAAAAATCTGACATCGTTGTCACGCTTTAAAAACTGATCAATTGTTGCTACAAGTTCGCAGTTTTGGCCAACCACGAAGTTGTCAATTGAAGGGGATGGAGCCTTTTTAAGTTGAAAAGCTAGTTGATGCATACGTCATTTCGTTATCAGTGTCGATGTGGCAAACACGCCCCCCAGAAGCACATTACTTTTACAAGAAGAGCTAATTAACAGAGAAAACCAGAGTGAGTTTAGGTAGAATCTAATATCAATACTGAGAATTCTATCAGGGTCTGAGGTTAGGCTTAGAAGATTGTCATGTTAACCATATAGAAGACCCATTTAACAAAGCGTTAATGGATCATTACTTAAGCGAGCAACCGATCGTGGCAAACGAAAAACTCTCATACAAAGCGGCTGGAGTCGACATAGATGCCGGCGAGGAATTAGTCAAGAATATCAAACCATTGGCCGCCAAAACTCAAAGAGACGGCGTAGTAGGCGGTATAGGCGGTTTCGGTGGTTTATTTGAAGTCCCAAAACACTACAAACAGCCCATCTTAGTGACGGGCACAGATGGCGTTGGTACCAAGCTGAGGCTCGCATTGGATCTTGACCGGCATAGTACTATCGGCATCGACCTGGTTGCGATGAGCGTCAATGACATTTTGGTCCAAGGAGCGGAGCCTTTGTTCTTTCTGGATTACTTCTCATGCGGAAAACTCGATGTAGCACGAGCGACTGAGGTCGTATCAGGAATAGCGAAAGGCTGTGAACTCTCAGGATGCGCTCTCATTGGCGGAGAGACTGCTGAAATGCCAGGCATGTATACCGGCGATGAATACGATCTTGCTGGATTTGCCGTCGGTGCAGTAGAAAAAAATAAAATCATTTCAGGTAAAAGTATCTCAACCGGAGACTCCCTGCTAGGGCTAAGCAGCAGCGGCGCACACTCAAATGGCTATTCCCTAATTAGGAAAATACTCGCTAAGTCTAATGCTAAATTAGATCAAAAATTTGGCGATCAAACGCTAGGGGATCTACTAATCGAACCAACACGAATTTATGTAAACTCGATATTAAATGCTCTCAAAACAGAACAAGTAAAAGGTCTCGCGCACATCACCGGCGGCGGTATCATTGAAAATATTCCGAGAATTCTGCCTGAGCATCTCACTGCCGAAATCAACTTACAATCTTGGCCAACGAGTGATCTGTTTCAGTGGCTTCAATCTAGTGGGAACTTAGCAGATGAAGAAATGTTTCGGGTTTTTAATTGTGGAATCGGAATGGTTGTAGTTTGTGCCGCCGAACACGCGCGCGACCTTAGTCGGACACTGGAATCAACAGGAGAAACTGTATTTCACATAGGAAACATCATAGACAGAAAAGGAATGGAACACCAAACACACCTCATCAATACATAATTGATAATATTACTGCGACCTATCCATGAAAAAAATAGTTATCTTAATATCCGGACGAGGTAGCAACATGCAGGCCATCATTAACGCGCAGATGCCGTACAACATTTGTTGCGTTATAAGTAACAATCCTAACGCCCAAGGACTAGATTTCGCGAAAAAAAATGGAATTGACACGTGCGTTGTCAATCACCTTGATTATCCTGACCGCAAATCATTCGATCAAGCTCTAGGAAACGTAGTGGAAAAATATGAGCCCGATCTCATCGTATTAGCTGGATTTATGAGGATTTTGAATTCTGATACCATCGCCCGCTTTTCTGAAAAAATTATCAATATCCACCCCTCCTTACTCCCCGCATTTACAGGGCTGGATACTCACGCTAGGGCAATTGATGCAGGCGTTAAAATTCATGGTTGTACGGTTCATTTTGTTAGTCCTGACCTAGACTCAGGGCCAATTGTTGCGCAGGCGGCGTTGCGTATACGGTCAAACGACTCTCCGCAAACCCTAGCCGACCGGATACTCACCCTTGAGCATGAAATTCTACCTAAATCCATCACATGGATTCTAGACGGACGATGTACAATGTCATCTGGCCGAATCATAATGGATTCAACAATTTTTAATGATACCTTTAGTTTTCATGGTTAATTTGCGGTGAATTACCAGTCAGGCTCTCTGGCGGTAAACGTAATCCTGTTGGTGATAAGTCTCTTTTTTGCCTCTTCAGTACGTGCGGTACCACCGGCTTCGGTCGAGATCATATTTGAAGTAAAGATGGGAGACCTAACGATTGGTCAGGGTGTTGACACACTCCAACACGACTCAAAGTCTTACACGCTGATCAGCAAGATCATCCCAAAAGGACTTGCGTCCCTATTCCTTGACGAAATAGAGCGCGAGAGCGGGGGTTCCATCTCTGAAATCGGACTCGTTCCTGAACTCTTTGTCGAAAAAGGAAATAAAAAAAAGGGATCTAGTGAAGCTCATTTTGACTGGGTAAATAAAAGTCTAACGTTAATAACGCGTGATGGACAACAAACAACACCGTTACCTAATGGAAGTATCGACCAAGCAACGCTGCCCTACCTGTTTTCGTTTAAAGCTCTCCTACCCGCAGAGACAACAATAAATATAACCGACGGTAGACGTTTGAAACAGTATGCCTACGAGAGAAAAGAGGATCAAACTGTCAAGACAGCAATTGGCGTGTTAAACACTGCACATTTCAAAAAAGTCGTGGCTACTGATACAGATCGCCAATTTGAATTCTGGTTATCCTACGATCACAGTTTATTACCCGTAAAAATTCGCTTCACAGACAAAAAGGGAAACGCAATTGAGTCTATAGTGCAAAAGGTGACAATTTACTGATGGAATCATTAAACCCGAGGCTCTTCGACGCGACGGTAGTAGCGACCGCAGAAATACTAAAGCTCACCTCTCCGGCGGACTCCATGCTATCTAACTATTTTAAAAAAAATAGAGGCTTAGGTAGCCATGAACGTCCTCTAATTGCCGACGTGGTCTACAGTGTTATCCGGAATAAAACTTATTTGGAGAAAATCACCGGATCACAAGAGGCTCCGATGATGTGTTTGGCCGCTTTAAACAAAATTTTTGGCCTATCATTTAAATTACTAAAAACTAAAGTTTCTAAAAAATGGCTTAAAAATATTCAAAATTTAGAAGGACAGCCCTCAACCGAGATGAGCCATAAAGACCGTTATTCCATTCCAGATTGGTTATGGCAAAAAATAGAAGCGCAATACGGTCTTGATAATGCCTCAAAACTTGCTCAAGTTTTGCTTACAAAAGCGCCATTTGATCTTCGGGTTAATGAAGTACGTACGTCCAGAAAACGAGTTTTAGCGGAACTCACATCCGAAGGTATTGAGGCACTAGCCACCCCTTTCTCTCCCATAGGAATACGTGTTAGAGAAAACTTTGGTTTACAAAAGCATAGACTTTTTCTTGAAGGACACATCGAAGTTCAAGACGAGGGTAGCCAAATGCTTGCGAGACTAGTGGATGCTAAACGAGGACACATGGTAGTAGATTTTTGTGCCGGAGCTGGCGGTAAAACACTGGCGCTTGGCGCAATGATGAGTAACAAAGGACGCCTATACGCTTTTGACGTTTCAGCCAAAAGGTTAGAGCGACTGAAGCCTCGTTTAAAACGATCTGGCCTATCCAATGTTCAGACTCAATTAATCGGTAGCGAAAAAGATCCAAGAATTCAGCGGTTGGCAGGAAAAATCGATCGCGTTTTAATTGATGCGCCCTGCAGTGGACTGGGAACACTTCGCCGCAATCCTGATATGAAGTGGAGACAAGCAGAAACAGACATCATCTCCATGTCCGATAAACAAACTCGGATTCTTAACGCGGCCAGCAAATTAGTGAAAAAAGATGGATTACTTATTTATGGAACCTGTAGCATACTCAGTGATGAAAACGAATCAGTTATAGAGCGTTTCATGACTGAGCATAAGGGTAAGTTTGAGCTAATTAATGCGACCGCATCATTGGGCATACAAGGCATCGAGTCACCAAATACGCCTTACTTAAAACTCCTACCAAATACACATGGATGCGACGGATTTTTCGCAGCAATTTTAAAAGCGATCTAATTTAAAAAAAGAACTATATAGCATTAACAAAGAAACCATTTGGTCTTATTACGGTCTCTTTATAAAATATTAATATTTCCGTTGCTTAGGTAGTTTAAAATATCGGGTAACACATACACAATGAGGAATTTGAATGGACCCAGTAACGATTGCCCAAGCATCAATATGGACTAATGGACTCATTGATTTACCCTGGTGGGGTTATGTTTTGACGGCACTTGGCCTTACTCACATTACCATCGCAGCAGTGACCATTTACCTTCACAGGCACTCAGCACACAGGGCGCTAGATTTGCATCCCATAAGCGCGCACTTCTTTCGGTTTTGGCTATGGCTTACAACTGGGATGATCACACAACAGTGGACCGCGATTCACAGGAAACATCACGCTAAATGCGAAACCAATGAAGATCCACACAGCCCTCAAGCTTTAGGCTTGAAGAAAGTCTTCACGGAAGGTGCTGAGTTATATAAAAGCGAGGCAAAAAATCAAGAAACCGTTGATAAGTTCGGTCACGGCACACCAAATGACTGGATCGAAAGACGCTTGTACGCAAAGCACGAGACAATTGGTATCGTGGTCATGCTTTTAATCAACTTAATTTTATTCGGCCCCATTGGTATTACGATATGGGCAGTCCAAATGATCTGGATCCCTCTGTTTGCTGCTGGAGTGATCAACGGGGTTGGCCATGTGTTCGGCTACCGAAATTTCAATGTCGATGATGCAAGTACAAATATTGTTCCATGGGGCATCCTGATAGGAGGCGAGGAATTGCATAATAATCACCATGCCTATGCATCGTCAGCAAAATTATCCTCTCGATGGTACGAGTTTGATATTGGTTGGTTGTACATCCGTTTGATGGAAATTGTAGGGCTCGCGAAAGTTAAGCGTATGGCCGCGAAAGTTCAATTATCAACATTGCCACAAAGCATCGATGATCAAAAACTACAGGCAATCATCACGCATCGCTGGGATGTACTTGCGCAGTACTCATCATCATTGAAATCAACCTGTGTCGCGGAAGTAAAGCACATCGCAGAAACGCACCGCTTTAAGCGACCAGACATCACCAAATGGCTGTCTTTTGATCAAAAGTTCGTCAGTGCAGCTGATTTGGACCGAATCAAACAGTTTGCTGAAAAAAGTTCAACGCTGAAAACAATCGTCAAGATGCGCGATGAATTATCTGAGGTGTGGATCAAATCGTCCGTATCGAAAGAACAGTTAGTTGAACAGCTAGAGGACTGGTGCAAACGTGCAGAAGCATCGGGAATTATTGCTTTAAAAGAGTTCTCTCATCGATTAAGGCGTTATGCTTAGGTAAATACTGTTATAAGTTTCAAGATCAAAAAAAGCCCGCATTTAGCAGGCTTTTTTTGTTTAGGAGTCTAAAACTATTTTCGTTATTTTAACTTAGTCTCTTTATACATAACATGCTTTCTAACTACAGGATCAAATTTCTTGATCTCCATCTTCTCTGGCATGTTGCGCTTGTTCTTCGTTGTTGTATAGAAGTGCCCTGTACCGGCGGAAGATTCTAGTTTGATTTTATCTCTCATAATTTCCCCTTAAATCACCTTGCGGGCGCGCATGTCGGCTAACACAACGTCAATACCCTTTTTATCAATCAAACGCAGTCCAGCCTGGGTAAGACGCAACCTAACCCATCGGTTTTCACTGGCAACCCAAATCCTTTTTGAATGAAGGTTAGGCAAAAACCGTCTTTTATTTCTGTTGTTTGCGTGAGAAACGTTATTACCGCTTATCGGCTTCTTACCAGTCACTTGACATACTCTTGACATAACTTTAAGGCCTTTAATCCAATTTTTGCTATTTATAAAACCAATCTTTATATCATAGTATTGTGTTTTTTGGCAATCCTTTAAGGGTGAAACTGCGTGTCTAAATACATCAGATGATATTAAAATGATGCACACGCTCTGTGTCATAACGCACAAAATGGGTGCATTAGCCTTGTGTCCAGCGCTTAGCAGGTGTAAATTAAGATCAAGAAGAATTTTTTCTTATCCTCAACAACAAAAAACTTTAATAATTAGGTGAGGATGTAAATGTTGCGGGCACGTGAACTCTTAGATATTCAGGTTGAGGCATTACTCCCTCGTTGTATAAATGCTTGAGTAAATAATAGCCGTGCTCTTGTTCGAACAAGAAGTGAAGAGGAGTACTAAATATGAAGAAAGTTCTTAGTTTAGTAATGGGCGTTGCGGCTCTGGCAGTTGCTTCAACTGCTTCTGCAGGAGCAACAAAGGCCTACTGGGCAACCAGTGGAATGTTTGGCCCTTTTGCAATTAATGGTCTCATTCCAACAATACCCGCAGATGAAGTACGGGATGTAACCATTCCTGTCAGTATGTGGATCATTGAGCATGACAAAGGGCTGGTTGTCTTTGATACAGGTAACAACATAGAAGTCGTTAATAACTGTAAAGGCTACTGGGCTGCAGGTCTTTGTGATTTCTTAAAGCCAAATCAGACTGCGGACACGACAATCGACGGATGGCTCAAGAAATTGGGTTATACAACAGAAGACGTGAAAGTCGTTGTAACTTCCCACGCTCATTTAGACCACGCTGGAAACCTGAAAATGTTTCCAAATGCAATTCACGCGTTCCAAAAAGCCGAATTGTATCAAGGCTGGTGGCCAGAGAAGTTTCAAGGCCGTGACGGAACTGGTCCATTCGTAACAGCCGACTTGGAAGGCACAAGAGAATATAACTTCTTGGAGCTAGATGGCGATTACGATCTATTTGGTGATGGAAGCATGGTTATTTTAAGTACTCCAGGCCACACCATTGGACACCAGTCCATGCAGGTGACGCTAGATTCTGGTAAGCGTATGCTAATAGCTCAAGATGCAGTTTGGATGCAAGAGAATCTTGACGGACATGCTGCCGGCTTAAACTTCAGCGTGCAGGCATACACAAACTCTGTGAATCGCTTGAAGTTCATGAAAGACCTCCAAAATATTCCATTAATGATGGGCCATGATGAGAATCAGTGGGCTGCAGGTGGAGATCGTTGGTACAAGTAATACTTTACGTCTAACGTGAAATTATTGAACCCCCCTTCACGGGGGGTTTTTTTTAACTCCTTTTATTAATCGGAAACTAAAAAAATACCGTGTCAAATCAACCTACACTGATATCTGTCGACTCTGTCACCAAAAGGTATGGCAGCAAAGAAATAATTCACAACATTTCCTTTGATGTCAAAAAAGGGGAAATTGTTGGCTTTCTTGGTCCTAATGGAGCAGGAAAAACCACTACCATGCGAATGATTTCTGGGTTCACAGCGCCTACTACAGGGAGGGTGTTTGTCGCTGGGCACGATATGTCCCATGATAACTACGAGGGAGCCAAAAAAATAGGATACCTACCTGAACATCCACCACTATACGAAGTGTTGAAGGTTAGGCGTTACCTACAATTTATTTCAAAAGTTAAACGTATCAAGCGATCTAGAGTCAATTCAGAGCTCGACCGTGTCATAACCGCATGCCGCTTAGAAGCAGTAACGGAAAAAGAGATCTATAAGTTATCCAAAGGATATCGTCAGCGAGTAGGCTTGGCTCAAGCACTCCTCGGCGACCCTGACGTCCTGCTGCTCGATGAGCCAACAGCAGGTTTAGATCCTGGGCAAATACAAGAAACTCGTGAGGTCATTAGAACTTTTGGTCAAGATCACGCTGTTCTTCTAAGTACACATATACTGCCTGAAGTGACCCTTATTTGTCAGCGAATAGCCATCATTAACGAGGGTCGTATCTTAGCCGTTGATTCACCAGAAGCTTTGCAATCCGCTTCAGATAAGACCAACAACGTATCAATAGAACTCAGTGGAGATCATTACAAACTTGAAGAGGCTATTAGAGCCACGGATGGCGTAAAAGGCGTTAAGTTCGCCCCTGATAAAAACAAAGAGATGTATTTTCAAGTGGACTGCCATGTTGAGTCTCGAGATGGCATTGAGTCCGAGCTAGCGAGGGTAATAACTACCCATGGAGCCTTACATAGCCTCTCAAGACAAAAGCCAACACTTGAAAATGTATTTTTAAAATATATTAGTGATGGTACGCAACCAAAAGAGATAATCCAATGAATGGCGTAACCGCAGTACTACATAAAGAACTCACGAACTATTTTCAATCACCGATTGCATACTTCATCGTCGCGGTGTTTCTGCTGGGTACGGGATATTTTTTTATTGATCACGTTTTCCTAAGAGGCTCAGCCTCGATGGATACAACGTTACAGAGTATGGGCATCTTGCTCATTATTGTTGTACCTGCGATATCTATGCGCTTATTTTCTTCGGAATATAGCGGCCGAACGATAGAGCTCCTAATGACACTACCACTCAGAAAATGGGAAATCGTTTTAGGTAAGTACCTGGGTGCATTTATTATTTTTTTAATTATGACGCTGACTACCTGCATCAATCTTATCCCATTAGTTCTATATGGTAACCCCGACATCCTGAACATCATATCGGGCTACGTAGGATTTATTTTGCTCGGAATGGCGTGCATTGCAATCGGTCAATTATTTTCCTCTTTAACTGAAAACCAAATCATCGCTGCACTAATGACCTGGCCTGTCCTACTCGGTTTTTGGTTTGTAGGTAAATTTAAATCATTCCAACAAACAGCCTGGCTGAGGAGTCTATCTGACTACCTTTCATTTAGTGGCCATTATGGTGACTTTCTTCGTGGGCTTATCCGCTCGGAGGGTGTGATTTTTTTCTTAGCGGTGACCACAATCGCCCTGATACTTAATACAGCTTATATACGGGGAAGACGATAATCATGGACCAGTCATTTCGTAATCTATTGATTCTAATACTCGGAATAACCTTCCTACTTTTGAGTGTCATTATGGATGCGATATTAGTAGACACGTTGGTCATTGCCAATGCGCTATTAATTGCAGGAGTGCTCGTAACCATCTCTGGCGTTTACCTACTTCGCGCTGAACTTAATCTATTTTTTAAAAAACAACGTGGTGAAGCGCTTGCCTGGTCAGTTGGGATGGTGGGGATTGTAGTTGCAATTTGCTACATATCAATTAAGTATCCCCTCCGGATAGATATGACTGAAGGGGATTTGTATTCATTATCTGCAGAAACTATTGATATGTTGGAAAGTCTGGAATCGCCTGTGCATGTCAGCTTTTTTCATGATCCTATGATGCGAGATACCGTCGAGTTCTACCAATTAATCGCTTCAAAATCAGACCAAGTCACAGTAGAATTTCATGATCCAATGCTTAACCCCTCCATTGCTCGGATGAAAGGTATTGAGTTTGCAGGTACGGCATTATTGGAAAGCGAAGGTCGTCAATTACAAGTTAATACACCCCATGAAAGTGATATTGCAAATGGTATTTTGAAGATTTCTAGAGGAATTCAACAAACAGTTTGCTTCTTGGATGGCCACGGTGAGCCTGACCCCTTTAGTTTAGAACAGCATGATCATGTAGAAGGAGACAGCGGTCACGATCATGGGCTTGGAACGCAATATGTTCTACATGAGCGACACGGCATGGCAAAGTTACGTAACAGCTTAGAATCAATGAACTACGTCGTTAACAAGGTCACTTTGGCTCAAGGCAGAGGCACTAAAGAGGATTGCGCGGTATTTATAGTTGCTGGACCTCAAACTGCTCTTATGCAATCTGAGGTCCAATGGATTGACCAATACATACAGGATGGAAATAACGTTCTATTCATGCTTGATCCGTTCGTAACCACTGGCCTTGAACCCATCATTGAGAAATTAGGCGTCATCCTAAATGATAATTTAGTTCTTGATGAAGAAAGTCACTTCTGGGCTGATATTTCATCACCGGCTGTAACAAAATACAATTTACACTCTATTACGGATAACCTAACGCTCACATTTTTTCCAGGGGTCCGATCGCTTTCCCCTACTAAAATTCCGGTAGCTAACACAAAAGTTCGTCCGCTCATCAATACGTCTCGTAAAAGCTATGGAGAAACAGACATAACCGAACCGGGGTACAAAGAAGGAGTCGATCCTAAGGGACCCTTAACGTTAATGGTTATCGTTAATCGTAATCCATATTATGGAAAGAATGCAGAAATCGCAATTAGGGAGTTACAAGAGGGCATTACCGATAACAGCACTGCAGATAATATGTCCGAGGATTCCAAGGTAATCTCCTCTAGGATTGCGATAATCGGAGATTCAGATTTTGCAACTAACTCATTTTTCCACGTCATGGGAAATGGAAAACTTCTATTAAGCACTATCAACTATCTAGCCGCACAAGAAAACCTAATTGGATTAGAACCAAAATCGCTTGATATCGCTAGAGTGAATTTGACCAACACACAAATGAAGGGAACTTTTGTTTTATCCATCATTCTGGTTCCAGCTCTGATGGCAATAATCGGCGTTGCAGTATGGTGGAGAAGACGATAATGCGTTCAAACTCGAATCTCAAAGTCGTCTGGGTCGTATTATTCTGGCTAGTTGCATTCATAGCGTTCATCAACCTAAACCAAAATAGCGATGAAGCTACTGGGAGCCACGCTGGGCATAGCGACCACAAAAATATATTTGAGAGTGGAGCCTTACTTCCTGTTGGTCTCTCTGAAATTTTTTCTGTGGAATTGGTCTTCCAGGGAAATTTGTATCTACTAGAAAAAGACGATTCTGGACGCTGGTACTATCATACCCACGGGACTACAAACGGAGTATTAGCCTCTCATGAGCACGTAGCGACACCGAATGAAAATGAAGCTATCGCGGTGTCGCTGATGGGATTAGAAAACGCCCGTGTCGAGAGGCGTCTTAAAACGAAAGAAAAAGATGAATACGGTGTTACGAGGCCCTCTCTCATCTCACTTCTATACGGTTGGGATAAGTCACGACCCATTAGCCAGTTCGCGTTCGGTGATCTCGCAACAGACGGTCTCAGTCGATACATTCACCTAGTTGGGTCCGATCAAGTTGCAATGATCGCTGATTACCAATATGCCAATCTGATTGAATTAGTAGAGAAGATAGAAACAATCAATCGAGAAGCCAATAGAGAAATATCAAAATCGCATTTAGACTAATAACGATAAATAAAGATTGGTGTAAACTAATGCGTTTATAGGGTTTTCAGTCGGCGATTTTCAAAAAAAACAGAAATGAACGAGCTAAACGGCAAACGTATTCTCCTCGGAGTAACAGGGGGTATTGCAGCATACAAGGCTGCTGAACTCGTCCGATTATTGACTAAAGAGGGGGCAGACGTTCGTGTTGTAATGACGAACTCTGGGACAGAATTTATTCCCCCCCTAACCCTACAAGCCTTGAGCGGGAATCCAGTGCACACATCAATGTGGGATCAATCCATTCCAAATGGTATGCCCCATATCGAACTATCTAGAGATTGCGACCTAGTGCTAGTTGCCCCTGCGACCGCCAATTTTATGGCAAAGTTGGCTGCAGGGCGTGCAGATGACCTTTTGAGTACTTTATGTCTCGCTAGAGATTGTCCCCTTATTCTCGCGCCTGCGATGAATAAACAAATGTGGGAAAACTCTTCCACACAAAGAAACTTGGACACCTTACTGCAAGACGGTATACATTTCGTGGGACCTGATAGCGGGATACAGGCATGCGGGGAGCAAGGTGCAGGCCGAATGAGTGAACCTGGACTTATTGCAAGTGAGATCATCTCATGGCTCCAACCAAAGCTCCTACAGGATAGAAATGTAGTAGTGACCGCAGGGCCGACTTATGAAGCCATTGACGCCGTGCGCGGCATAACAAACGCGAGTTCAGGGAAAATGGGGTATGCCGTCGCTCAAGCTGCCCGTGATGCAGGCGCTAACGTTACACTTATTTCAGGTAAAACAAGCCTTGTACCACCGTCTCAAGCACGCTTCATCTCGATAATTTCGGCTAAAGACATGCTCGACGCGGTGCTTAATGAAGTTGACCATGCCGACATTTTTATTTCAGTGGCGGCCGTCGCTGATTTTAGCGTTAGAAATCCAAGTGAGCGTAAAATAAAAAAATCTCAACAAAAGCTTAATATTGAATTTGACGAAACACCAGACATTTTAAAAACTGTAGCCAGTCGAAAAAATCGTCCTTTTTGCGTTGGTTTTGCTGCAGAGAGTGAAGATGTTGAGGAGTATGCTAAGAAGAAAAGAATGGAAAAAGGAATTCCTCTCATCGTAGCTAACCTTGTTACTGAAGCCCTCAATAGCGACACCAACTCCTTGATACTGATTGACGACGACGGATCGAAAACACTGCCTCCCAGCTCCAAATTAGAGCAAGCTCGACTGCTAATGACACACATAAGTCGCCTCATAACGAAACAGTAGAGATCAATGAACAAAATAGACATCAAAATTATAGACCCAAGAGTTAAGGGCCAACTACCAATATACTCAACACCGGGTTCTGCAGGACTGGACCTAAGAGCATGCATCGATAGTGACCAGACAGTTGAGCCAGGTCAGACAATATTGGTGCCAACTGGTTTTGCCCTTAATATAAAAAATCCGAAATACGCGGCTGTAATTCTTCCCCGATCGGGACTTGGGCACAAACACGGAATTGTCCTTGGAAACCTAATCGGTCTTATAGATTCGGATTATCAGGGTCAAATTATGGTGTCTGTTTGGAATAGAGGTTCAGACTCATTTAATATCGCACCAATGGACCGAATTGCTCAGTTGGTAATGATTCCTATAGTGCAGGTTGAGTTTAATGTAGTAAGTGATTTTGACGAAACCATTCGGGCTTCCGGGGGATTTGGAAGCACCGGCAACCAATAAAAAAAACCGGCTTATGGCCGGTTTTTTTGCCTGCTATTCAGCTCTGCTTAATCTGGAAAAACCATTACCTCTTCTTTGATGGAAGAATCCTTGATTTCGCCCAGGGCAATGCGTCGCGTTTCTTCAGACCGCATATAGGCGACTATTGAGAGAATGTCCATCCCAGAAATCGTTGTACCAAATGCACCCATCGCACCGCCTACGCTTTTATTGGTGATACCGATAGAAATAGTGGTCAAAATGGCCATGTTGCTATTCGCAGAATATGCGAACTTTCCGCACGTCAAGCAAGGTCCTTTGCCGCCCTTACCTTGGCCCCCATGACAGAATGAACACCTTCGGTCGTACCACTCTCGACCATTTTGCACTAAGCAATCTTTTTCAATTTCCAACGCTAAGTCGGCTTCGCTGCTTTGATGCATCGTCCCAGAGTATGGCTGATCAATACACTCTTGTGTAAGCGTTTGATCTACTAACATAGATTCTTGAGCGTAGACGTTACCTACGCCCACGTTTGTTAAAAATCCGATTCCAACGACGGCAACAGCTAGCCCGCTGAAACGCCGATAGAGTGATTTAAGTGAAATACTCAACATTACTTCTTACCTCCCCGCTCAGTTGATTTACCGCGTATGTTCTTACTCTTCCAACGGAGGAAAGTATGGAACATCGTACTTTTCTACTATTCTAGCTATTGTACCGTTTTCAGTTAATGTCTCAATACCCTTATTAACAAAATCTAGTAGAGTTTTATCCTGTTTTCGCACAACGAATTTGAGGTCCCATAATTGCTGGCCCAAACCATCGCCGACAAAGTCTTCTCCTACTGCGTCATATAGTGCAGCAGCACTGTAATTTGCAGATAGAGTAAAAGTTGCTTCCGGATGAATACGTTTTGCTTGTGCTGGAGCGTGAGAAAACACAATAGCTACGTCCGTTTCCCCTCTGACCATATCTCGCATCACTCGCGCATTGTCCGCTTGCAAGGCACGCTTGATGTCCCGGTCATGCAACCACGCATCCATGGGAGTGGACATTTGTACACCTATGGGTATTCCTGCCCCTATAATTTCTTGAATAGTTAAGTTCGCAGCCTCATTTTGCGTCACCATAACGTATCCCACAGCCATATAAGCTTGAGTGAACTTCATTTGCCCCATTAATACGTCATCTTCACCGTTATCCCCTACACCGGCAAATAAATGACATCTTCCTTTCAGAATAGAATTTCTAAGCGCGCGTGACATGCCACCTCGGGTACCCGTATCAGCCCATGACATCTCTAGCTCAAAACCTCCTAGCTTCGCTAGCTCACCCATGATTTCCACATCGAACCCCGGTGGAGTAACGTTTTTAACTGAATACGGATATGAATAGGGATCAGCGCACACCGTCATCTTGCCTCGTTCTTGAATTTTTTCGAAAGTACTCTGTACCTCATTCGCTGAGCCAAGCAGCGGCAGCGAGCCGAACGCGATACCAATTAAAACTTTTAACCATTTATGATTTAACAAAGCTATCTCCCGGAAACTGTAGTTGACCCTAAGAAAGATCGATTTACGTCACCTTAGTTCAGACTATTTTAAGTAATAAACACTTACGGACTCTTATCTCCGTTTAATGATTGATAGTTCTATGATCATCCATTTTTACGACTATACTTATAAAAAACAAGGGAGGGCTAAAAAGCCCTCCCCCATTTAGCTCTTACAACTACTTCTCAGTAGTGTCTAAACAGTCACTTTTAGTTAACTGAGAAGACCATTAAGCCACCACCTTTGGTGTGTGTCTTAAGGAAGTTTGCGTAGTAGAGAGGCCAGATACCACCACCACCAGCACCGTATACGATGGCAACATACTGCCTGCCATCCATGGTGTATGTAGTTGGGTTACCGTGGATTCCTGTACCAACGTTGAATGACCATAGGTGTTCACCTGTCTCGTCATTAACAGCGTTGAAACGACCCTCTGGATCACCGTAAAAAGCTAGTCCACCCGCAGTGCTCAAAAGACCACTTGTTGCAGGCCAGCTCTGTGACTTAGTCCAAGCAAGCTTACCAGTAGCAACATCAAACGCCTTAATCAAGCCAGCGCCAGCATTGAACGTAATAACCTTAGCACCTAAGAACCACTCACCACGCTTCCACTCCATCTTCTTAGCCTGGAGATCCATCGTGAAGTTGTAGATTGGTACATAAGCCATCTTAGTTCGAAGGCTAACTGAGAGTGGATGCCACTCTTTACCGCCGTCAAGCGATGGTGCAATGTTTTGGGTTACACGATCATAAACAACATCCATTTCTGGGTAGTTGAATACTGGTCGGCAATTTCCATTTTCTGGACTGATTGGCTCTTTGATCCAGTTAACATCATTCATTACCGTAGCCCATAGGCACACCATCTCGTTGCCTGAAGCAGTTTTCACAGTGTTTCGACGGTCAATACCATAGATATGTCCGTTTCTGTCGCCGTGAACGAATAGCTTCTTACCACCAAGGTCAATCTGAACATTCTCGTTCACGCCGTCATAATCGTATGGATCATTTGGTGTGTACTGGAAGTATCGATCGATTTTTCCTGAGTCAGCATCAACAACGAGTGTTGAGTTCGAGAAGAGGTTATCTCCTGGACGAACGTGACGGTCAAAGTCAGGACCCGGGTTTCCAACTGGCCAGAAAAGCTGGTTGGTTTCTTTATCATAAGACCCAGTAATCCATGTTGATCCACCACCGTACTTCCAAGAATCACCACCCCATGTATCGTTACCAGGCTCGCCCGGTCCAGGAATAGTGTATGTCTTCCAAGCTGGAGCGCCAGTATCTGCATCAATTGCAGCTAACCAGCCACGAACACCGTATTCTGCACCTGCAGTACCGAAAACAATTTTTCCGTTAACAGCAAGTGGCATAATGGTGAATGTTTCAGCGTAGGTGTAATCGCCAATCTTCTTATCCCAAACAACATCGCCTGTTTGGTTGTCTAGAGCAACAACGTGAGCATCTAATGTCGCGAGATATACTTTATTTTTGTATACCGCAACACCACGGTTCACAACGTCACAACACAACTTAGGGAATACGTCACCTGGGAGCTCTCGCTCATATTTCCAGAGAATATCGCCCGTTGCGCCATTCACAGCGATAACGCGGTTGAATGAAGTCGTTACGTAGAGAGTACCGTTTACTGCAACAGCCTGGCTGTCTTGACCTTCGAGAATACCGAATGACAAGTTCCAAGATGGTGTTAATGTTTTCACGTTATCACGATTAATCTGTGACAACTGGCTGTAGCGGGTCATTTGATAATCTTTCCCGTAATGCAACCAGTTCTGTGAATCGACGTCAGCGTTCATCAACATATCGTCTGTTACATAGTTTGGATAGAGAGTAGACTCTAGTCTATCCACACCAATAGCAGAAGCCATGCTGGTGGCGCCTAACATAGCTAGTGCGGCTGTTGAGACCGCTACGCGCTTAAAGTTATGCATGTAATACACCTCCCAATTGAGACAACCCAATAGATGACTTTTGAATCGAACCTTATAGGCTTCGAGTCATCTTTTGAGTCTGGTTTAGTTTGTTTAGTTAACTAGTTTCAAACCACTTACTTGAGGTTTAATCCTAACCTAGCGAAACACTAAGTCAAAAATGTAAACCTCTCGTACCTAAAAGGTAGTAGAACCTACTGCTTGTGTCAATATATGGGCATGATTATTTCCATATAAAGAATCATCTAGAATACCAAAAAAAGGTCCAATGATGCGGCGCAACAAATTAATTACTACTTACTACATTGAAACTACATAATCATTTAACGGGTATCAAACCCTATTCAAAACGAGAAAAATAATACTGAACAAAGCATGCATTTAAGTGCATAAAATTAAAAAAGAGACAAAAAATGAAAACAACTATTGATTTCAATTGGATAATGGGTTTTGTGTTGGTATTTATTCTTGCGACGCACAATCAGAATTTAATCGCAGACCCGTTAATTACGTATCCGATTACCATTAACGATATGAAGCTTAGGGTAGAGGTAGCCAATGAACCTGATAGTCGGGCTCAAGGTCTCATGAACCGACAATTTTTGGCCCAACATGGGGGAATGGTTTTTGTCTTTCCTACCGAGCGAAATTTCTCGATATGGATGAAAAATACACTAATCGACTTAACGGTTATCTTTGCAAATAAAGACGGTCGCATCATCAACATCGAGCACATGAAAAGAAATACACTAATTTCCCACAGACCATCAAGACCCGCGATGTTCGCCCTTGAGGTTAGTCAGGACTCCCCTGTCGCTAAGGGAGTAGAACCCGGTGACTATATTTTGGGGTTGAAAAAAATACCCTCGGCTAAAGACTAAAGATTATTAGTTCACCTTGGTATTCTGATTAACGGCGGTTGGCTCGAGGCTCTACCGACTCGACATAAATTCTCTCAGCAATCAACCGATTTCCGACATGATTCAAATGACAGAAATCTAAAAATACCTCATCGTACTCATGACGTTGATCTAGAACATCAGTGATATCCATGAAAGAAACTCCTTCGAGCTGCAGCTCTAGACTTACCTCACGAAGCTTTGGATAACCGTTCGCAAACGCAATATCAACTCCAGGCGGAGTTTCAAGATAATGCGCTAACAATCCCCGTTCATAACGCGACTTCTGATTCACGTTAAAAATCGTTGGCTGCAAATAGTGCTCGAATTCGGCGCTTGACTTTAAAACAATCCCTTGCGCCTCTTGCACCGCCATACGAAACCGATCTGCGGACAACTCTACTCCCAGTGCGAGCGCATCTTTATTAGAAATAGTGGCAGGTATCGAACGATCAAAAATATCGAGCGCCAAATCTGCTGTGTGACTATAATTTTTTAATCGCTCATGCCACCGTTTCATCCACTGTGCCAACGAGCTCAGCTCTTGAATGGGACGAAAGTTTGGAACACCGGGCCTCCATCCTTCTGACGCCCCACCGAATACAACATAATAGATATCATTAACACCATGATAAAAAATCACGATATCCTCTTCACGCAAAGGGATAGTTTTCAAAATCGAGACCTGTTGGGATGTATCCATCCCTGGTAGACCATAGTTAGAAACAGTCCATGCAAGTCCGGCGTCGTTAACCATGCGCTGCAAGTGGCTGGCTATCGTATGCTCATCTGGAACCTCTTGTCCGAAAAGCGTAGAACCACCGAACAGCAGTATTCTGCGTTTTGAATTTGGCGGCGCGCCTTTGGTCACACGGTACCCATCAGTAACATTGAAGTATTCACCATGATAGTCATCGAGCTTAACCACATCAGCTAGTCGACCGTTCACAAAGGTTTCTGATTCTTTGAGGAATCGCTCACTAAAATAATCCGCATTTTGATAAGGCGGGGGCTGAGTCGCACGAAACTCCCAACGTGAAAGTTGATGATCTCTTACCACATTAACCCATATCCATGCTCCGACCTCGAGTAGCGCTAACGACAGTAACGTTGCGATTAGTATAACTAAGGCGTTACTTACAGCACTTTTCAAAACACATCACCATAAAAATTTGGAGGGGCAAACATTATAAGTAAATATGTTGATTACTCGGTTAGAAACCGAACACTCGCACCGCATGACCAACAAGTTTGAAATGATCCGGGATTAGACTCCTGGCAATTTGAGCAAACCCAATCTTTCGCTGGGTTGGTCTTAGTAAACCCCCTTAACAACTCCTGCGCCGCTTCCCAGTCGTTGAGATTCGTTATCCATATTTCAGGCCATATCTCAACATATGGTAATTCCCCAATGCCAGCTTGAAGACTTTCATTTCTAACAATAGAACTTAACCCCTGAGATCTCAGTATTGAGTCCAGAAGACGAGCCTCAATAATGTCATTTGCGATGTACAATTTTTTCATTCGTCGAAAAGCCTTTTTTGACCATTAAGCAAATCAGAGTCAAATAGTTGACACGATAACTCTTGCTTCCCTTTATTGAGACTATAACGCTTACAAGCCAAAGCGAATCTTTGCTTGAGCAAAGTGGCAAACTCACCCTGGCCCGCATGACGACGTTGAAATTGGACATCGTTGTCCTTGCCTGCCCGCATCTCTCTCAATCGAGCCTTAACATGTTCAGCTTTCATTGGATAGTGCGTATCGAGCCAATCGTAGAATAATGGCTTTACCTCATGGGGCAAGCGAAGTAATAAATACCCTGCAGAAACCGCACCCGAATCTGACGCAGCAGATAGTAAGCATTCAAGCTCAGCATCATTTAGAAAAGGTATCACCGGAGCGAACATGACGCCAACAGGAATACCACATTTTTGCAAACGTTTGATTGTTTTTAGCCTGCGTAATGGGGCCGATGCTCTGGGTTTCAAGCGATGAGCCAACCGATTATTTAATGTAGTTATTGAAATATAAACCTTAACTAAAGATCGTTCAGCCAAGGGGCTAAGTAAATCAATATCCCTCTCTACAAGGGCATTTTTTGTAACTATATTAAATGGGTGACGTGCCTGTGACAAAACCTCTATCAACGAACGAGTAATTTGATATTTTTTTTCTATGAGCTGATACGGGTCAGTGCTGGCTCCTATAGATATCGGTGAGCATACGTAATTCTTCTTTGAAATTTCACTTTTTAGACACTCTGCCGCATTTACTTTTGCAAAAAGTCTAGATTCAAAATCTAACCCGGGAGATAAATCGATAAATGAGTGCGTTGGTCTAGCGAAACAATAACTGCATCCATGTTCGCAACCACGATAAGGGTTTATAGCGTGGCTAAAGGAAATATCCGGCGAACTGTTTTTGGATAGGATACTTTTAACCCGCTCCTCTGTGACTTCTGTGTTAAGGCTTGTGGACGATTTATCGGCAGGCCCGTCCCAGCCGTCTTCAAAAGTTTCGCGCGTTAACAATTCGAACCGACCCTGAATACTGGAATTCGATCCTCGACCATTAATCAAAGTACACCATTCATTCAAACATCTGCATCGCAGCAATAAAAAGTTCAGATTTTGGATCCGCAAATGTCTCCAAAATACTGAAGTGATTATCCATCGGGCACGGCACTTCCAGCCCAATACTGGAGGACCAAGACTGCGCAATCAATCTGTGTTGGTCCTTGAATCCACCAAGCTCTTTACCACCAACCGCGATGGATAAACGTACCCCGTGGGTACTAGGCATCAGCGCTGGACTTAACATCTCGGCATCAGCCTCACTCATCTGGAGATCCTTATTAATAGATTGAATTTTCGTGAGTACTCTTAAATCATAAAGCCCGCTGATAGAAAAACCTGACTTGAATATCTTTTTTGGTAAGCCCTTTGAGTAAGCAGGCCAATCACACCTCAAAGCCATCGCCGCCAAATGTCCGCCCGCAGAGTGTCCGGCGACAAATAATCGTTTCTTCGGGACCTTAAAATCATTCGCATTTCGATAAAGGTAAGCTCCAGCTGCCATTACTTGCAGGACAAGCTTTTTCATAGAAATCTGAGGACACAAAGAATAATTGATTACAGCTACCGCGACGCCGCGATCCACAAAAGGTTTGGCTACGAATGCGTGCTGACTTTTATCAAGAGACCGCCAATAGCCCCCATGAACAAACATAAGCATGGCACTTGGCACGCCAGAGGGTGTATAGACATCCATCGTTTCAAGCAAATCATCGCCATAAGGCACATCACGCTCACATTGATCCTTTAGCGATTGACAAATGCCTGATGAAGCATTGGCCCATCGATCCAAATAATCTTGAAAATTGGGTATCGCAGCACGATTGTCATACAGCGATTCGAGATAAGCCGTATCACCAAACATCATTAAGTATCCCGTTCGAGGTTTTATGTAGTTGAGACTTAAGTTCTGAAAAAAAGAAGCGAACTCAAGCCTTATACAGCCATTATATGGCTAGTCTGGATAGACTACACTAGCAATGAACTGTACTCAATAATGAGTCATGAAATTAAAAAATAATCAATAAAAACATAAAGGAACCAAGTTATGGCGAGTGAACTTTGGCCGAAACCACTAGTATCAACTGAATGGCTTTTTGAAAATTTATCAAATCCAAAAGTACAGATAATAGATAGTTCTACACACCTATTACCAAAGGCTGATTTCTCAATCTATGATGTAGTGCCCGCGATCAAGGAATATACAAATGCTCACATACCGAAAGCTCAATTTCTCGATATTGAACATGAGTTATCCACGCCTCATCCGCAATGTCATTTCATGCTCCCAGACCGTGACGTATTTGCGAGAACCATGTCACGCCTCGGCATAAGTGACGACACCATGGTTATCGCCTACTCGACTACCAATCACTGGTGGGCGACTCGGCTTTGGTGGACACTACGGGTATTTGGTCACGAAAATGTTGCGGTATTGGATGGCGGGTTTCAAAAGTGGCAAGCAGAAAATAAGCCAATCGAAT
>JAOEKQ010000012.1 GCA_028379895.1 Burkholderiales bacterium
GGGGCGAATGATCTTACTGCGATATCTGAAAATGACTGGGATTACACAAAAGCACGTCATCTCGTTGAGCGCGCTGGGTTTGGCGACCTACCGATCAACATAAATCGCCTTGTAACGATGGGGCCAAGAGCAGCTGTGAGAGAGCTCGTTTACTTTCAAAGCATCCCAAATACGCTCCCCAAGTTCGATCATTCAGGAATACATGATAGCGGTATCGAACCCTTCCCAGCTTCGAGGCCAGCGGCAACCAAACTCGCAAAGGAAACAGGAGAGGCCATAGGAGTCAAAGTCAAGCCAATGGGTAATCGTCGACTTCAACCGGTTGTTGATCGTTTCTTCTATTGGCTAAGATCAAGCATGTTGGAAACTCGTCGTGTAGCTCACTGGTGGGCGAATCGGATGCTCACCACCAAACGACCTCTCGAAGAGAAAATGACACTCTTCTGGCACGGACACTTCGCTAACAACGAGGAAAAAGTAAGAGATTACCGAAAACTACTGAATCAAAATCAAGTGTTTCGTGACTACGGGACCGGCAACTTCAGAGAGTTATTAGTCGCAGTCTCTCAAGATCCTGCAATGCTTGCATTTCTAGATGCAGGCGTAAATATCAAAGGATCTCCAAACGAGAACTTTGCGAGAGAAATAATGGAGCTCTTCACGATGGGGGTTGGTAATTACTCCGAACAAGATATTCGAGAGGCCGCCCGAGCGTTTACTGGTTGGAATTTCGTAGATCTTCAATTTGTCGTAAATACTCATGAACACGATACGTCGAATAAAACTTTTCTCGGACATACCGGCGCCTGGGATGGCTTAGACATCATCGATATGATTCTTGATAAACCTGTAACTGCCGAATATTTATCTGGAAAAATATATAAATTTTTTGTTCGTGACGATATTACTCCACAGCTACAAAAAGAATTAGGCGCTTATTTTTATAGTTCAGGATATGAAATCACACCACTTTTAGAAAAAATATTTCTATCAAAAGATTTTTATAGCTCAGCGTCTATGGGAACGCATGTTAAATCGCCTGTTGAGCTAGTGATTTCAACTTACAAAAAACTAGGCCTCGATGTATTACCTGGGGTACCAGATTTTTATGACACTACAGAATCACTTGGCCAAATCTTACTGTTTCCACCAACGGTCGCTGGATGGGCAGGTGGGCGAAGCTGGGTGACACCTGGACTACTATTGGCGCGGGGTAATTTTGTTTATGACACGGTTTTTCCAAATATAAATTTCCTGCCAAGTGATCGATATCCTGAAAACTATCAGATTGGAGTTGTAGCTGAGCGGCTAGCAACGGGCGCAGACATTGCTACCGCGACGCAACCTGAGGATGGCTATGCCACATCAGCTTCCAACAATATGGTTGATCGAGATGAGGAATTTAATACGCGGCTTGGTAGTTACCGCGGCTGGAGAATGGCGATAGAAAAAGTAAAGCCAATCGGCAGAGCCCCCGCTCGATTAAATTTAACCAAAATGGTTTTAGACGCAAAGTGCAGATCATCTGAGGATGTAGTTGATTATTTAATTAAGAGGTTTTTTACCATTTCAATAGATCAAGAAACGAAAAAGTTAATTGCTGACTTCCTTACTGCTCAGCTCGGTACGAGCAATATAGAAAAAGCACAAACGTTTTCGGAAGAAGCCATGAGAGAAACATTTCATCTACTTCTCTCACTTCCAGAATACCAACTCGGCTAACTAGGGATCGAAGATGAATAACAAATCGCTATTCGAACGTCGAAATTTTCTAAAGCTGTTAGGAGCGGGTGCTGCGGCAGGTAGTATCCCTACTCCTATTCTGACTCAACTCTCTCCGTCAGCCTTTGCCGCCAACGACGTTTCAGATAACAAAATTCTTGTCGTACTTGAGCTGTCAGGCGGGAATGATGGGTTAAATACTTTAGTGCCCTACGGTGATGATGCCTATTATAGAAATCGACCAGCACTCGGCATAAAACCGAATGAATTGAGGAAAATAGATAACCATTTTGGTTTCAACCCTGACATGGCTGGTATGGAACGTCTTTTCAAAGATGGAAATATGGCTATATTTCATGGATGTGGCTACGACCAACCCTCTTATTCTCACTTTACCTCAATGGCCTATTGGCAGACCGCAGCACCGAATAGTGGAGAATCTTTGGGTTGGGTTGGACGCCTTGCCGATGCAATAAACCCGAACGTAACACCTAACTATTTAGTAAATGTCGGTGCTACCCAATCTTTAGCCGTCGTCGCCGAAAATCATGTACCGGTTGTATTTGATGACCCTGAAGAATTCGGACGCAAAGGTTTATTCAACTCAAGACCGCTTCTAGACAAAGATCGCGTTGCGTCTGAGTACAGCTCCGGAGCACAAAGGCGACTCTTAGAATTAGCCAAAAGTGCCAGACAGGCTTCCGAAAAAGTCAGAGCAGCTTGCAAAAACTACAGCACGCCTATTGATTATGGTATCGCTCCCTTAGACTTGAACAAAATAGCAGCCTTGATCAATGCGGATATGAGTACTCGGCTTTATTACACGTCTTTTAGACGCAATGCCTTCGATACCCATGTTCAACAACCCAACCTTCACCAACGATTATTAACTTACTTTTCTGATGCGGTATCGGGCTTTTTTAACGATATGGAACGTATCGGTCGAGCGGATGACGTGGTGATGCTCGTATTCTCCGAATTTGGACGAAGGGTGGCTGAAAACACTAATCTTGGGACGGACCACGGAACAGCGAACAATATGTATCTAATTGGTAACGCCGTCCAAGGTGGGCATTACGGTGACCTACCCAGCCTCACTGAGCTTAACGATGGCAACATGCAACACACCACAGATTTTAGACAAGTTTATGCTACCGCAATAAGCGGCTGGCTTGGGTTAGAGGCCCATGAAAAAGTACTGCGATATCGATTTAAGGACTTCCCGGTTTTTAGTTAAACTCGGAAGGTAATTTAAAGTGAAGATTCAAGCGAGTCTGCCCGTTACTGGAAATAGTGGGTCTGTATAACCAGGGGTTGAAGGATGCCCCGGGGAAACTAAGTTATCAAAAAATTGTTCGTCATCGGCGTTGATTTTTATATTTAATGCACCATAATAGTCCTCCCATTGCTGCAATGTCCTCGGACCACCAATGACACTATTTACAACGGGGTTTGCTAAAACCCATGCGACAGCGAGCTGCCCTGGAGTAATACCTTTCTCGTTTGCATAGCACACAAAATCTTTTGCAAGCTCGATTGACTCTTTACGAAACTCTGTTTCCATCATTCGCTTATCTTTTCTACCAGCGCGAGTACCTTCATTTGGCTCCTTGCCCAACTGATACTTGCCAGTTAATACCCCGCGCGCAATAGGGCTAAACGGAACGACACCGATACCAAATCGTTTACAAACTGGCAAAATTTCGACTTCGGGCATACGATTCACAGCGTTATAATAGGGTTGACATACAATAGGAGGCGGAACACCGAATTCTTTGCATAGCATCAAGACTTCGGCTATCCTCCATCCTCTGAAATTTGATATCCCAAAATAGCGAATCTTTCCCATACGTATCATATCTCCCATGGTCGTAACGGCTTCGACCAACGATGTCGGCTCATAATCTCGATGAAGATAATAAATATCGATATAGTCGGTACCTAATCTGGATAAACTACCCTCTACAGATTTAGTGAGCCACTTCCTAGAAAGCCCGCCTTGATTTGGTAACTCAGTAATAGTCTGTCCGGCTTTCGTTGCCAAAATCCACCAATCTCTCGATGACTTAATAAGCTCTCCTACGATACGTTCCGACTCACCGTGAACATACACATCAGCAGTATCGACAAAGTTAACGCCATGATCCTTCGCCGAAGATACAATACGGTCCGACTCAACCTGGTCAGTTTGAGAACCAAAAGTCATAGTGCCAAGACATAATTTTGAGACTTTAAGCTGATTAGCTCCAAGTGAGCAATAGTCCATAATTTTCACCTCCGCAAAATTTTAAGCTTTTATCAAGCTACAACCTCGATCTTATCTAATCTGTAGAATCATTACCAAAATAACCGTAAACCTCTTATAAATGTCAGGACAAGTGATGCATCCTTTACCAATTACCATGCAAGCCATTGAGATCACAAAGCCAGGGTCGCCAGAGGTTCTAAAAATCCAAGAACGGCCTCTTCCTCGTATAAGAGAAAATGAAGTGTTAATTCAGGTCTACGCGGCAGGAATTAACCGACCTGACGTAATGCAAAGGGCTGGACTATACCCTCCACCGGCAGGAGTAACTGATATCCCGGGATTAGAAGTATCTGGAGTCATTGTGTCCGCTGGCAGTAAGGTAGCCAATTGGAAGATTGGCGATTCGGTTTGCGCTCTCGTGGCCGGTGGAGGCTATGCTGAATATGTAAATGCGCCTGAGTCACAATGCCTACCCATTCCTGAGGGACTTACTTTCAGAGAAGCGGCTTCCTTGCCGGAAACTTACTTCACTGTATGGTCAAACGTATTTGATCGAGCACAACTCACTGAACAAGAAACGATTCTCGTTCATGGTGGATCTAGTGGTATCGGAACCACAGCCATCCAATTGTGCAAGGCTCTGGGACGAAAGATCTTTGTCACTGCTGGATCCGATGAGAAATGTCACGCTTGCGAAGCGATTGGAGCGACAAAGGCCATTAACTACAGAAATGAGGACTTCGTGGAACGTATTTTGGCGCTCACCGATAATAAAGGGGTCAATGTCATCATCGATATGGTGGCTGGCGACTATATACAGCGAGATTTAAAATGCCTTGCAGACGATGGACGCATTGTTATTATTGCTTTTTTAGGCGGGGTTAAAACCAATCTCAATATGACCGAAATTCTGAGACGCAGGCTCACAATCACAGGCTCCACACTCCGACCACGCTCCACTAAATTTAAATCAAATATTGCCTCATCACTTCGAAATAAAGTGTGGCCACTACTTGAGGCTAAAGTTATTGAAACGATGATCTTTAAGTCGTTCCCACTCGAACACGCTGCCGAAGCCCATAGACTAATGGAGTCCAGCGAGCACATAGGGAAAATTATATTAGATGTCTACGATCAATCGTGAACGCAGTGAGTTATTGATAATTACGAGGGGGTTTCAACCTTAAATGAGGAGCCAATTCAACTAAAGCTTGTTTATAGACGTCTCGCTTAAACTCGATGACCGAATCTAACGGAACGAAGAACGAGTGCCATCTCCAGGCATCAAATTCAGGTACTTTAGATTTTCTTAACGACACATCACTATCGCTTCCGACAAGACGCAATAAAAACCATATTTGTTTTTGCCCTTTATAAATCGCGCGTGTATCCCTGCGAACGAATTGCCTAGGCACATCGTAGCGTAACCATCCATCAGTCCGTCCGATAATCTTAACGTGATGAGGTTCGAGCCCGACCTCTTCGTCTAGCTCTCGGTACATCGCCTCCATAGGCGACTCACCTTCTTGTATCCCACCTTGCGGAAATTGCCAAGCGTACTCTCGCACACGCTTGCCCCAAAAAACCTCATTACGTTTGTTGCAGATAACGATACCTACATTCGGACGGTACCCATCTCGATCAATCATGATCAAAAACCCCGTCAAATCTTATATTAATTATATTTTTACATACTTATACATTATCTAGGTCATCAAATAAAAAGTTTTTTAGTTTGTGACGACTGAAACGACCGCATACGTTGAACCATATCATCAAAATCCAAACCTAAAGAGCGTTTTAAATCTCGAGACAACTGGGTGATGCTGGACATGTGCGCGCTAGACGGTTTTTCACAAAAAGCAAGTGCCACTATGTTGCCACCTCTAGGTGTGGGTATCAGCGCGATTTGGTCAAAAAGCGCTTCGATTTGATTGATCCTAGACTTTAACTGTGGATCGTTCGACCAAAGATTTTGTATATAAATACCTTGATGAGTTAGGTGATGCTTTATTTTTTGAACAAACGCGTCATCCGTGAAGCCGCTGGGCACTCCAGAGCCATCAAAAGCATCAAGCATAATGACATCGTACTCTCCAGCCCCGTCAATCCAAGATATTCCATCCGCACAAACCACCGACAATCTCGCATCATCTTTTGGAAGAAAAAAGTAATGACGCGCTACATTGATAACTTTCTGAGAGTTTTCCACTACACAAATCTCGATCTCAGGAAGCATCGTCCAAATAAACTTTGGGATTGAACCACCACCCAAACCGATACAAGCTACTGAGCGAACCTGCTTGTGAAAAAGTAGAAATGACATCATTGCTTTTGTGTAATCAAGGACGAGACCATATGGGGCCTTTATATTCATAGAGCTTTGTACCGTTCGACTTCCGAGGTATAGGCTCCGAACACCACGAGATTCACTAACCTCCACATCAGACTCGGTGCGCGACTTGCGGAATAGATTTAATTTTTTCAACATAGTGATCCACGCAAATTAAGTAAACCGTCATTGTACGGGTCGTTTAATCACATAACTTTTTTCCATCGAGATAGAATAAGACTTTAGTGAAAACATGATTGTCCAAAAATGCGTCTAACTCAATTTTTTTTAAATACGCTGAGGGAAGCTCCAAACGAAGCCGAACTTGCCTCACACCAATTGATGCTGAGAGCCGGGCTCATCAAAAAATTAGGAGGAGGTCTATATTCGTGGCTTCCGCTAGGTTATCGAGTCCTAAAAAAAGTAGAAAATATTGTTCGGGATGAGATGGAGCGAGCAGGCGCCCTTGAGGTGCTTATGCCAGCAATTCAACCAGCCGAGCTTTGGGCAGAATCCGGACGCTGGGAAATATTTGGTGAGCAAATGCTCAAAATTAAAGATCGCCATGATCGTGATTTTTGCTTCGGCCCTACTCACGAGGAAGTTATCACAGATATCGCAAGACAAGACATCAAGTCTTATCGCCAGCTCCCAATTAATCTTTATCAAATTCAAACAAAATTTAGAGATGAAATTCGTCCTAGATTCGGAGTGATGCGCGCTCGAGAGTTCCTCATGAAAGACGCGTATTCGTTTCATACGGACTTTGCTGATCTTAAGAGGGAGTATCGAAACATGTTCGATACTTATTGCCGTATATTCGAACGATTAGAGCTTCAATACCGTCCAGTTGCAGCAGATACAGGTGCGATTGGTGGGACCGGGTCACATGAATTCCACGTCCTTGCAGAGTCCGGCGAAGACGCAATTGCGTATTGTCCTGAATCAGATTATGCCGCAAATGTTGAGCTCGCCGAGGCGGTTGTAGCCAAAGGTGTTCAAATACCGAGTATGGTTTCGCTAAAAAAAGTATCAACGCCGCAGGTCATGAAATGCGAGGACGTGGCAAACCAACTCAATATACCAATAGCCAACATATTAAAAACGCTCGCTCTAATATCGAATGATAAATTAGTTTTGGTACTCATTAGGGGTGATCACCAACTCAATGAAATCAAATTAACAAAGCTTGAAGGTATGGCCCAATTTCGTTTTGCAACAGATGAGGAAATCCATGAGCACTTGGGAGGGCCGATGGGTTTTATAGGCCCTGTTAGGATCGACTCTAAAATTCGAATTATTAGTGATCGTACGGCTAAACTGATGTCAAACTTTATATGTGGTGCTAACGAGCAGGACTATCACCTAACCGGCGTTAACTTCGATCGAGATATAGAAAACGAAATAGAGGTCGCAGACATTCGAAACGTGGTGTCAGGGGATCTCAGCCCAGATGGCAAAGGGACTTTAGAAATCTGCAGAGGAATCGAAGTTGGTCATATTTTTCAACTTAGAACGAAGTACTCCGATCTCTTAAAATGTCAATATCTTGATAAAGAAGGCAAAAGTAAATCCACCGAAATGGGTTGTTACGGTATTGGGATATCAAGAATAGTTGCGGCAGCTATAGAGCAAGGACATGATGAAAAAGGAATTGTCTGGCCCCGATCTATTGCACCATATAGCTTGGCAATCGCAGCAATCGGTTATAAAAAAAGCGCGATAGTTAAGGACTTTTGTGACAATCTGGAGTCAGAACTCATAGACGCGGGCGTGGAGGTTTTACTTGACGATCGCGGAGAGAGACCCGGCGTTATGTTCGCAGACCTTGAGTTGATTGGGATACCTTATAGATTAACCGTAGGTGACCGCGGAATTAACGAGGGAAAGCTCGAATGGACAGATCGATTGACTGGTCAAACCTCATCTATAGCTAGCGACAGCGCCTTAGATGAAATAATGAATAATCTACGCGAAGAAAAAAACTAAGGAAAAAAACTCACAATGCCCGAAATACTCGTGTTGTATTACTCTCGGAACGGCAGCGTTCAACAAATGGCAAAACTCATAGCCAGAGGAATAGAAATGGTACCCGGAGTTGCTGCGCGCGTCAGGACCGTTCCTCCTGTGTCTGCTAATTCGGAACAAACTGAACCAGCCATCCCCACGCTGGGTTCGCCATATGTAGAAATTGACGATCTACGCTCTTGTATCGGTCTGGCGCTCGGTAGCCCAACACGTTTTGGTAATATGTCTGCTCCTGTAAAGTACTTCATAGATCAACTAGGGACTATATGGCACGCTGGCGATCTTATTGGAAAACCAGCGACGGTATTTACCTCTGCATCATCGATGCATGGTGGCCACGAAATCACCTTAGCAACGATGATGTTTCCTCTAATTCATCTAGGAATGATAATTACTGGCATTCCTTACTCAGAGCACGAACTACACACTACTGTAACTGGCGGAACTCCTTACGGATCAAGTCACTTCGCTGGCCAAGAGGGAGATCTAGCAATCTCAGCCGAAGAAAAATCTCTTTGTATCGCACAAGGGAAACGCCTTGCCTCCATAGCCCTCAAGTTAAATCACCAAACGAGCAGCTCTGAGATTTAATGCGTACTCACCAATTATTTTCAATTTGCGGACTCATTGTACTGAGTCTATGGTCCCTAGCCTGGGAAGGGTATATCGCACCATTGAACCCTGAGGGCTCCTGGCTAATTCTTAAGAGCGTGCCAATCATCCTGCCGTTGATCGGGATTCTACGGAATACTTTGCGCGCGTATCAATACGCGGTGCTTTTAGTATTTCCATACTTTATTGAAGGAGTTGTTCGCTCTTACGCCGAACAGGGTTTATACCAACTGATGGCGGTTGGAGAGCTAGGCATCTCATTACTCCTTTTCGTACTACTTTTGATTTCAGTGCGTACCATACGTACAAAAGGTCAATAACCCACAAAGATGTACGTTGGACGATTTGCGCCAACTCCATCTGGTCCGCTTCATTTTGGGTCAATTGTCACTGCGGTCGGAAGCTACTGTGACGCTAAGTCCAGAAATGGGAAATGGATCGTCCGCATTGATGACCTAGATCAAGCTCGAACCGTGAGAGGTGCGGACTCTGATATTCTTTACATGCTAGACAGTTATGCACTGCATTGGGATGGACGGGCGATCTACCAAAGTAGGCAAAGATACGTTTATGAGAGTTGGCGACATAAATTAAAAGAAGAGCTTGATATATATCCCTGCGTTTGCAGCCGTAAGAAAATCCGTGAGCATTCAACCCTCCAAAACGAGGAATGGATTTATAGTGGATATTGCAAGACTCATTCAACAAAAAATAAGATCATAAGAAGCTACCGAATAAATCTACGTCAAGGGTGCACAGTAGCTATAGACGATGCTGTCTTAGGGTCGATAACTGACGACCTGAACAAATCTTCCGGGGATTTCGTTCTTTTTAAACCAGATGGAACGGTCTCACAGCACTTAGCAAATGTTTTAGATGATCATCACTCGGGCATTACCCATATAGTAAGGGGAGAGGACCTGCTGCTATCAAGCTTGAGACAAAGTGAAATCCGGAGAATACTAGGGCATAACAACCCCAAGTTCCTTCACTTGCCGTTAGTGAGAAATAAAGCAGGACAAAAACTATCAAAGCAGAATAAAGCCGAGCCAATCAAGTCAGAGTTGGCGAGTTCAACCCTGTTTGACGCATTAACTTTTTTGTCTCAGTCTCCCCCAATCGAACTTCAACGTGAAAAACCAAGTGACATTATGATCTGGGCTGTTGGAAATTGGAAAATACCAAACGTCTTCTCTAAAAAAACCAATACTAAAGACGCGGCGGTAACTCAGTCCACTCGTAATCAAGTTGATTAACAGTGTTTTGGAGATATAAAAACGCCGCATCTACTATATCTCTTCTGCCCTTCACTCCTAATTCCACGCGACGCAAGCGTTCAGCAGTGAGGGTTGGCAGACTAAATATCTTACATTCCGGATATTTATTTAGACATTCGTCCATCAATGGGATTAGAGAACTCTCTGGCACGTCAAATATCAGTATGGATCGTTCAATATCCCGGTCCACCACGTGATGCGAAGCATACTCGTTATCTAATACCCACTCCATCATAGACCATGCCATAGATGGAAAACCTGGCAAAAAATGATGCTGCTGAATACTAAAACCAGGGACACGATTGAACTCGTTCGGAATTATTCTAGAGCCCTCTGGAAACATACCCATCTTGATACGATTCGGGTATGCACCATCGCCGAACTGACTTTCTATTTCCTGCTTAGCCTCGGGGTGAATGACCATATCTAGATCAAGTGCCTCAGCCACAGACTGTCTGGTATAGTCATCAGGCGTCGCGCCAATGCCGCCAAAGCTAAAAACAGTATCTTCTGAATCTAGGGTGCGTTCGAATGTACTCTTCAAAAGCTCAGGGCTATCAGGCAGATAAGTAACCCACTCAACCTTAAGCCCGCGAGCATGTGATATCTCAATCGATTTTTCAAGATGACGATCCTTCCGCCGTCCTGAAAGGATCTCATCACCAATAATCACTAAACCAATTTTCACAATTCATGCACCAAAGGAGTACCTCAAAAAAGAAATGCTGCATTGCATAACCGACCATTTACAGAGACAGTGTAAACCAGAATTTTATATTGTACTTAAATCAAAAATCGGAGTAATCCATTAATCTGGTACCTGGTCAAACTTGCAACATTATGGACGTCACTAAAAAATAACCTACCTCAAGATCTGAGGATACAAGACCTGAATTCCTTGCAGCTCTAAGCATGAGCGCAATTTTTTCGCAAAGTTGTAAGCATCAGCGCTATCGCCGTGAATACATACAGTACCTGGTAACAAACAATGATCAACACCATCTAAACTCGTAACCAAATTCTGACGAACCATTTTGAGTACTTGCTGTTCCGCTTCAGCAACATCCGTAATCAACGCGTGCTGACTTGCCCTCGGAACGAGTTGAGACCCGGAAAGATAGCGCCGATCGGAAAATGCCTCTTCCACAATGCGGAGTCCTGTTATGTTTGCCGCCTCAACCCATTGAGAATTCGCAAGCCCAAAAACAAGCATCTCAGAGTCAAAGTTAGCAATAATTTCACAAATAACTGTCGCTAAACTTAAATCAATTGCAGCCATGTTATACAGCGCGCCATGCGCTTTTACGTGAGTCATTGTGGCCCCACAAGCGGACGCGTGATTAGCAAACTCCTCGATCTGACGACATACAACTTCTCTAAGCTTAAACTCAGGTAGAAACATAGCTTTTCGACCAAAATTTTCTCGATCAGGAAATGATGGATGAGATCCGATTCTGACACCAAGTTCCAGCGCTCTTCGTATCGTTGTCCTTATGGCTCGATCGTCTCCCGCATGAACTCCACAAGCAATATTCGCTGAGCTTAAAAACGGCATTACCGCGATTTCTTTTTGCTCCTCAAAGGGAGATCGATATTCTCCAAGATCGCAATTCAAGTCAATTCTATACATCATAAATTTAATTCTTGGAGCCGATTTGTAATCGTACGAACCAAATCTTTTATAGCATTACGTTCTCGAATTAATACTTCTTGCGCATCAGCTAAAGAGGTTTTTAAGAAACGTAAGCTGTCACCTGGTTGAGCTTGAACTAACTTCGTGCGATCAATAGAGGCCACGACCCCAATAGATGGATATCCGCCAATCGTCTGTCTATCAACAGATAAAACTATAGGTTGGCCATTGGGCGGTATCTGTATTGTGCCCATCACAACAGGCTCTGAAGGTTGTAGCTTAATTTGCTCTATCTCTATTTTTTCTCCCGTCAAACGAATTCCCATTCGGTTTGACTGACTCGAAACTTGGTAAGCACTTGCCAGGAAAGTTTTTCGCGTTCGATCAGCCGAATCGATCCATCTTTTTGATGGAATAAACCTGAGCAATGTATCTTCATGGGTTACGACGTTAAATAAATCCTTTACACCCCAATTTGTCGAAACAAAAGGTAATAAGCCACGGGACTTCACGTTCTTGAAAGGTGCACAAGATTTAGAGGGTTCACGGACTAATATCGTATCACTGGTTTTAAACTTTCTACCAGCAATACCCCCAAAATGATTACCAGTATCTGTAGCAACACTACCCATAACCTTATCAACGCATACGACGCCATAAATACTTAAATAGCCGTATACACCCCTATATGATCGACCACCCTTCAGGATGCTACCCGCAAAAATTTTTATGGGCCGACCATGTGGAAGTGGAACATCATCAATCGTAAATGAGAAATCCGCACCGGTGAAAGCGATAACACAATCTCTAGAAAAAAATAATGTTGGGGCTAACATAACAAACTCAATTACTGGTGCATCGCCATCATTTCCTACTAGAGAATTCGCAACCATCATCGAGTTCAAATCCGCAGCGCCAGAGACAGAAACTCCCTGTTCCTGCCAGCCTAACCGTCCCTTGTCCTGAATTGTTGTTAATAATCCAGGATTCAGAATCTCAATGAGAGGGGGTTGCGTTGCGGTCATTTATAATCTCTCGTACTCTGGTGTAAATTCAATTCTTCAATTGAAATCGGATTAAAACGAACCTGATCCCCAACACTTAAAAGTGCACCGGCACTGTCCTTTGTTTCGAAAAGGCTAGCGTGGCTACGTCCTATTATGTGCCAGCCACCTGGAAGCACCGATGGATAAATTCCAGAATACCCACCTGCTATCGCGACACTACCCGCTGGAACTCGGGTGCGTGGTTCGCTTCGGCGGGACACTGAAAGTAAAGAATCTAAACCTTCTAAATATGCAAATCCCGGCGCAAAACCAATCGCACCTACAGTATAGATATTTGAACAATGTAACTTTATTAAATCGCTGGTGGGTGTATTTAAATATGACGATAACTCTAAAAGATCTAGGCCTACCTCGTCGTCATAGCATACGGGAATATGTACCATTTTGAGTTCATGAGATTCTGCATCAATTTCAATACTCTCAAGTTTTTGATTTAAGTATTTTACTATCTCATCGTGTGGAGACCGGAGTGAGGAAGATACCCATTGCATGGGGTCATAATGAATCGCAAGCTTATTAAAAGCCGGGACGACATCAGTAACACCCTTAACTTTTAAAGCTCGAATTTTATCTGCGATCAAACCGCTCATCGAAGAATGCGTCTTCGGATAATCGCAATTAGTTTCAATAATTAAGCCACGGTCGCCTAATGGAGTGTATGTAAAATGAATAGCCATGTCTGCGCTATCGAATGATGCAGGGTGGACGACCTGCCCCCACCTCTCGACAGGTCAGCTTGGACCTTTCTGCATTCGTGGTGCACCAAAAAGTTTTCCTATCGCATTTGGCGCACCAATTAGTTCTCGAACCTTGACGATCAAACTCACTGGGAATGATTTCCAAATCTCGAATGGAACATCCGAGTGCTGATTTCGTCATCATCTCTTTAGTACTACAACTGCTGAATATCAAAATCGAAAACAATACGCACGCTATAAGTCGGATCATTCGCACTAAACCACCCCTTGTTGTTCGTCGATACTAAAGTCAATAATTATAGACTTGAACCCAGCTTACAGGACTTAACCGTAGACTAACCCATAGCAGCATTCAAACTGGAAAACCTTGATGGGTAACAAATTTTACAAAACACTTCGTCAGCTAGCTGGCCAGTATATTTTATTCGTGATAAATTGATTTTATGAAAAGTATAACTGTACGTTTTTGTTTAGGGATCACATTATTGATCGGCAGTGGCTCCGCACTTTCCTCTGAGGAAATACGTGTCCTTTCATCAGAGTCTAGGCTATCTAGCAATCTAGGAGGGGCCCAGGCTGCTCGTATGGACTTCCAATTCGGCACTACAAAAGCCTGGCTGCGTGATGATGGGCAATGGCAAATTGAAGGAGATATTTCGCATCGCGCTGGTTTTTGTGGGACCTATCAGTTGGGAATTCAATTTGGAACCGGCAGTCCAGGATGTGCAAATGTACTATGGTTATCTCCGCCAGTTTACGTGACCAAACGCCTCCAATGTAATGGTGCTGGCGCCTTTCACTCCGGGGGAAATTACAGCTTCGCAGCAAAACAAAGCTTCGAAGACATCAACTGTGCGCAGAGAGTTATTAAATGTAAAGGCAAATGCAATTAGGTAGTTCCTGTTAAAAAGATATTTTATTAACTGAAATCATAATATCAAAACGAAGATACAGATCTTCTAACAGTCGCATTTGACGAGTTTCTAATCAATAAGATTGTGACTGTAGTAGTTCTCCTTTGTTCTTTGAATACTAATTTTTACCGCCCGCATATCTCTCGCTCCAGGAACAACCAAACGGGATACGTTTTCACCTTTAAGCCCCGCCCCGTAGAATGGATGATCCCACTTATATTGGTGAGTATCCCCATGAATAATAAGAATTTTCTTATCTGTTTTCATCGCCATCTCAAAAAGAGATGCTTCGACCGTCTCCAAAAACCCCGGATAAATCAAAGAGGGTTGTGGCATCATCCAGTCCACAAAGGGATCACCGTGGAACATGACTACAAGATCGCTTATCCGATCCTCCTGCATAAGATCAAACGCCTTATTAATCCATTCTTTATTGGCCTTTTCCCTCAGCAGGAATTCATGCTCTCCAGAAGGCGTCCCAGAATCCATATTATTATTACTACCAACAACATGAATCAATAGAAATACAGTTTGTGAAGTAATCCACATTTGGTTCTCAATATAGTCTGAAAAATCCCCCATCAAATCGCCCTGGCTTTGCACCCCAAGTGACGCGTTCTGTGCAAAGTAACTTTCATCAAAAAGTACCTGTCTGAGTTTTTTAAGGCGATCTAGTGGGTCATAAGCACCATTATTGGCACGGTGGCAATCAGTCCACTCGTTATCGCCAGGAGTATAGAAAAAAGGAGCCGTGAACCTCATAAAAAGCTGTTTTTGACGTATGTAAAAATCATCAGAGCACATTGTAGAGCCACTTTTAATATCGCCTAAATGGATTACAAAATCTGCATTCTCATTATTAACACGCTCGATTAATGCTCGGTACTGTTCCTCAACCTCCGGCTGATTACCGTAGGGCATATCCCCAAGAACAATAAAGTCACTTGAGAATGCAGGTGTGACTATTAAAAATAAACTAATAGTAAACAAGCCACGTAGGACATCAAAAATTTTATTTCCTATACTCATGTAGTCACCGTTTATAAGGTTTACAAAATACACGCTCAAATTAAATGAGGTGATCAATAAAAATTGTGATTTAATGCATCGAAAGGTAGCCACTTCAAACCAATAGTAACGCCTCAGTTATAGCTCGTTCAATTCGCTTGAAGGAAATCGGGTATGAAGTTTTTAGCTGCTGCGCCCACAAGGATACTCTTAGCTCCTCTAGGGACCATCGTATCTCAATTAACTTCTTTCTTTGTTTCGAGCTTAAGCTAAGTTCAATTGATTTATCTATCTGGCTTTCGAAAATTGTGATTTGATCTTGCCACTCAAGATCTCGCTGTGGGTCAGACCTGAATTTATCTATACGGCAGAAAACAGTCTCTACGTAGCGCGGGAAATGCTGTAGATAACCAAAAGGCGTAACCGCTATAAAATCTGGAGATAATAGTGAAAAAAGGTGCGAGTTGATATTTTCTCTGAGCAAGTTAGCTGACTGACTTGCATTCGTATGAAGTTTTTCCCGTGCTTTCGAGTATGAATCAAGAATGTCATTCACCACCCGATTAATTTGATCTGCCACGACAACAATCCTTGGTTTAGCGTTTTTTACAGCATGGATAAATTCACTTTCGTTACGAATTAGAGTGTTATCGAAAAAAAGAGCCTCGGTACTAGTTGCTGCCAGCAGATCTTCACTCAACCTATTTTTAACCGAAAATTTTTCCAAGGATATAGACTGATCATTGAGTAACGCAGCGTATTGAAGTGCCGCTTTAGGTAAATCTATCCATTTTTTAGCGATGAACTTAAACTGCTCTCTCATGGTCAATCGAAATAATCGTGTAAGTCCACCGACAGTGACTAACTCGGCCTCCATTGCAGTATCCGCAAGCATCATTGAAACAGAATCTATTTCATCTTTAAGACATGGGAATCCAACTACTGTTTTACCCTGATGTGACATTTCAAATGTTGGTGGCAGCTCCCCAAAGCTCCATGTTGTTAATCCGGTTTTTTTAAACTCAGCAGCCGTTTGAGAACTAAATGTTTCCGCGGCCTTAACTCCTAATTTTTTTTGTAGCGCCACCAAATCTCGACCAGCTTCTATTTCCACTCCATACTCATCAATCACCGAGTAATTCATTCGCAAGAATACCGGCAAACTTTGATCCTGAAAAATATCTCTAGTTATTACGTCACCGCTAAGCTCATTTATGACTATTATGATTGAATCATATAGAGATATATCTTTCGGTTGAAGATCACCAACGATTTCGTCTACAAACTGCGATATCGGAAACATCTTTTTCTTTATGGATTTCGGTAAGTCTTTTATGATTCGAGTGACCTTATCTCTAATCAACCCAGGCACCAACCACTCGGTTTTAGCTTGGTCAATTTTATTCAACAGCTCAATAGGCGTTTTAAGGGTGACTCCATCCAAAACGTGTCCAGGCTCAAAACGATACTCGAGTCTGAACTCACAGCCATTAATGACCAAAATATCAGGATATAAATCGAAAGTTGCTGACTCAACTTCTTTTCTGACTAAAAGTGATTTAGTCAAAAATAAAGATCTCGAGTCTTGTTTTTCCATTTCTCGACGCCATTTGTCAAACTGAATCCAACTACAAATGTCCTCAGGGACTTTTTCGTCAAAAAAAGAAAAAACAACGGAGTCATCTACTAAAAGGTCGTAACGTCTCGACCTTGCCTCAATATTCTCCAAAGATGCGACCAATTCCATATTGTGCTTCAAAAAAGGGGGAGCTTTTTTAACTTCGCCTAACACTAAAGCGTTACGGATAAAGATTTCGCGCGCCTCCCTCAAATTAATAGGTCCATAATTAACCTGTCGCCTTGGCACGATTATCAGACCGTATAACGTGACTCGCTCCGTTGCTACCACATTCCCAATAGCTTTCGACCATCTCGGGTCGTGATAGGTTGAGTGCGTCAAATGTTTAGCTATAGGCTCAATCCAATCGACATCAATTTCCGCAACACCTCTCGCATAAAGTCGCGATGTCTCCACTAGCTCAGACGCTAATATCCATTTGGGTTTAGAGTTTCTCAAGTCGGACCCTGGGTGTATATGGAATTTGATGCCACGGGCGCCATAGTAAACACCCTTTTCATCGCTACGAAAACCAATGTTCCCCAACAAGCCCGTCAATAAAGACCGATTTATATCGGCCTCGCGTCCCGGGCGTTCATTTAACGTAAACCCCATGTCATTAGTCATGGATTTGAGCTGATAATAAAGCTCTCGCCACTCGAACATCCTTACCAACGAAACGTGTTGGCAGATACACGTTTCTTTCAATTTTCTTTTTCCTGGTTTCTTTCCAAATATATCTTGAAACCAAGACCACACTGTAAGCAAAGACATGAAGTCAGATTTGATCGCTTGATCATTCTTAGTCCCGCTTTCATCATGCGTTCCATACTCTCGCTCTCTTGGATCTTGCACAGACAAAGCTGCTGCCAGTTTAAGCACTTCGTCCAAGCAGCCGAGCTCCGTACTCGCTAGAATCATACGCGCCACCCTTGGGTCAACAGGTATTTGGGATAATTTTTTTCCAATCGATGTTAGGCGTTTCCGTCTATCCATCGCCCCGAGCTCCTCGAGTAATTGATATCCATCAGCTAAAGCACGAGGTATTGGTGGGTCAATGAAAGGGAACTTGTCCGGCTCATCCAGACCCAGTGCGGACATACGCAATATAACGGTAGCCAACGACGATCTTAAAATTTCCGGCTCTTCATGAACGACTCGTTGTTCAAAATCTTCCTGCGAATACAATCTCACGCAAACACCATTCATTACCCGTCCACTCCTACCGGAGCGCTGGTTAGCGGAAGCTTGAGATACTTTCTCAACTTGCAGCATTTCAACTTTATTTCGGTAGCTATACCGCTTTACTCGAGCTAAACCCGTATCAATAACAAATTGGATTTTAGGGATTGTTAGAGATGTTTCAGCGATATTAGTCGCTAGAATTAATCTTCGATAATCAGATGGCAGGAAAACTTTATTTTGTTCTTGAACCGCTAATCGTGAATATAGTGGCAGTACTTCCCACAAGGAACGACGAGACTGCGACAAGAAGTTCTTATTAATCCAATCTGTCGATTGCTTAATCTCACGCTCACCAGGTAAAAAAACTAGAACATCACCACTACCTGGTTCAGCGTCAATTTCCGCCATAACTGTAGACATTGCCTCATATATACTTTCTGAATCCTCTAACGTGCCGTTGTTTTCAGGTAATTGATATCGCACTTCAACTGGATATAAACGACCTGAAACCTCAATGACTGGGGCTCGATCAAAATGAGAAGAAAATTTATCCGCATCAATAGTCGCTGATGTAATAATCAATTTAAGGTCGGGCCTTTGCTTCAGTAGGCGCTTTAAGTACCCAAACAGGAAATCAACATTAAGATTTCTCTCATGCGCCTCGTCAATAATTATCGTATCGTAACGAGTCAAATAACGATCAGTTTGAGTCTCCGCAAGCAAAATGCCGTCGGTCATAACCTTTATAAGATTTTCATGGCTTGATCGATCTGAAAAACGGACCTGATAGCCGACTAGATCACCAATTTCCGAGGACAGTTCTTTCGCTATACGAATAGCAACTGATCGCGCAGCTATGCGCCTAGGTTGCGTGTGTGCAATCTGGCCACGCACACCTCTTCCGATCTCAAGTAACATTTTAGGTATCTGCGTAGTTTTACCTGAACCCGTCTCACCACATAGAATAACGACCTGCTGCTCATTTATAAGTCGCTTAATCTCCTCTCTGCTCGCTACGACTGGTAACTCATCTGGGAAACAGATTTTTGGTACTCGCTGCCTCCTAGCGGAGACCTTTTCAACCGATATGTTTATTTTTGACCGTAATTTAATGAGCTCAATCGACTGATCTTCCTGTTTTCTGAATTTGTTGACAATCTGATTTAAGCGGGTACGTAGTCCATACTGCTCCTTGCTCAAACAAGAACCAATTAATTTAAGTAAATCTTGATGATGATTTTGCAGCTCTCGATTCATGGGACAACAGAAGAAATATTCTCAACAACTCACGATATTCGTAGATCAAGCGATCAAGATAAAGTTTTTTTCAAACCATGCACTAGCTGCTGAGCCCTTTGAATGGAGAGTGTCGCTCACACCAAGCGGCTGTAGCTAATAAATAATTATCTTCATCAACTGCGCTGATTAATTGTAATCCCAGGGGTAGTCCTTTCGGACCCAAACCTGTTGGTATGGTAATAGCAGGAGCGCCAATTAAAGTCCATATTGAACAAAAACTGGGATCACCAGTTACGTGGAGTGAATTAGGTGCCTCTCCAGTCGCAGGAGGAGTAACCACTGCGGAATAACCTCGATCCATGAAAGACGCAAAACTATTTTGTAACGCATTTTTCTTCTTCACCGCATCCCTAAACTGAGTTTCTGTTACGCGATCCCCCTCTTCAAGAGCGTGTATAAGGAAATCAGAGAAATAACCTCTAAATTCATCTCTAATCGCTCGAGATACCCGTGCGGCCTCATACAACATGATAGTTCGATGAACCTTGTGAGCGCGATCAAACTCGCCTGGAAGTTCGATCACGTCTATAGACGCCCCAGCACTTCGAAGCCGCGAAATATCAACCTCAAATTGGGTTCGAGCTTCACGTTCAGCAAGATACCAAGATGGCGATCTGACCGCAGCCAGTCTCGGCGCATTCTTAAGTGGCGCTGCATTTGGTGAAATGCCTGAACGTGGTCCCGCGAAGCTAGAAGCTAACAACGCCGAATCGGCAACACTTCTCGCGAATACTCCTGGCTGGTCGAACATTGGGGAAAAAGGCATGATTCCATCGACTCCGATTAACCCACGGGTCATTTTATAACCAACAATACCGCAATACGCTGCTGGTCGAATGACTGATCCATTCGTTTGCGTCCCGATAGCGCCGGGCACAAATCCTGCCGCGACCGCAGCAGCGGAGCCACTCGAGGAACCACCCGGTGTGTGTTTAAAATTCCACGGATTACGTGTTTTAGAAGGAACCATAAAAGCAGCTTCAGTCGTGACTGTTTTCCCAAATACAAACGCTCCAGACTTCTCAATACGGGTAACGATGTCGGCGGACACCTCGGGAACATAGTTTTGATATAAACAGCATCCCATTTCGGTAGGGATGCCGGCTGTATATATGTTGTCTTTAACGCCAATAGGTATGCCATACAATGGGTGCGCTGCTCGGAGCGCTGTAGCGGATGTATCGGCTTTTTTGGCAATCGCCATAGCACGACCTCGATCTAGCCATTGCCACGCCTGAACGGAACCTTCAAGCTCATTGATACGATCCAACAAGCTTTTGATATAGACGGATGGCTTAAGTTTGCCCTTACGTAACCTTTGCGCCACCTCATGGAGCCCAAGCCTAAAAAATTGATTCATGTTCGTGATTAATGCAATAAAAAATGAAAGTAAATATAAACTATCTGCAGCGACATCTTGGTCCTAAACTATTAATTTGGGCGAACCAAGTTTATTGGTTTATCGCCGTTAGCAAGAAATGCGACTAAATTCTTCGCTGCAGTCATCGCCATCGCCCGTCGAGTAGGTTCCGAAGCACTTCCAATGTGTGGAGATAAAACTACATTTTCAAGTTCTAAAAATTCAGGATCCAATTGCGGTTCTCCCTCATAGACATCCAATCCGGCTGCAAATATGGTCTTTTGTTTTAAAGCTTTAATTAAAGCTTTATCGTCCACGATACCACCTCTGGCAATGTTAACCAACACAGATTTGGACTTCATCAATTGTAACTCCTGTTCACCGATTAGGTGATGTGTATCTTTAGCATAAGGCAATATCAGCATCACAACATCTGACTGTTGAAGCAGGTGACGTTTATCAACTTGGGTTGCTTTAAGTTGTCTCTCAACTGATTCGCTAACACGCGATCTTGTGTGATAGAGCACTCGCATTCCAAATCCTTTGGCTCGCCTAGCGATTGCTTGACCAATACGGCCAAAGCCAATCAAACCAAGCGTAGCTCCGTTTATATCGAGACCGAGCATCTGTTTCAAGTACATCGCTTTCCATTGGCCTGCCCTGAGGTAACGCTCACCCTCACCAATTCGTCTGGAAGCTGAAATCATCAAACCGATCGCGTAATCCGCGACGCACTCATCGAGCACGCCAGGCGTATTCGTTACAACAACGCCACGGCGCGAACATGCTTGAACATCTATATTGTTGTAGCCGACCGCAGTATTGGCGATAATTTTGAGCTGAGGTGCCGCGTCCAAAAACTTATCATTTACCAGGTCGCTACCAGCTGTTTGAATGCCCTCTGCATCAGAAATACGGTCGAAGAGTTCCTGCTGATCGAACAAACGATCCTCCTGATTAGGCACAACCTCGAAGTGGTCTACCAGAAAATCAATTGTTTCCTTGAAGACTTCACGGGTCACAACTACTTTTTTCATGATTAGGATCCCTAACTTATATTTTTCAAATTATTTCAAATTAGTAGCACACTAGATCTCAGTATTTAAACAGGTCTTGATTTTAACAACGAAATATAGGTTACGGCACTTTAATCTCAGGAAGAGCCTCATGGTTTTGGTAAGCAGTATAGTTAACCATGCTAAAATCTGGCGTAATTAAAACTCGCTATCGTTTTCATAAATTGAATAGTTTAAGAAGACTTCAAACAGGAGACAACGTTGTGACATCGTCAAACGCAAGCAAATCAGTTTACTTGACTAACTTCCTAAATGGGACTCCTAACTGGTACAAAACAACGATCATTTTATTTTTGATTGTAAACCCCATACTTTTCCACACTGTTGGGCCTTTTATCACTGGGTGGATTCTCATTGTGCAATTTATTTTCACGCTAGCCATGGCTCTCAAGGCTTACCCCTTAGCGCCTGGAGGTCTACTTGCAATTGAGGCCGTAGCAATAGGGATGACATCTCCTGCTACGGTCTATCACGAAATAGTACTAAATTTCCCAGTAATATTATTGCTAATGTTTATGGTGGCGGGAATTTACTTCATGAAAGGGTTGCTTCTACTCCTTTTCACGAAGGTATTAATAAACGTTAAATCCAAAATTATCTTATCGCTTCTATTCTCATTAATGGCGGCGTTTCTATCTGCATTTCTAGACGCTTTGACTGTTACCGCAGTTATCATTGCAGTAGCCGTTGGGTTTTATGGCATCTACCACAAAGTCGCATCCGGGAAAGCTCTCACCGATACCGATGACATTGCTGACGACACAGGTATACAAGAGATACATCGAGAAAAACTAGAGCAGTTTAAAGCCTTTCTTAGAAGCCTGATGATGCATGGTGCTGTTGGTACGGCGTTAGGGGGTGTATGTACGATCGTAGGTGAACCACAAAACCTTTTAATTGCTGAGCGAGCCAGCTGGGAATTCATTGAATTCTTTATGCGAATGGCTCCAGTTACACTTCCTGTTCTCGTAGTCGGACTCATAACATGCGTGCTTGTTGAAAAATTTAAAATACTAGGGTACGGGACTAAAATTCCACGCGAAGTCTTAAATGTACTCATGGAATTTGATAAACAAGAGGGAGCAAAAAGAACACCTCAAGATAGAGGCAAATTAGTCATTCAGGGAATCGCTGGAATATGGCTTATTGTCGCGCTGGGGTTACATTTAGCCGAAGTAGGCGTCATTGGATTGTCTGTTATTATTTTTATTACCGCTTTTAACGGGGTAATAAAAGAGCATGACATCGGATATGCCTTCACTGAAGCTTTGCCGTTTACAGCATTGCTAGTAGTATTTTTCGCTATTGTCGCCGTGATTCAAGATCAAAATCTCTTCTCCGGAATCATCCACTATGGACTTGCCCTTGATGGCGTAGAACAAATCGGATTATTTTATGTGGCTAATGGGCTACTCTCAGCGATTAGTGATAACGTTTTTGTAGCAACCGTTTATATCAATGAGCTAGCCAAAGCATTATCCGAAGGCATTATTACAAGAGACCAGTTTGATCTATTAGCTGTTGCGGTCAATACTGGTACAAACATTCCAAGCGTAGCCACACCGAATGGCCAGGCCGCATTCTTATTTCTACTCACCTCAGCTATTGCGCCGTTAATACAATTGTCTTATGGAAGAATGGTATTGATGGCATTGCCTTACACGATCACGATGGCGATTACTGGTCTAATTACTGTCACTCTTTGGCTGCCACCGATGACGGCCTCTCTTTATGAGGCCGGTCTAATAAAGCATCATGAAGCTTCAGAGATGGGTGGTCACGACGAAAGTAGCTCAAAAGAGCATCATTAATTCAGGCAGAGGGGAGTCCATAGTTCTTTGCTGTGAGAATTATGGACTTTTTAGGAAGATATCGACAAAATAACAAGACTATAAACGCGCTCTAACGCGCGGTCCTACCCCGTCGTCTTCTATACCACTCGATGTTCACGATGACCCGCCATATACCTAATACCAACATGTAGGATGACATCGCTCCAAAAGTTGCGAGAAAAAGTAATCCTACTGCCACATTCTTTCCGACCAACATGAATTTATCGAGCCAACCCACAACCATATCCCCAGCCTGGTAGGCAGCACCAGTTATAACATTAGGGGTGTCAGGTTCCAATAAATCAAAAATAAAAGACCCAATTTCGTTTGCCAACAAATAGATCGGCGCAAACGTTAGTGGGTTAGTAATCATTGTTGAGACAACTGCTGCCACTAGATGCCCGCGAAACCAGACAGCAAAAAGAGCAGCAAACGGTATCTGGAGCAAAGGAACCAAAAAACCGAAAAATACACCTATGGCAACACCTGTAGCAACACCTTTTCTATTAAGTTGCCACAATCTAGGATGGTATAAAGCAGGGCCTATCCATCCCACCCATTTGTTATTTCGGACAGTCTCCGCTGAGGGTAAAAAACGTTTGAGCTTGGACCGCCAGCCGCCACTAAATTTTCTCTTTTTCATTCGGCTGACTCAATTTGTGCTTAATCGAAAGTCTCTCATTGATCTACAATGATCACATGAACACGAAATGGCCCATGAGCACCATAAACAAGAGTCATTTCAATATCGGCGGTCCTTGAAGGGCCGGAGATAAAAGCTACTTGTCTCGGTAGAGAGCCAACCTCACTTCGTATTAAGTGCCAAGCCTCCTCCATCGTTTTTACTACTCGATCTCGTCGAACCACCGCAATATGGGTCTCAGGCAAAAGGCTAGTAGTAGCATGATGATCTTGACCCGATAGTAGTACCAATGTACCTGTCTCCGCTACAGCACAATAACTACCCGTAAGCCCAACCTTATCATCACCAACAGCACTACGACTCTCAACTTGAATATTACTATCGGACCAGGTTAAGTTTTCAAATTCAGGCCAACACACTAACGACGTCGGAAGATTATTCTCAGTAAGATACCGGTTCACCGCCTCAGGTACGTCGCCCACCTGACCAATCTCGTCAAGAGTAGAAGCGGCATCTTCGCAGCGCTGCTTAAATTTTTCATTTGTATCCCAGGTTAAATCAGGCATTGGACTCTCTGGATGGGAAGTCAGACGATCCGTCACTGATCCTCCAATAACATCCGATACCTCGCCGACTTTATTTGCCGACCTTATACGGGCCAATATATTTTCTCTTGCGGACATATTCGTATTTATCGCTTACTAGTTTTCTTTTTGTTTAGATAGACGTCTCTAAAAGTACGCCCACGGGGAGTCGGTAGATCTCGATGTTTTGTCCAATCTTGACCAACAAATATCATCCTTTTGATTTGGCCTGAATTTCCTCCAAGGATTTTTCCAGCGCGAGCCATTACTCGGGTAACTATTGAGTAAAGTTGAGGACGAATCGCGACATAAGCAAAAACTTTTAAAGACCATCTTTCTGTCTTAGACTTAAGGTTTTTTTCATATTGTTTCTCTCGCAGCTTCCTCATCAAATCCGGTAAAGGTATTTTAACTGGACACACCACACCACATTGATTACACAAAGTAGCCGCATTCGGTAAGTCAATGGCGTTCTCAATGCCATTGTATGCCGGAGTTAACACTGATCCTATGGGTCCCGGATAAACCCAACCGTAAGCATGTCCACCCACGTTTTGGTAAACAGGGCAGTGGTTCATGCATGCTCCGCATCGGATACACCGCAACGCATCTCGAAGTTCTGATCCAAGAACGCGCGTGCGACCTACATCTAAAATAACTACGTGAAACTCTCCCGGACCATCAAGATCCGCTTCTCGCTTCGGACCAGTCGTCATGGACACGTAATTACTAATCACCTGGCCAGTCGCTGATCTCGGTAGGAGTCTCATCATCAACGCAAAATCGTCAAGCGTGGGAATACACTTCTCAATACTGCTAATCGCGACGTGCACTCGCGGCATTGTCGTAGTCATACGACCATTACCCTCGTTTGTGACGATCACCGTGGAGCCCGTCTCCGCAATCATAAAATTAGCGCCGGTAATCCCCATGTCTGCATCTAAGAAATGAGGACGAAGAATCTCCCTAGCTTCATGCGTGAGCTTTTCAGCATCATTCAGCCGAGGCCGCTGATGCTTTTTCGCAAACAGCTCAGATACATCCTCTTTAGATTTATGGGTCGCTGGTGCAATTATATGAGATGGATACTCCCCCGCCTGTTGAATAATATATTCTCCGAGATCAGTTTCTTTAACCTCAATCCCGTGACCTTCGACGTATTCATTTAGCCCGGTCTCTTCACCAACCATCGATTTGGATTTGATAATCTTTTTGACTTGATTGTTTTGCGCTATTTTGACAACGATCGCATTCAATTCCTCATACGACTCAGCCCAATGAACTACGGTACCAGAAGCTTGAGCCCGAACTTCCCATGCCTCGAGGTACTCATCCAAGTGGGCCAAACAATGATCTCGTACCTCAGACGCTGCCTGTCTTATGTCCTCGAAATTATCTAAGTCTTTTATTACTTTTGCCCGAGAAACAACAAATCCATCCTTCGCCTGAAAAAGTGCCTTTTGTAACTTCTCGTCTTTGAGCTTAGCACTCGATACAGCTTTAAAATCTTGAGATGTAATTTCCATAATCTAACTCTGAGTTTACTCAGCCTCCTCACCGTTCCGACCTGTCAGCACTTCGGCTATGTGAAGAACCTTCGTCTTATGATTCCCACGACGGCGCAACTTCCCCTCAATATTCAACATACATCCAAGGTCGCCTAACACAACAGCATCGGCTTCAGTGCCTTCCAGATCATCGCATTTAAGATCTACTATTCGAGACGAAATATCACCATACTTGACCGAAAAAGTTCCTCCAAAACCACAACATTGCTCAGCTCCGGGCATTTCTCTTAATTCAACATTCGGTAAAGTACGCAGTAATTGTCGGGGTTGCTGCTTAATGTTGAGCTCTCTAAGCCCTGCACACGAATCATGATAGGTAATAGTCCCTTGAAAAGACGTTTCAAAAGAGTTCATGTGCACTACATTTACTAGAAAATCAGTTAGCTCATAAGTCCGCGCTGACAACCATTGAGCCTTAGCTTTATATTTAGGTAAGTCACTGAAAAGGTCTTCATAGTGAGCCTTAATCATACCGCCACACGATCCAGATGGAATAACAACGTAATCAACATCTGCGAATTCAGAAACGACTTTTCTGGCGAGCTCTTGTGCTGTGAGTCGATCCCCCGCGTTGTAAGCCGGCTGCCCGCAACAAGTTTGATTTTCGGGAAAAATCACCTGACATCCAGCCCGCTCCAATAAATCAACGGCTGCTAGTCCAATACTTGGCCGCATAACGTCAGCTAAACAAGTGACGAACAATCCTACACGCATATTTTTTACCTACATTTAAAGTAACCAAAACCTCAGTCTGGCAAGGAAAAACTGCCAGCTATAACACCAAGAAACTAACTGAATGTTAACACATCGCCCTAATTACTTAACGCGTCAACATTATCATTTGCGCGCTTCAATCAGTTGATTGGCAATCAAATTTAAATTACACTTGCCGCAGTGCACAATATAAGCGGATACAATACGTGTCATGCAAGAAAAGAATAATAAAACATCTATACAAGTCATCGACCGAATGATGGAGTTAATAGACGTTCTTTCAAAGTCAAGAAGTCCGATAAATCTGAAAGAATTAGCAAAACTCACCAACCTTCATCCGTCAACTACACACAGAATTCTCAACGCATTAGTACACTATCGATTCATTGATCGCGTCCAAACAGGAAGTTATCGACTTGGAAATCGACTGTTAGAACTCGGCAATATAACCAAAACTCGAATTGATATTCGTAAGGAAGCGATGCCTTTCATGAACGGACTCCATAATCAGCTTAAAGAGACAGTCAATTTATCTATCCGCGAGGGAGATGAGATGGTGTACGTAGAGAGAGTTACGGCTGAACATTCGGCGATACGAGTAGCACACCTAGTTGGCGCTAAGGCGCCTCTTCACGTGACGGCAGTCGGTAAAATATTTCTAATCGAAGATGGAGAGCGTGAAACCTTAAATTACGTAAAAAGAAATGGATTAAAAGTTTTTACGAAAAATACCATAAAAGATACTCAAACATTATTTGTCGAATTAGAAAAAATCAAATCTCAGGGCTACGCCTTCGATAATGAAGAGGCTGAACCAGGTGTTTCCTGCATAGGCGCTGGAATTTATGACGACTCTGGATCTCTGGTAGCCGGTCTATCCATTTCTAGTCCCTCACACAGACTAAACCGACTATGGGGTAAACACGTTAGAGTCACTGCTGAGAAAATAACTATTGCATTAGGCGGTTCTAGACCCGACTAGTAAACAATTGATGATTAAGCATTCCCGCCTTATTTAAATTTACTTTTTTTGTTGCCGCTCCATCCAACGACGAACTCTTCCAGCGTCGCCTAATGCCGTTAACTTTCCCCAAGAATCTAATAAAACCATAATTACAGATTTATTTAACAGGTTTGTCTGCATAACCAAGCAGCGACCAGACTCACTGATATAACCGGTCTTGGAAAGACCTATATTCCACCTAGAGCTCCTTGCTAGTCGATTTGAATTAACGTAATCCAGTCGCACCGGCCGTTTACCCATTTTAGCTCGTAGCTGGAAAGAGGATGTTGTCGTGTACTGTCGAATCAAGGGATACCTCAATGCCGCTTGTACCAACTTCAATAGATCATGACCAGTAGAAACATTTCCAGGACGCAACCCAGTGGAGTCCACAAAATTTGTATCATTCATCCCGAGTGATTTAGCTTTACTATTCATAGCGATAACAAAAGCAGTTTTACCTCCGGGGAAGACTCTCGCCAGAGCAGCCGAAGCTCGATTTTCTGACGCCATTAACGCAAGTTTTAAAACCTCAGCTCTCAGCAAGGTAGTACCGACGCCGAGCTTTGACCGCGAACCTTTGTATCGATCAACGTCCGCCTTTGCTATGGTAATTGACTCGAGCAAAGGAACCCCAGAGTCGATTATGACCATTGCGGTCATCAATTTTGTAACCGAAGCGATCGGAGCTACATCCGAAGCATTTTTTTCGTAGATAATTTCGCCACTACTTTGGTCGACAATGAGGGCAACACGTGACTTCAGGCGTGGACCTCCACGAGCCTGGGCTTCATTCGAATTGTGAATAAAAAGAACGACCGCAAATGCTACCAACAAAAGGGTCGAGTACAGGATTCGTTTCATTCGACTGGTGTACATAAGTGCTTCAATCATCGCTAAATAAAATTATATATCGCTTAGAGCTAACAAATGCTAATGCGTTGTTTAAGAGTTATTTTGTTGAAGGTTCCACATATGGCTGTACCTACCCCCTCGCCCAAGCAACTGATCATGCGTCCCCTGTTCAACTATTTTTCCAGAGTCCAAAACGATGATTTCATGGGCGTGTATTATCGTTGACAGCCGATGTGCGATCACGAGTGTTGTTCTATTTTTTGATACGTCATCTAATGCTAATTGTATTTGACGCTCACTGCCAGAATCTAGTGATGATGTCGCTTCATCGAAAATCATAATGGGTGGATCCTTAAGTATTGCTCGTGCAATTGATATTCTTTGCTTTTCTCCACCAGAGACCTTTAAACCACGTTCTCCTACGGTTGTATCGTAGCCCTCAGGGAGCGATTGGATAAATTTCTCTAATTGGGCCAAACGTACCACCCGTTCTAGGTCCTCGTCCTTGCATAAAGGGTTTCCATATCTAATATTAAATCCGAGTGTATCGTTAAAAAGAACTGTATCTTGGGGTACGACACCAACCGATTTTCTATAACTGACCTGCGAGTAATGCCTAATATCGACGCCGTTAAGACTAACTCCGCCTTTATCTACGTCATACAGCCGAAACAACAGCCTGGCTAATGTAGTTTTACCTGAACCGCTCTCGCCGACAACCGCCACTGTCTTTCCAAAAGGAATAACGAAACTGACATCGGATAAAGTTTCTCTCTTGCCATCATAAGAAAACGATATATTTTTAAATTCAATAGTGGGACTTGACGATTTCACTGGAATACAGTCAGAACGATCGACGATATCACGCCGCGTATCCAATAAAGAGAACATATTGTTCATATCTATAAATGCTTGCTTGATTTCACGATATACCATACCCATGAAATTAAGTGGAATGTATAGTTGAATCAATAGTCCGTTCACCAGCACCAGATCGCCAATCGTCAATTTTTGAGAAACCACCCCCTGAGAGGTTAATATCATTAATGAAGTAACCGCTATTGCGATGATCACACTTTGTCCGATATTAAGTAATCCAAGTGAGGTCTCAGTTTTTACGTCAGCTCGTTCATACTCCTGTAGAAAAGAATCATATCGCCGCGCCTCATATTCCTCATTGTTAAAATATTTAACAGTTTCAAAGTTGAGCAAACTATCAACCGCATGCGAGTTGGACCTCGTGTCCCACCCGTTAGCTTCGCGACGTATATTCATTCGCCACTCGGATACGAAGAATGTGTAGGCCAAGTATAAAAATACTGCTGAAAAAGTAATTGCGGCGAATCTCCAATCAAACCGATCTATCAAGATCGCTGCCACAAACCCAAACTCTAAAATGACCGGGATGATTGAGAATAAGGAATAGGTCAATAGTATAGAGACGCCACGTGTTCCCCTCTCTATTTCTCGAGAAATACCCCCAGTATGTCTCTCAAGGTGGAATTTCAAACTTAAATCATGTAAGTGTCGAAAAACTTTAAGTGCTATGCGTCTCGTGGCACGACGTGTCACCTTTACAAACACGACATCACGTAGTTCTGCAAAAATAACAGCACATAACCGTAGCGCGCCGTAACTCAGAAGTAAGGCTAATGGCAAAAGAAGCAATTGGTCCTTTGGGGCCAGAGAATCAACTACCTCTTTGAGCACTAGAGGAACTGTCACATTTGCGACTTTAGCCAGCGTCAGTAGCACTAGAGCCACCACAACACGATATTTGAAATCCCAAACATACGGCGCTAAAGATTTCAGAGCCAACCAATTCGTTTTATTCACAAGCGACAATCAAGGGCTTAACCTACGTTGGATGAGCGACAGGTCAGCATCTACTTAAAAATTAAGAAATTGACAGCATTCGCTCAAGAGAGAGACGTGCCATATCCTTTTCCGAATCAGGAACGCAAATTTGATTGACCAGATTACCATCTCGCAGATTATCTAGTTGCCACGCTAGATGTTGTGGATCGATACGGTTCATAGTCGAACACATACAAACTAGAGGCGACATAAATTCGACTAGTTTTCCCTGTGGACGAAATTCTTCAGCTATTCGGGTTACTAAATTTAATTCAGTACCGACCAACCAATGAGTATTCGGCTTTGCCGCGGCAATTGTCTCGACAATGTACTCAGTCGAACCAACAAAATCAGATTGATCGCATACCTCGAAACGGCACTCTGGATGCGAAATCACGTAACCAGCAGGATGTTTTTCACGAAAGCGTGTGATATGAGATGGCTGGAACATCTGGTGAACGGAACAATGACCTTTCCACAAAAGAATTTTCGCGTTCTGGACTTCCTCTTCAGTTAGTCCTCCCATCCATAAATCCGGATCCCAAACTTTCATATCTAAATTGTCAATTAATCCAAGCTGATATCCCGACCAACGGCCCAAGTGCTGATCAGGAAAAAATAAAATTTTATCTTGTTGACTTAAACCCCATTTAACTACTCTCGAGGCATTGGACGACGTACAAACGATACCTCCATGCTCACCGCAAAAAGCTTTTAGATCTGCCGCGGAATTAATATAGGTAATAGGTGTAACGGACATACCATCTCCGAGAACGGTGTTTAATTCACCCCACGCCCTGTTAACCTTCGATAAGTTAGCCATGTCAGCCATGGAACAACCCGCCGCCAGGTCGGGCAGTAGAGCCTTCTGACTTGACTTGGACATAATATCCGCTACTTCAGCCATGAAATGAACACCACAAAATATTATGTGCTCTGAATCTGTCTGCGATGCAAGTCTGGAAAGTTTGAGAGAGTCACCTTTCAAGTCTGCATGTTTATACACATCGGCTCTTTGATAGTGGTGACCAAGAATAACTAAATCATCACCAAGACTAGCTTTCGCGTCTTTTATCAGCTCGTGACATTCGTCATCGGAGAGGTCACGGTAATTTGAAAATTCTGTATTGCCGACTATTTCCATAGCGTGAACTACCTTCTTTAATATAAAACTTAAATAATTACTCTAAAAGAGTATCAACAAAAAAATAAAAATGTTTGAGCTCGAGTTCATCCAAAGCTGCTTCAATACCAGTTAACGCAAACTAGCATGGCGTTTCACCAAGAATTTTAACGCGTCAGCATTAGTCCATGAAAAAACACGATTCATCGCCGCTTCAATTCGAACCCACTCAAATTGAACATGCTCACGAGGTGAGATGTTAACCGATACCCGGCCGGGTACAAGCAGACCAAACGCGTGCTCTAGGTTATGAGTAATTCCCGGAGCATAACGACCACGCCAATGTTTAAAAATTTCAAACTCGTTGGATAGATTCCAATCAACTAAATTATGATCATTGGCGTTAATGCCGGTTTCCTCTCTCAGCTCCCTTGCTGCAGTTTCATAAAGTGTTTCGTTTAATTCACAGCTCCCGGTGACCGACTGCCAAAACCCCTCTCGATCTGCTCTTTCGAGGAGAAGAACCTCTAAATCTCGAGTGTAGACTACAACCAAAACGGATACAGGGTTTTTAAAAGCTTGAGAGTGCCCCTCATTCGGCATCATAAATACATCCTAATCAGTTTCTTGTTTACTTTTAGCACCTTTACCCGATCCACGAAGACGAATATGTAAGTCACGCAGCTGAGCATCTGGAACTGCAGAAGGAGCCCCCGTCAACAAGTCCTGTCCGCGTTGTGTTTTTGGAAAAGCAATCACATCTCTAATTGACGTAGCCCCGCACATAAGTGTAACGATACGATCCAGACCAAAAGCAATACCGCCGTGCGGCGGAGCACCACACTTCAGACTGTCTAAGAGGAAACCAAATTTAGCTTGCTGGTCCTTAGGAGTGATTTTTAATGAACGAAACACTTTTTCTTGCATTTCAGGCTGGTGAATACGAATAGAACCGCCACCAATCTCCCACCCATTTAAAACCATGTCATAGGCTTTTGAATAGGCTACGGCGGGATTACTTTCTATGAATTCGTCATGACCGTCTTTGGGTGCCGTGAACGGATGGTGCCGAGCGGCCCACTGATTAGACTGCTCGTCATACTCAAACATTGGGAAATCAACTACCCAAAGCGGCTTCCATCCTTGTTCCATTAGTCCAAGGTCTCGTCCGAGCTTATCTCGAAGTGCGCCCAAAGCGTCATTAACGATCGTTCCCTTATCTGCTCCGAAGAAAACAATATCGCCATTTTCGGCACCTGAAAGCTGCATCACTTTTAATACAACTTCTACAGAGAGAAATTTAATAATGGGGGACTGTAGCCCTTCTATACCTTGAGAAACATCGTTCACTTTGATGTAGGCCAGACCTTTAGCTCCGTAGATTGACACAAAGTTTGTATAGTCATCAATCTGTTTACGGCTGATGTCTCCTCCTCCCGGGACTCTGAGTGCGACAACTCTACCACCCTCTAAGTCGGCAGCAGATCTGAAGACTTTGAAATCCTCGCTTTTCATGAGCTCTGTGATATCAGTAAAGACTAACGGAATTCTGAGGTCGGGCTTATCGCTACCGTATAGTCGAATTACTTCGTCATATGCCATCACTGGAAATACTTCAGGCAAATTAACTTCAAGAGTCTTCTTGAAACAGCCCCTGATCATATCCTCCATAATTTCTCTGATCTCGAGTTCGTCAAGAAATGAAGTTTCTATATCAATTTGGGTAAATTCAGGTTGGCGATCCGCACGTAAATCTTCATCGCGAAAGCACTTGACGACTTGATAATAACGATCGAATCCAGCAACCATCAACATTTGTTTAAAAAGCTGTGGTGACTGTGGCAAAGCATAAAACTGTCCATCATGCATACGTGACGGGACGAGAAATTCACGAGCACCTTCAGGGGTCGATTTATATAAGAACGGTGTCTCTACATCAATAAAACCCTCATGGTCTAAGTAGTCTCTTAGAAACTTCGATACTCGGGATCTAAGTCTCAAATTTTCCTGCATTTGAGGTCGGCGCAAGTCGAAAACTCTGTTCTCTAATCGAACCATTTCTGAGGGCTCTTCTTCATCAATTGAAAAAGGTGGCGTCTCTGAAGCGTTAAGAATCTCTATATCTCCAGCAAGAACTTCGATTTCCCCGCTCGTTAAAGAATTATTAACAGTCCCCTCGGGCCGCGGACGGACTCGACCTGAGATGTGCACGACATATTCACCGCGGACACGATCAGCCAACGAAAAAGCCTCTTTATTGTCAGGGTCGCATACAACTTGAACAATACCTTCTCGGTCGCGCAAATCGATGAAAATAACCCCGCCATGATCACGCCTACGGTGAACCCATCCGTATAGATGTACTTCTTGGTTGAGATAACCAGAATCAATTAAGCCACAATAATTTGTTCGCATTACTTTTCATTTCCGTTTTTATAAGTCGTTGGGACGCACCCGCAAGACAATGAATTGACGCTCGCGCTAATACTAATCACCGCCACTTGACGACGATTTTTTTGTTGGTTTTGCATCTGAAGAACCGCTCGAATTAGAAGACTCGGAACTTACTTTAGAGTCATTACTGCTATTGGATGCATCTTTGCCCTTCTCAGGCTGCTTTTTGTCCTTGAAATCTGTAACGTACCAACCTGCACCTTTTAACTGAAAACCTGCAGCACTTACCATTTTCACAAGTGACGGTGATTTACACTTAGGGCAATTAACCAAGGGATCTGCTGTAATTTTTTGGAGCGCCTCATGTTCGTAACCACACGAGGAACAACGATATTCATATATAGGCATCATAAAACCTCAATTTAACCGCGTTAGTATATCGTACAAAGTGAGTTTTTATCTGAAATAAAGCCACATTGTCATTGCTAACTTGTAATTAACAGTCATAGGCACTCAAGACTTAAACCTAATACGATCCCGTATAATTGTTTCATGTTGAAAAAAGAATCATTCGTGGGGCGGCAGAGAGTATTCAGTCATCGGACCGGTGGATTTTTAGCGCCAGAAAATTCATTAGCGGGTCTGAAACATGCGAGAAACCTTGGGTTTCAAAATATTCAATTCGATGTGCGACTAACGGCTGATGGCGTTCCAATTTTAAAATCTGATGAATCGATTCATACTACTGAGACGAGCTCGATACTTGTGAGCGAAGTATTCTTTGATCAAATTAATGGTTTAGATATTGGCATAGATTACGGCAACGAATATATTGGGGAAAAGTTACCAACACTATACCAAGCCTTCTCAGCTTGCACCGAACTAGCAATAAGGCCAATCGTCGAATTAAAGCCGAGTATTGGCCAAGAGCGGTCAATCGCCGAAATCAGCATAGATATTCTAAATAGAGTTGGTCAAGACAAGCTATTATTCCCGCTAGTCATATCCGAAAATGTATCGACGTTAGCAACCTTAATGAACATCGCGCCAGAAATCTCGAGAGGTCTTATATGGAATAACAACCTGATTGATGAACCCGATGACCATGAAGCTCTGAAATTTCAATGCGTAATGATTCCCCTACAGCTAATATCTTCCCAATTAATAGAGGCCCTCCATCGCAAACAACATTCAGTAGTCGCCACGAACATCAACGACAGTGTGGACGCAATTACCGCGGTAGAACACAAGATTGATGCGCTAGTGACTGGACAAATAGACTCGATCGGACCATATTTTTTCTGAAGATGTGTCAAGCTGCCTTTCGCTCTTCACCCGTCGCACGGTATTGATAAAGTAGCTCCTGCCAGTTCACTCTAACCTGAATAACGTTAGCCTCCTTTACATGGCCAAAACCCTTGATCTCTTCTGGTAAAGACAAAAGTTTCTTGGCCACATCGACATTAGATTCGTTCACGGAATCCATGATTTCCTCAACCAATAGCCGATAATCTTTTATAAGTTGACGTTCCATCTTCCTTTCGGCGGTCCAACCAAATATATCGAAAGTCGTGCCACGTAAAAATCGCATACATGACAAAATTTTAAATGCTCCTAGGACCCAAGAGCCGAACTCTTTTTTCTTTAAAAAACCGGTTTCGGGATCTTTTTTTGAAAACAGCGGAGGAGCCAAGTGGTATCGAATCTTATAATCCCCCTCAAAAATTTGATCTACTTTTTTCTGAAACACACCGTTAGCGTAAAGTCTACCGACCTCGTATTCATCTTTATACGCCATCAGCTTAAAATAATAACGAGCGACAGCCTCTGTCAATCCATAAAACCTCGGCCCTGACTGTTCCTTGAGACGCACTCTATCCACCAAACTCTGGTATTGCTTTGCATAATCTAAGTTTTGGTAATCGCTAAGGAAATTGAATCTTCTTTGAATGAGCTCATCAAGTGAATCAGATTGACGATCTGGATCTTCCGCTACCACTTTTGGTTTCAATAGACGCTCAATAGCAGCCAAGTCAACGCTAGCTCTCCGTCCCCATAGGAACGCCGACTTGTTCATCTCGACTGCTGTTCCGTTCATCTCAATAGCTTTGTTTATTGCTTCATGACCGAGTGGTAATAAACCTTTTTGGTACGCATATCCGAGCATGAACATATTAGAAGCAATTGAATTACCCATTAGCGCCGTTGCAATTCGTGTGGCCTCTACAAATTCAACGTTATCTTGCCCCAATCTTTTACCAATAGTTGCCTTCAAATCATCTCGAGGGAATTGATAATTTTTATCCTGAGTAAAAGCACCCGTCATCTGTTCATGAACATTGACAATAGCGAACGTCTTTCCATTTTGCCCCAGCTCCATCGTTTTTTCGCTTGCAGTTGTTACGAAATCGCACCCTAAAATCAATGAGGCACCAGCGAATCCAAGGCGAGCTGCTTTTAAATCCTCCTGGCGACTCGCGATCTGCAAATGACTCCATACTGCACCACCTTTTTGCGCTAGACCGGCCATATCCATTCCGGCGAAAGACTTACTCTCAAGGTGAGCTGCCATACCAACTATGGCTCCGATGGTAACTACACCTGTGCCACCAATACCGTTGACTAGGATTCCGTATGGCTCCGCCAAAGAAGGCACAACCGGATCCGACAGAACTGGAAATAGGTCAGTTTTTTCATTTTTTGAAGCGGCACCTTGCCCTTTTTTCAACGCTCCGCCATGAACTGTAACGAAACTAGGGCAAAATCCCTTTACACAAGAAAAATCTTTGTTACATGATGACTGGTCTATGGAGCGTTTCCTGCCGAATTCCGTTTCTAGTGGAGTAACCGACACACAATTCGACTGCACCCCGCAGTCGCCACAACCCTCACAAACCAAGTCATTAATAACTGCTCTTTTCGCAGGATCAGGAAATGTTCCTCTTTTACGTCTTCGTCTTTTCTCCGATGCGCAGGTCTGGTCATACACGATCACCGAAACACCCGGAACCTCGCGAATCTGCCTCTGAACCTGGTTGTAATCATCCCGATGATGAACGGTAACACCCTTAGCAAACCCGGCATTAGAGCCATATTTCTCCGGTTCATCTGTAACTACCACTACTCTCGTAGCACCTTCGGCAGTGACCTGTTGCGTTATTTGAGGCACTGACAACTGACCATCCACATGCTGCCCTCCCGTCATGGCCACAGCATCATTGAACAAGATTTTATAGGTCATATTAGCCCCAGAAGCTACAGAAGCTCTTACTGCCAAGAATCCCGAATGAAAGTAGGTCCCATCTCCGATATTTTGAAAAACATGAGGGGTATCAACAAAATGTGATTCGCCAATCCAGCTCGCGCCTTCTCCGCCCATTTGGGTATAACCCGTTGTGTTGCGGTCCATCCACTGAGCCATGAAATGACAACCAATTCCGGACAATGCAACTGACCCATCAGGAACTTTAGTTCCACTATTGTGCGGACATCCAGAACAAAAATATGGCGTACGTTCCATTGCCGGAATTTCTGGTGTCTCGAGAGCCAGAGACTTTCTATGTTCTAATCGACTCTCAAGGATTTTGTCGCCAGTCACTTCCAATATACGCTCAGCTATCGCAATTGCAATTTCATTGGGCTCAAGAGCCGCATTCGATCTTAAAAGATCGAGTCCTTTTTCATCCTTCTTTCCGATGACAACCGGCCGACTCTCCATGGAGTAGAGAATATCTTTCAATTGAGTCTCTATTAATCCTCGTTTCTCCTCTACGACCAATACTTTTTTAAGACCTTGCGCAAACTGAGCAATACCTGATGGCTCAAGCGGCCAAGTCATCCCTACCTTGTATAAACTAACACCCAATTGCTTCGCTCTTTGCTCGTCTATTCCAAGATAGTGCAGCGCTTGACGGACATCGAGATAAGACTTACCGCATGTAATGATTCCTAAAAGGTCGTTCTCACCTTCAATCTCAACCCGATCAATCCCATTTGCCCTGACAAAAGCTTTCACCGCTTCTAGCTTATATTTGTGTAAGCGTTTTTCTTGTTCTAGAGGAGGATCTGGGAAACGAAGACTCAGCCCTCCTTCAGGCATTTTAAAATCATCTGGGTAGACAATTTGTACTCTATCGTCACCGACATCGACTGTCGCACTCGCATCAATCGTATCTTTCATACATTTCAGACCAACCCAAGTTCCAGAATACCGGGAGAGCGCCCATCCGTACAACCCGTAATCTAGTAATTCCTGCACGCCCGCAGGATTTAGAATCGGCATCATTGCGTCAACAAGTGCAAATTCACTTTGGTGGGCAGTTGTCGATGATTCACATGTATGGTCATCGCCCATTAACGCAAGCACACCACCATTGGGGTGTGTCCCAGCTAAGTTTGCGTGCCGAAAAACATCACCAGATCGATCAACTCCAGGTCCTTTGCCGTACCAAATACCAAATACCCCATCGAACTTAGCTTTGCCATGCATGCCTGCCTGCTGCGCACCCCACAATGCCGTTGCGGCGAGGTCTTCATTAACACCTGACTGAAACACAATGTCATTGCTTTGCAGATGTTTCTTTGCAATCCAGAGCTGTTGATCAAACTGCCCTAGAGGACTGCCTCGATATCCAGAAATATAGCCTGCAGTCTTTAATCCACTCTTTTTGTCCCTGGCATGTTGCATCAGCGGCAAACGAACCAAAGCCTGGGTCCCGTTAAGGAAGATGCGTCCTTCCTCGACGACATATTTATCTTCTAAAGCAACGTCTCTAAGTTTCATAATCAGTCAGAGCTCCCCGGTTAGCTAAACTGGCACGTGAGTATTTGAAAACAAATAAATAATTAAATAAAGCGGAACGTCTCCACAGGTAGTGCCTCATAATTTACTTTGGTACGATCGTATCACATTAGATCTTCAAAACACCAAATGTAGGACTGAAGGTATAATTTACGAAAATCGAAATACGACAGAAACGAGGCAAAAAAACATGTCAGAAGAAACAGATCCAGCGATTGACCTGTCGCTAGACGTGAAGGGGCTTAATTGTCCGCTTCCGATTCTCAAAACCAAGAAGGCTCTACAACAAGTTAACGTTGGAAATATACTTGAGGTACTCACAACTGACCCAGGATCTGTTCCCGATTTTAACGCTTTTTGCCGTCAGACAGGCCACGAGTTAATCGATACGATCGAACAAAAGACTAGTTTCCGATTTTTAATTCGAAAAACTAAGTGACAACCTCACTTCTTAACACTCAAAAATAAAACGATCTAAACTAGTATATGCAAGCAATTTAAAAGGGGATATCGTCCTCGAGGTCGTCTAGCCCACCGGAAAATTCTCCAGGACCAGATGCTTTACCAGGGGCCTGACTATCACCAGAATTCCCTCCGCCCGGGCCGGATCGGGAGCCCAGCATTTGCATGCGGTCAGCTACGACTTCTGTGGTGTATTTGTCTTGGCCCTCTTTATCAGTCCATTTTCGGGTTTGCAAGCGTCCCTCAAAATAAGCTTGAGACCCCTTCTTTAAATATTCACCTGCAACTTCAGCCACTCTTCCAAACATGACGATTCTGTGCCATTCTGTTTTTTCTTGTCGATCGCCACCTTTATCTTTCCAAGTGTCGGTTGTTGCGATACTCAAATTCACCATAGCGTCGCCACTTGGCATTCGACGGACCTCCGGATCTCTTCCAAGATTTCCAACAAGAATGACTTTATTTACGGAAGCCATGTTTTTCTCCTGTGTTTAAAACTGTGATTTTACGATAGATAACGCTAAATCTAACTCTAGCGTCTTTGACTGAACTTCGCTACCCAAAAAATAATCTATGTAGCAAAGACTTTCTTTGTATCCGAGATATTCATTGAAATCAGTAGCCACATAGTTGCCCATACGGCACAAAAAACAAAAACTCCTTGTCCTGAGTATTGTTGATAAATCCATCCCCCAGCGACTCCGCCGATAAACGTACCGAGATACTGACTGGTACTGTACACGCCTAACGCTGTACCCTTAGAACTGGAGTCTGCAATACGCGATACCCAGGAAGGAAGTGATGCCTCCAACATATTAAAAGCACCAAAAAATACAATTAATGCAGCAGCAAGACCGACATATCCTAAATTTAAAAGACCAAGACTCAATTGAGATAAAGCGATCAATGCAACACTCGATATGAAGACAAATTTACGATGACCAAATTTCTCAGACACCGTCATCAACGGCAGCATAATCATGACGCTGGATAGCATCACCATTAGATAAAATTTCCAAGAAACAACGTCATC
>JAOEKQ010000013.1 GCA_028379895.1 Burkholderiales bacterium
GACAGTGCATCAAAAAATAACGATAGCGACGTCAATTTAAGAACCAGAGCAAAACCCCTTTTTGATTTACTCGAACGCGCAAAATCTCGAAATTGTGAAGTCATGTGGCGCTGACCCTGTCATTATCAGTATTTAGCCAATAAGCTGTAGATTTCAATTCTGAATATCAGGAGCACTAAATCAATGCCAAACAGTAAAAGTTTTTTCCGCCTTGATAAGAAAGTTGCCATTATTACAGGAGCTAGCCGAGGCATTGGAAGATCCATAGCGATTGCTTACGCCCAATATGGAGCAAAAGTTGTCGTATCAAGTAGAAAAATTGATGCTTGTGAGAAAGTCGTGGATGAGATTCGATCCTTCGGAGGAGAAGCAACAGCGACTGTAGCTAATATATCGGATAAATCGAGCTTGGAAGACCTGGTAAGTTTCTCGGTAGCGACCTACGGGGGGATCGACATCCTGGTTTGTAATGCAGCGTCTAATCCGTTTTATGGCGAATTGAAAGACATACCAGACGAGGCGTTTGAAAAAATTTTACAAAATAATATCCTGAGTAACCATTGGTTATCCGCGCTTGCCACGCCACATATGTGCGATAGAGATGGGGGATCGATCCTAATAGTTTCATCCATTGCAGGACTCAAGGGGTCACCCGGGCTTGGCGCATACGCAATATCAAAAGCTGCAGATATGCAATTAATCCGAAATCTAGCCATTGAATTAGGGGATAGACACATCACAGTTAACGGCATTGCTCCAGGTCTTATTAAAACCGATTTTGCAAAAGCCCTTTGGGAGAACCCAAAGATACGTGAGCATTATGAAGAAAAAACTGCTCTAAAAAGGCTCGGTGAGCCAGACGATATCGCTGGCGTTGCGCTATTTCTAGCTTCAGACGCGGCTAATTATGTTACCGGCCAAACACTCGTCGCGGATGGAGGAATTACCATTAACGGTTAGACAGTATGTACGATATATCGCTTATATCGACTAGACTATAATCAAAATAAGGACCTCACTGTATGCCTGAACTTATTCTGCATCACTATTCGACATCTCCTCTCTCAGAGAAGATTAGAATTACTCTGGGCTTGAAAAATTTATCATGGCGCTCAGTAGAAATACCGAACCTTCCGCCAAAGCCTGATGTGATGCCGCTAAGCGGAGGCTATAGAAGAACGCCGATCCTGCAGGTAGGTGCTGACGTATTTTGTGATAGCCAACTCATCCTCTCCGAACTCGAACATCGCGAACCATCCAAGCCCAACAATTTTGGCCTGGTTCAAATAGTGAATCGGTGGTGCGATGACTTGTTTCACCCAGTTGTAAAAGTAGCTGTTGCTGCCTCCTCCGATGAACTTCCCAAGGAATTCTTAGAGGATCGACAAAAATTATTTTTGAATGAGTATTCAAATATTGAATCTGCTAAGGCACGGATTCCGCATTACACTGCTCAGATTAGAGCTCAGTTAGCGTGGGCCGAAACATCGTTAAAGGAGCAAAAAGGCTTTCTTATTGGCAACTCAGCCAGCATCGCGGATGCTTCCTTATATGCCCTGACATGGTTTATCAGAAGGCGCTGGAAAAATGGAGTTCAGTTTTTAGAGGAATTCCCTAATATTTGTCACTGGGAAGAATCCGTGAAGAATATAGGGCATGGAACAGCTACAGACATGACGTCCCAGGAGGCGTTGGGTGTGGCGAAAAATACCGAGACAACTTCAAAGAGCCACCAAGACGCGAATGACTTTCAAAACCTCACTATTGGCGAGCGAGTATCAATTATTTCAGACGCAAACACGGGTGAAGAAAAGGTATGCGGGCACATACATACAATTGATCAAAATAGGATTGGTTTACTTCACACAAATGATCGCGTTGGCACTATCTGTATTCATTTTCCAAAAGTAGGATACGTAGTTGAACGTGTGTAAATTCAAGCATCAAGTGACCAGAATATATAATCAAGGAGAAATTTAGCGTGTTAAATTATGCGAAATTTAATTGTCTCAAGCCTTTAGCCATCGCGATAGCTTTGGTATCAATGGGTTTAGCCGGATGCTCCGACCAAAGTGGCAGCGTTCCAACATATAAACTGGTTACAGGACCACAAGGAGGCGCTTGGTACCCCTTAGGTGGGGCACTCAAAGCGCTGATAGAAAATGGGCAATCAGAGATAAAAGTGCAAGTATTACCAGGAGGTGGTGTATCTAACGCACTCGCTTTACACACAGGACAAGCACAGATCGCTTTAGCGCAAAGCGTTACCAGTCTAGATGCTATTGACGGTAAACCACCGTTCAAAGAGGCACTACAAAACATATGTAATATCGCGACCTTGTATCGACAGTACTTCCAAGTAGTAACACTTGCGGAGTCAAACGTAAACAGTCCATATGATTTGAAAAATAAAGTTTTAGCGACCCAGCCGAAAGGTGCTACAGGGGAGGCAATAACGAATCATCTTTTACAAGCGCATGATATGAGCTATGAAAGTCTTGAAAACGTGAGCTTTGGCTCTTACACGGATTCAGTGACGCTCATGAAGGACGGAAATGCTGATGCATTTACCTTGACAACAACTATCCCGTCTGGCGCGGTTATGGATTTAGCTAGTTCTCGCACCATCAAACTCATGCCCATGAGCGAGGATTCTCACAAAAAAATGCTAAAAATAAATTCGAAATACGAAAGAGGACTTATTCCTAAAGGAACTTATCCGGAACAAAACAGTGATGTACCAACAATTTTCTGGTACACCCATCTTGCTGCTCGCTGCGATGTAGAAAACCACGTTATTGCGCGGATACTTGATGTTGTTCAATCTGGTTCAATGGAATTAGTTTCAGTAACCAAAGCAATCTCAGGTTTAAATATTGAAACTATGACCCGTGATATTGGTGTTCCGATGCACCCTGGAGCAACTGAATGGTACGAAAAGCAAAAAAAAAAATAAGTCGGCTGCGTCACACCAAAGCTAAGGCTCATGTTTAAGTCTTTGAGCACGATGGCAACAGTAATATCTTCAGTTGCTTTATCGATGTCCGGATTTCATTTATACATCGCTTGGCAAGGCCCCCCTGACGCACTCACACTTCGGGCGATGCACCTGGCGTTCGCTTTAATACTTATCTTCCTTACTAGCGCTAACAATCTCACAGCGGAGGGTAAACCGCGATTCAGATTAGACTCAATATTGTTAATTGTCCTCACCGTCATCGCTTGCGGCTACTTGGTCCTTTATCAAGACTACATTGTGAGTCGAATGGTGTACGTCGACCCGCTCAAACCTATCGATTGGATTCTGGGTATCACAACGGTTTTTTTAGTACTCGAAGGAACACGACGCGCAGTAGGCTGGGCGCTTCCAATAACCGCTATTGGATTTCTCATATACGCGTTAACAATTGGTGATGTAGCCGTCGAGCGCGTGATCGAACAAATGTACATGGGAACGGAAGGAATTCTTGGAATACCGCTATATGTCTCAGCCACATATGTCATGCTGTTTATTCTCTTCGGCGCTTTAGTTGAAAGAACCGGCACTGGGGCATTATTTATGGACTTTGCTATGGGACTTGCTGGCCATTCAGCAGGTGGCCCTGCAAAAGTTTCATGTATCACTAGTGGTATGTTTGGTACCGTCTCCGGTAGCGCCGTCGCAAATGTAATGACGACCGGCGCGTTCACAATTCCGCTGATGAAACGACTTGGATACAAACCGGCCTTTGCGGGATCTGTGGAAGCTGTAGCCTCTACAGGAGGCCAAATTATGCCCCCTATCATGGGAGCCACAGCATTTATCATGGCTGAGTTTTTAGGTATTAGTTACCTTAAAGTGGCCATGTACGCATTTTTACCCGCATTACTATACTACGTAGCCTTGTTCTTGAGCATTCATTTTGAGGCTAAAAAAAATGGGATGCATGGATTGAATAAGTCTGAGTTACCAAAGGTTTCAATCGTCCTCAAAGAACGTGGCCACCTATTTCTTCCATTGCTAATTATTGTTGGAACGCTATTGCTCGGTTATAGTGCGCCCTTCGCTGCACTATGTGGAATCGCTAGCACTATTCCTACCGCCCTTCTGAGAAAATCAACACGAAAATATATCAGTCTTAATAATATTCTTAAAGCACTTGAAGAAGGTGCGAAAAATACTGTCACTGTAGCGCTTTCCTGCGCTTGTGCTGGCATTGTGATCGGCGTAATTTTCATCACAGGACTGGGATTAGAGTTTACGAATTTGGTACTTTCTGCAGCAGATAATCATCTATTTTTAGCTCTAATTCTCACGAGTTTCGCAGGCATCTTGCTCGGTATGGGTATGCCGACTGCACCTGCCTACATCATGCAAACAGCACTACTTGTTCCCGCACTTGTGAAGCTTGGCGTCATGGTAGAAGCGGCGCATATGTTTGTCTTTTATTTTGCGATTCTCTCTGCCATCACACCGCCTGTTGCGCTCGCTGTGTATGCGGCCAATGGAATTTCACGCGCCTCTATTTGGGACTCCAGTATTGCGGCCCTGAGACTGGGCGCTACTGGGTACATTATTCCTTTCATGTTTGTCTTTGGTCCATCGCTTCTTTTAATTGGAAACGGAATCGAAATAATACAAACTAGCATTACCTCAATTATTGGAGTTATTTGCCTTGCCTCCGGACTCTCTGGTTACCTATTCACACCCACTAAAATTTGGGAGCGTTTAAGTTTGTTGACGGCTGCATTAGTGCTTATCAAACCAGGGCTAGAGACCGACATTATCGGAGCAGCACTCATAATGTTCACGCTCTTTTTTCAACTGCGCCGCAAATCAAATACTCTATCGACAATAAATTAATATTGCAGTCACCGCTTAATCGTCCTAACTATTTACTTTGGGTAAATTTCATTTCTAACTTACAATAGCTCGCATGAAACCAACCATATTGGTAGCAAAAGATGTTTGATTGGATTGCCTCTCCTGAGGCTTGGGTTGCACTTGGGACCTTGACAGCCTTGGAAATAGTTTTAGGTATTGATAATATAATTTTCTTATCGATACTCGTTAACCGATTACCAAAAGTCCAACGCAACTTTGCAAGACGGCTGGGACTCTCGTTAGCAATGCTTGCACGGCTAGGTTTGCTTTTCTCCCTAGCATGGGTGATGTCTTTGAGGGAACCAATTTTCGCTTATGAAGACCTCGCAATATCTGGGCGAGATCTCATATTGTTTTTCGGCGGACTGTTCCTGATTATCAAGGCAGCACAGGAGATCTACGAAGCGCTTAATGGAGTTTCAGCCGAACGAACATCGGGCGGAAGGGCTAGTTTATTCTCAATACTTATTCAAATAGCCATCTTAGATATCGTGTTCTCACTTGATTCGGTAATCACTGCAGTCGGCCTAGTCGATCAACTCAGCATAATGGTCATAGCAATTGTCGCAGCTGTAGGCGTAATGATGTTCGCAGCGGAAGGTATTGGTAATTTTGTAGACAGACAGCCAACCATTAAAATACTTGCATTGGCCTTCTTAATATTAGTAGGCGTTGTGTTAGTTTTTGAGTGCTTTCAAATACACATACCTAAAGCGTATATTTATGTTGCGATGGCGTTTTCTCTTATAGTTGAACTGATTAATATCAAAGTTCGGTCACGTGCTAAAACGCTCTCACCGTGAGATTGCATTAGGTATTTAAGAAGTTAAGCGGTAAGCCTGGACAGTGCCACTCAAAAGCGTAGAGTCGACCCAATCCAGAGGAAGTGACGTAAGCTGTTTTAAGGTCCGGCCCACCAAAACATACATTCGTCACCATAAGATCAAATTCAGGAACCGGCACCCTCGCGCGAACTTCTCCTGAAGGGGCAATCGCAGTAACACATCCTGTGCCCAAGGTTGCTACAACGACGTTTCCCTCGGAATCAACAGCTAGCGAATCCAGACGCTCATACCCATAAAATTTATGTAATAACCGACCAGGCCAAAACAGACTAGGCCCATTTTTTTTCAATATGCCAGGTGATTCAATATCAAAAGCCCATAATCTGGCAGCATTCGTTTCAGCAACGTATAAAGTCTTTTCGTCTGGAGACAATCCAATGCCGTTTGGCGTATCAAATGGATGAATAATCTCAATGATCATAGAACCATCAATCTTGGCGTAAAAAATGGATCCGCGGTCAATCTGCCTACCTCGGCGCTTACCAAGATCCGTAAAATAAAATCCACCTTGACGATCAAAAACAATATCGTTCGGCCCTTTGAGAGACTCACCATCACATTCCGTGTAGACCGACTGCACCTCTCCACTTTGGAGGTCTACAGATTGTATTGATCCACCCACATAGTCATCGGGCAATGACTCACCAGGACGATTAAATGATCCATGCTTCGTCCAAATGAACCCGCCGTTATTACATATGTACATTTTTCCGTCGGGACCTAACGCGGCTCCGTTTGGGCCACCACCACAATCGGCAACGATTGTCTGTTTTCCAGCAGCATCAACACGGGTCAGCGTACCCCGCTCGATTTCAACAAGTAAAGTAGACCCGTCATGCATCGCAACTGGCCCTTCGGGAAACAATAATCCTCGGCAAATTTCTCTCACAATAAGTCCTCTCAAAGGTAAAAATAAGAAAAAATATCTATGTTTCTATCACCAAGCTGCTTGACGAAGTTAATCACTGAATCTTCGTCTAAATCAAACGATGCAAGTCGAGCATCTGCACCACTGGCGACAACACCTCCTAATTAATAAATAAAATTTCCTCGAATATTTATGTTGACATATTATGTGGCCTTTTGAGATGCCAACGCGTTTTACCCTGAAATGCTCGAGCGATCTTTAAAACCTTAAGTTCATCAAATGGTCTACCGTAAATCATGAGACCTATCGGCAGCCCCTTCGCGTTAAAACCACAAGGAACCGTGACTGCACTCAGGTTTAGTATATTTCCGATAGCGGTATTGCGTAAACAGCTCACATTAGTTTCCGAATATGCTTCAACGCTAGATTGGCAGCTGGCTAGGGTGCGCGGTGGGATCATTACAGTAGGCACCAGCAGCGCGTCTGCGCTCTTAAAAAAATCAATCGCTCGACTTCGAATTGATGCCAGACCATTTTGTATATCTAGGTAGTCCACTGCAGTTACCTCTCGACCTTTGATCATTCGATGCGAAACTATTGGATCAAGTTCGTCAAAGTGCTCGTCAACCCAATGTCTATTTGAGTAGTATGCCTCAGCAGCAATCACTAACCCCCTCGGATTTAATTCGAGTGCCGCATTTGCTACGTCGAAAGGTCTATACTCGACCCTTGCTCCTAACTCAGAAAAAATAACGCTCGTGGATAACACTGACGACGCGACCTCTGGATCGCATTTCTCAAAAAATACATTCTCTGCAAATACCAATCGATGTCCAACTAACAAGTCGGAAGACTCATCGCTTTGTTCCTCTATCAAGGGACGAAACACTTGCATTGATGGATCTTCACCATCTTTTTCTGCCATCAATCGATAGACAACTTCCGCATCTGATGCATCTCTAGTCAATGGCCCTACTGAATCTAAAGTCCAGCTTAAAGGAAAGACTCCTCGACGGCTAATTTGTCCGACCGTCGTTTTTAAACCAGTCACGCTATTAAACGAAGCTGGGATTCGTACCGAACCCCCGGTATCACTTCCCAACGCCATTGGAACGAGACCTGCACCAACCGCAACTCCTGAGCCACTGCTGGAGCCGCCTGGTACGTAGTGTTCGTTAGCCCAAGGATTGACTGGTGTACCGAGTTTATTATTAACCCCTACCCCGCCGTACGCGAATTGGACGGTATGTGTTTTACCTACAAGGACAGCTCCAAGAGCTTTAAGACGAGTTACGATAAAAGCATCAGTCTTAGGAACATTCTCATCAAGTAATTCGGTTCCGGCACGAGTCGGCACTCCAGATACATCGTACAAATCTTTAATCGCATAAGGAATCCCATGGAGTGGCCCATGGTCGATACCAGCATGGAAATCTGAATCTGCTCGCCTCGCTTCCTCTAGCGCACGGCCCTCGAGAACTTCCACAAAAGCACGAAGAGCCCCATCATGTTTTTTTATCCTATCTAAATAAAATCGAGTTATTCCCTCAGAGCTCAATTCCCCAGAACGAAGTTTTATACCGAGTGCAATAATTGATAAAAATGGATCAAATGAACTCATAAGAACAAACGCCCTCGATAAATGAAAAAGTTACCGAAAATACCCACAGTCAATACATGATGAAAATATTAAACATCGAGAATGAGTGGTATCACCTCATTGATAGAATCCCTCAGCACTCCGTCAGCCACTGCGTCGTACTGAGTCGCTTGATTATTAACGATAATCAACTGGGCACTCGCGGCTTTAGCTACGTCCACAACACCAGCAACCGGGAAAACCTGTAACGTAGTTCCAATGCATAGCAACAAGTCACTGTTTTTTACAAGATCAAAAACCCTGTTAATTTTTTCCTCATCAAGAGACTGTCCGAACATAATCGTATCGCTTTTTAAAATACCGTTACAAACCAGACAACTTGGATCTAACTCCCCATCTCTTACGCGAACAAGCTCGTCTCTCATACTGGTTTTCTTTTTGCATGACATACAAACCACACGATGGATCGTGCCATGGATCTCAATAACCTCGCTGGGAGTATTACCAGCAACTTGATGTAAACCATCAATGTTCTGGGTAACTAAACCCATGAGTTTGCCAGTCTTCTCGAAAGAAGCAATCGCATCGTGTGCGCTATTAGGGATTGCTGTCAAAGCAGGATGCGTTAGGCGGGACTGCCAAGCTAACAGCCTGACCTCTGGATCAGTCATATAAAACCTAATATCCGACATCTTTTCAGCAAGAGGATTTTTTGTCCAAACACCTTGAGGACCTCGGAAATCTGGGATTCCCGAGTTAGTCGACACTCCGGCTCCCGTTAATATGACAATATTAGAGGCCTCGTGAATCATTGCCTTAGCATGTTCGACTTGTGATTTTATTGGAGCCATCGCTACTAATTTATTGCATTGAAGAGAAAAGGTAAGCTTCTATCAAGTCGATAATCAAGATCAGAATGATTATCATCAAATTCTTCATACACGTGCTTAACGTCAAAATCGCTCAATCGCTTGGACAGTATCCTTGTTCCGTAATGAATAAAATACTGATCACTCGTCCCGCACTCTATCCAAATACCTTTTAGCTTATGTAAGTTGCCGCCAAAACGCTTTACCAAATTAATAGGATCATGAGCTAACCAACGTTTCCAACGCATATCAATCAACTCACCTGAGTCCATATCAAAAGGAACTCTAAAACCAAGTGGTGCGCTTGGGTCTGGATCGTATGTCGCGGCCATACAAAGACTCATCAAACAGTGCCCATCAGAATGTGATATTTTTTCTCTCGACCAAACTGACTTCAAGAATCGTTTTATTCGTCCGTCATCTAGTCCCTGACTGACCAGTTCACGTCTGGCTTTTTCCTTGTTAGCAAATCTTTTGGATGAATAATCTATACGAGAATACTTCGCCAACGAATCCAGTGTGCTCGGCCAATCTCGGCGATAGACAAAGTCGAAGTAGGCATCGCCAGAGAGATTACCGACTGCACCCCATACATCTGGGTGCTTCATACCCTGAAGCATTGCACCATAACCACCAGACGATTTACCGAAACAAGCTCTATGCTTTGCAGCTGATTTGGTCCGAAAGTTGTCATCCACAAATGGGATCAGCTCTTGAATTAAATAGTCATCATATGCACCTAGTGCAGAGGAATTAATATATTGATTGCCTCCAAGAGATGTAAAGCAGTCTGGAAAAATAACTATTACAGGGCCAATCTTTTTCTCAAAGACTAAACGCTCCAACCGTTCTGACATATTTTCTCCAAATGGCTTCCAGTTGAGTCGCGCCGGGCCAGCCGACGTATATCCTGCCAAATCATAAAAAACTGGATACCTTTTAGTAGGCTTCGATGCGTACCCTGGAGGCAACCAAACCATAAGATCCCGTCGGTAAGGGTCTTTTAAAGGATTACTCCTCAAAACATCAGAAACATGCTCGAGCCGAACTAAGTCTCCCTTCGGATACTTATTTTTTCGTAAACTCATTCAGCGCTTCCCACACTTATACGTTTCAGCCATTGCCTGACGAACAGCATCAGCACCAGATAGACGCTCTAAATCCGCGTCGGATTTTAAATATAGCCTCACCGTCTGCTCAATGTCTGAACGAGTCACTGAGTGCGGCGTACAGAAGAATAATTCGTTAAATGCATCATGGATACCAAGTAGGAACGCACCAAACTGGCTTTTTTCGGCAGCCTCCGAATTAGCCGCCCAATTTTTGACCTCTGCCAACGTCACAAATTGTTTTTGTATCTGTGCTGCACTTGCCGACGAAAGGCCAATCGTATACAAGAAAAAAATCAGCACTAACCGTCTTACCCTCAAAGACATACCTTTGACCTCCTTTAAAAAAACCCTAACAAAACTCCATTAACCAAGGACTTTACGTGGCTCTGTAAATTAACACTTCGCTCCAAGCAAAGTGAGCGACTTATATATCAAAAAACTATGCGCTTAAATACCAATCCGCTTCCAACTAAGAAATCAAATATCTCGAAAAACTTAGAGAAGAAAACTGTGCTTAAAGAGAACGGAGTCGTCTTATAAAATCTGCCGTATGCGTCCCTATTTCATCAGGGCTGTCTTCCTGCAAAAAATGTAACCCAGGAACAGTGACTTCAGATTGATTTGCCCACTGCCGACAAAGTTCACGCTGACGTCCGACAAGAATAGAACCAGGATCAGCATTAATAAAAAGCTTAGGTATTTGAGAAACTCCCAGCCATTGAGAGTAATCTTTAACCACGTCTACAACATCAGCAGGACTTCCTCCAATAGGAATTTGTCTTGGCCAAGACAAGGTTGGTCGTCTGTCCTCTCCTTCTAACTTGAACGGCCTACGATATTCATCCATCTCGGTCTCTTTTAGTTGTCTCAGGATAGAACCAGGAAGTACTCGCTCAACAAATATATTCCTGTCAAGAACCATTCCCTCTCCAGCGGGAGACCGGAAACCTTGAAAAACCTTACGTGCATTCTCAGGCCAATCATCCCAGCTCATCGCATCGACGATTGCCTCCATATAAACAATGCCCTGAACTCGATTTTCGTGTTTACGCGCCCACTCAAATGCAAGAGCAGAACCCCAATCATGAATCACAAAAACTATACGATCGCCCAAGTCTAATTGGTCCCATGCGGAAAAAAGGTACTCTCTTTGCTCAGCATATGTATATCGAGTGTGGTCAGACCCTGATAACTTTTCGGAATCCCCCATACCAATTAAATCGCATGCGATAAGCCTTCCAGCGCCCTCACAATAGCGCATGATATTGCGCCATAGGTAAGATGAAGTTGGGTTGCCGTGCTGAAAAACTATCGCATCTCCCTGCCCCTCATCAATGTAGGACATCTTCTTACCGCGCACGTCAATTGTCTTCTTCGTCGCAAAGGGCAGATCGCTCAGCATTCCCGTGTCTCCTTTTTAACGCCCTTCAAAAGAAGGTTTTTGTTTACCAACAAATGCGGCAATTCCATCCTGAGCATCTTTAGTCCCTATCATCCGAGTAATTTCGCGAGTCTCTCTCTCCATCTGTGACTCAAGTGTGTCGTTAGGCGACATGAGCACCAATCTCTTCACGCCGCCATGCGCAAGCGTGGGACCGGCAGCAAGATCTTTCGCCAACTGATCAACTTCTTTTTGTAAGTCAGCCGATGGAACCACGCGGTTAACTAGTCCCCACTCAAGCGCCTCCTGAGCCGTGATCGTTCGATTTGTTAAATACATTTCAAGCGCTCTTCGACGTCCAATCACCCGTGTCAAAAAGTAAGTGGAACTTCCATCTGGCGTGAGCCCAATACGTGTATATGCGCTCGTAAATTTAGCCGTTTCAGACGCTATGACCAGGTCACAACACGCTGCAAGGCTTAATCCGGCTCCAGCTGCAGCTCCGCTCACTGCTGCGATAACAGGTGCATCCAACCAAGCCAACCGAGAAATCGCAATATGTAAGTACCCCGTCATTTCACGAACCAATGCTTCTAAACGATCCTTGTTTGCATGAAACTCAGCGATATCGCCACCAGCACAAAACGCTTTATTTCCGCTGCCTGCTATGACAACCGCTCGAACATTTTTGTCCCCAGCTATCAGATTAACAATATCGTGGAGATCTTTTGCAGCCTGACCATTAATCGCGTTGAACGAGTTTTCTCGATTAATAGTGATTCTTGCGATATTGTCTTTAACATTAAATAACATTGTCTCGAATTCCAAATTTTCCTCCTAACTTTTAGCTTTTGTGCCCACCCCAAAGTGAAGTGGAGTTTTGATTCATCACCATAATCTTACGACACACATCAATATTTTGCTCAGCAATAACTAATATTGCGATAGGATGAAGTTCATGAAACTTAGGATCAAAACAAGCGCATGTGGTTAATCACTTTTACCAAGGGCCATGGCCGCACGTAGATTCATTCGTTTAGGAGCTAATGAAAATGTCCACGTTTAAAAACTTTATTCCAAGTGGAGTCATTCCTGCCACTTTATTGCTTCTCAATGAAGATCTCACCATCAATGACACTGCTACTCGTAGACACACAAAAGATTGTGCACAGACCCCCGGTGTATCCGCAGTCACTGTTAATGGTCATGCCTCTGAAGTACATGCTTGTTCATTTGAAGAACAACAGCACATTCTTGATTTAACCATGGATGAGGTTGGTGACCAATGTCCGATCATTAATGGTGTTTACGCCGATGGAAGTCAGGAGGCTGCACGAATAGCAAAAATGGCGGCTGCAGGAGGCGCATCTTGCCTGTTAGTCTTTCCACCTAACACCATGTCAATGGGCGGACAGTTAAGGCCAGAAATGGCAATCGCTCACTTTAGTGAGATCGCGAACGCAACTGATCTCCCCCTGATTTGTTTTCAATATCCGATGAGCACCGGGCTCGGCTACCCGTTTGAAACTCTCCTTAAATTGTTCGATTCAGTACCCACTGTGAAGGCAATTAAAGACTGGTCAAACGATCCGATGCTCCACGAGAGACACATAAAAAGCTTTCAATCCCTCCCAAATCCAGTCAATGTCTTAACGACCCACAGCTCATGGCTAATGGCATCACTCAGCATGGGAGCAAACGGACTTTTATCTGGTGCTGGGAGTGTAATCGTAGATCTCCAAATCAGTTTATTTCAAGCAATAAAAAATAAAGATTTAGAGTTAGCTCAGAGTATAAATGACCGGATCTTCCCACTAACCCAAGCATTTTATTCAGCTCCGTTCCTTGATATGCATAACCGCATGAAGGAAGCATTAGTAATACTTGGTCGCGCTGATAAAGCTTATGTGCGTCCACCGCTTTGCAAGCTATCCAAAACAGAGATAAACAAAATAGATAGTGCTCTCCAAGCGGCTGATATCGGTCATGAGTTGAGGATTATGAAGAAACCATAATTTTTGGCGATTAGCCTAAAAATTAAGCGCCTTTAAGTACAATCTGAATGCTGTTGGATACACTAAACGACTACTATAGTTCCTTTAATTGTGGTCGCTTCTGAGGTATACTCCAGGCAGTTCGTTACTGGTTCTGTCTGAAAATAAAAAGAACCAACAATAGTTTTAAAGTGGATGCCAAATACAGGGAGACATTTATGGCCGCATTATTCCAATCGCTAGGAAAGACTATCATTGCCGGAATAGTCATTTTAGTAGCACTGTTACTTATCGCAGCTAGCACGGGAGACTCCAGCAGCATGTCGCATGCTTGGGGAATATTCATCATGAGGTGGTTGCACGTTTTAGCTGGAGTAATGTGGATTGGATTGCTTTGGTACTTCAATTTTGTACAAATACCGTCAATGCCTAAAATACCTGACGAGCAGAAACCAGCGATCGGAAAAGTCATTGCGCCTGCAGCTCTTTGGTGGTTTCGATACGGCGCACTTGCCACAGTAGTAACTGGAATAATACTGGCTTGGGGAAATGGCTATCTAGTTAATGCTCTTGCGTTTGGTGCAGGTCACCTAGCGATCGGGATCGGCATGTGGATGGCATTGATTATGGCGGCCAATGTATGGTTTATTATCTGGCCAAATCAGAAAAGGGCTTTAGGCATTGTTACTGTTGAGGCGGATCAGAAAGCTGCGTCAGCAAAAATTGCCATGATGGGGTCAAGGTTCAATACTATGCTATCAATCCCGATGCTATACATGATGGTCGCTCAGCAAAATGGAGGTGGTGCCTTAATCTGGTAAGCGTTCATAAAATCCTCTAAAAAAGGCCCGCATTGTTGTGGGCCTTTTTACATCTGAGCCCCTAAAACATCTCGATTGCTAACTTTAATTAAATGAGAAATCTATCTCGGGACTCTCTCCGCTAACTATATCTGCGATTGCAGATCCAGAACCACAGGCCAGGGTCCAACCCAATGTTCCGTGGCCAGCATTTAAAAATAAATTACCAAAACGCGTACGGCCTATTACAGGCACACTGGACGGAGTCATTGGTCTCAAGCCAGCCCACTTCTTGGCATTTTTATAGTCCATCCCCTCAGGAAACAACTTCTTAACCCGCTTGAGAATTCCCGCACAACGCTCATCATTAACAGACACGTCAAACCCATTCAATTCAGCAGTACCCGCCATTCTCAAAAAATTACCTAGCCGCGACATGGCAACTTTTCCATTTTCGTCTGTGATACACACCTGCGGCGCTAAACTTGGGTTAGATACTGGCACCGTCAAGGAATAACCCTTCACAGGAAAAATAGGAACACCCAGACCAATTGGTCGCAATAGAGAATCGGTCACACTACCTGTGGCCACAACATAAGCATCGGCGCGCGTAATTCCTTGCTCTCCCACCTTATCAATGATTCGAACCCCGCTAATTGTATCTCCTGACCCCAAAAAACCGATAATTTTCGTATCGTAATTAAATGCCACACCAAAACGACGTATACATGCTTCCTCAAGTTGACGAGTAAAAATATGAGCATCTCCCGACTCATCATCGGCAGCATAAGTTGCACCTACGATAGGCACAGAGGATTGTTTTAATGCAGGCTCAATATCGAATAAACCTTCAGTTGTGCACACAGACATATCTAACCCATATTCTAGTAAAGTGACTAGACGTCGTTTTGCTGCTTCAAACTCAGCATCATCCGTATGGATTTGTAGAATACCTTTTGTGATCTGATGATATTGAAGCCCTTCATTTTCACGCAGTTCTTGCAAACACTGGCGGCTGTAGATACCCAACTTCAATATGTCGAGCATATTCTTTTTAGTTTTGCTCGGAAAACACTCAAGTAGAAAACGCAGGCCCCATGACCACTGCTTAAAGTCAGCCCTCATACGAAAGAGTAGTGGTGCATCTTCTTGACCTAACCATTTGAGCACCTTGAGCGGTGCGCCAGGGTTCGACCATGGCTCCGCTTGACTGACAGATATCTGTCCACCATTTGCATAACTGGTAACAAGTCCAGAGCCAGGCTCTTGATCAATGACTTGCACCTCATGACCACGTTTCGCAAGAAACCAGGCCGAGGCTACGCCTACTACTCCAGCACCAATAACTAATACTCTCACCTTATACGTGCATCCTCATCTCACCAACCTCGTGATTATTTAGCAACCCATCCGCCGTCAGATAATATATCAGTACCAGTTATAAAGGACGCGGCATCAGTACACAGGAACGTAGCGATATCTCCGATCTGCTTCGGATCACCCCAACGGTTTAGCGGGACATTGGATAATAAATCAGCATTCTTAACGGGATCTGAACTCAACGGAGCAGTCAAATCTGTCTTATAGAAACCTGGGCTAATCGCTACAACATTAATACCATCTTCAGCGTGCTCAAGGGCCATTGTTTTGGTAATCGCCAACACTCCGTGCTTAGAGGCGCAATAAGCTGACCGGCCAGCACTACCAACATTAGCCATGATCGAGGTCATATTGATTACACGACCCCACTGATGCGTTTTCATATGGGGAACAAATGCTCGTGAACATAAGAACACCCCTGTCAGGTTCGTGTCTATTACGGCATTCCATTCATCCAAGGAGAAATCAATAAGATTTTTACGAATGGCTGTTCCCGCATTATTGACTAATATGTGAACGGGACCAAATCGATCACTAACATTCGCCTCAAGTTCATTAACCTGCGCTTCATGGCGTACATCACAGACAAAAATCTCTGCTTCAATTCCAATTTCATCGACCAAAGCCTTCGTCTCAAGAAGCTTTGCTTCATCTCTGCCCACACATGCAATTGATGCTCCAGCGCCGGCAAGACTTACAGCCATGGCGCGACCCAGCCCGCGACTTGCTCCAGTCACAACGGCGACCTTGCCTCTTAATGGTTGACCCGACATAACACTCCAATTTTACGCTTTTACAAGCACTTGAGTATACAGCTAACAGCACTCAGCACATTTAGGTATAGTTTTCATTTATTACAATCTAGAACTCATGCAAGTTCACAGAATCCGATGGTTCAAAGTAGACACTTAAAGCAATGGCCGACACACCTGCCCCGCAAGCTCGAAATACCGAAGAGAACCGTCTTTCAGAACCTGGTTGAGTCTGCTGAACGTTTCCCGGACAAACCTGCCATTGTATTTTATGGCACGACGGTGTCTTATCGTGACTTACTAGATCAGACTCGAGCACTTGCAAGTTATCTCGGAACAAATTGTCGCGTGCGCAAGGGAGATCGAGTTATTTTGGACCTACAATCATCACCCCAATTCGTTATAAGCTATTACGCTGTTCTATCTCTGGGCGGATTGGTCGTTCCCATTAGCCCTATGAATGTTGAGGATGAAATTAATCACTACTGTGCAGACTCTGGAGCTAGGGTAGTTATAGCCAGTCAAGACGTCGTCGAAGAATTTAGTGCAGCAATTAATCAAGGCATCATCGATCATCTTATCGTAGCTACTTATTCAGATTATATTAAGGATGCTAGTTCCGATGAAGTACCTAAGGTCATATCAGATCATAAGATACTCTGGACATCGCCCAAACTCATTGATTGGTCGCAGGCTCAAGGTAAAACTAATATCTTTGAAAAAACCGATCTTAATCTGACTGATCTCGCTGCTATTTTGTATACATCAGGAACCACCGGAAAACCCAAAGGATGTATGCACACGCAAGAGGCTGTAATGAGAAATATCGAAGGCGCTGTCATCTGGGAGGCTATGGACGCCACATCAGTTCTGCTCTCCACAGCGCCGCTTTTTCATGTTACCGGTATGCAGCACAGTATGAATGCCGGGATCGCTGCTTCCGGTACGTTAGTGATCTTGCCCAGGTGGGATCCAAAAATTGCCGGCGCGCTCATTGAACGATATGGGTGCACACACTGGGCAAATGTCCCCACGATGGTAGTTGACCTGCTAGCAGAGCCATCCGTTAAAAAACGAGACCTAAGCTCATTAAAAAACGTTTTTGGTGGAGGCTCATCAATGCCTGAAGCTGTCGCGCAAAAATTATTTGAGCGATGCGGCATTCGATATATGGAGGGGTATGGTATGACCGAGACAATCTCTCAAACACACATGAATCCGCCTCATGACTTACGGAAACAGTGTCTGGGCATCCCCACATTTGATACTGTGGCTACAGTTATAAACCCCGACAGTATGCAAGAATTAGGCCCAAATGAGAACGGGGAAATAATTGTTTCTGGACCACAATTAATGCTGGGCTACTGGGAGCGCGAGGATGCTAACAACGAGAGTTTTATTGATATTGGCGGCGTTCGATTTTTTAGAACAGGAGACCTAGGATCATTCGACGAGGATGGATTTTTCTATATCTCTGATCGGATCAAACGAATGATTAATGCGTCAGGTTTTAAAGTTTGGCCAGCCGAGGTAGAGGCAACCCTATACAAGCACCCCGGCGTGAAAGAATTAGCGATAATTTCGTCTCCGGACCCTCGCAGGGGAGAAACGGTCAAGGCGATGATTGTGCTCAACTCATCTGCTGAAAATAATACTTCCGAGGAAGATATTATTTCTTGGTCGCGAAACCAGATGGCTTCTTATAAGATACCTAGGTTGGTTCAATTTGTTGATGAGCTACCACGCTCAGGATCGGGGAAAATTCAATGGCGTATATTACAAGAGGCGGAATGGAAACATCACTCATAATCACGCCCTAAAATATCTAAAATGTTAAATAATAGTAATTTCCTTAATGACCCTGGACTGACCCGGGAAATTAACTCCCTTTATCAAGAACAGCATGCAGACATCACCTCATTTATTTGCGCTCTGGTCGAACATCCAAGTCTACTTGGCCATGAGGAAAGCGCACAAAACTTCATGGAAGCTACATTTTCAGATCTAGGGCTTGATATCGATCGCTTCGCCATTAATCACGAATCACTAAAAAAAATTGAAGGGTACTCACCCTCAGTTGGGGAATGGGACGGGCATGACAATATTGTTGGCATTCATCACGCTAAATCTAATAAAGGAAAGTCACTAATACTTAACGGCCATATTGATGTCGTGCCTGTAGGCGCTGAAGACTTGTGGTCATCTAGACCGTTTGATTCAGTTGTTAAAGATGGTCGCGTTTTTGGTCGTGGTAGTGGGGATATGAAAGCCGGAATCGCTGCCTATGTTTTTGCTTTTAGCTCACTCAAAAAACTTGGCTATCGTCCAGCTAGCGATGTTTTTTTACAATCAGTGGTCGAGGAAGAATGTACGGGAAATGGCGCACTAGCCTGTCTGCATCGCGGTTACAAAGCAGATGCAGCAATTATTCCCGAACCCTTTAACGAAACAATAATGTCAGCTCAGATGGGTGTCATGTGGCTACAAATAGAAATAACTGGAAAACCAGCTCATGTTCTTCACGATACTCTTGGAAATAACGCAATTGAGGCAACATTTAAAATTTGGCAGCACCTGAAAAAATTAGCATCTGTATGGAATCAAGATAAACACTTGCATCCACCGTTTGGGGAAACAGATGCGCCAGTCAAATTTAATCTCGGGAAGATATCCGGCGGGGAATGGGCCTCATCGGTTCCTACAAGATGTCAAATGGACGTTCGATGTGGTTTCTTTCCGGGCCAAGCTCCAAAAAAGATACGGCAAGCAATCGAAGATCACTTAGAAAATATGATCAAAAGCGATCGCACTCTAGAAAATATTAAACATACTATTACTTATAGTGGATTCCAGTCGCCGGGCTGCGTTATCGATACAAATGGTGAGTTTATTAGTCTCTTAGGCAGTATGCATGAGAGAGAATTAGGTCGTCCTGCAGCGTTATTCGCAAGTGCAGCTACAACTGATGTCAGAACATTCCAGCTTTATGGCCATATTCCAGCTACTTGCTACGGTCCAGAGGCCTTAAATATTCATGGGGTTGACGAATCAGTATCTATTCAGAGCACCGTTGATGTGAGTAGAGTAATCTGTCATTTCATTACCCAATGGTGCGGTATCGAAAAGGATGATTAGGTACATCATATTTTTCTCGTGGATTCTACTTATTTGAAGCGTAGAAACTCAAAATCACATCCTAAAGGTGCTTGGGTCACCGTCTCATGATACAGGCGAGCATATCCTCTTGTAGGACTGTCGGGCGTTTCCCAGTCTTTTTTTCGCGAGACTAATTCTTGATCTGAGATTAATAAATCCAATTTTTTGTCTTTTACCGATAATCTAATTTTATCGCCGGTTTGTACAAAGGCAAGATTACCGCCGGATGCGGCATCAGGAGAGACGTGTAAGACCACTGTACCGAACGCAGTCCCGCTCATACGCGCATCAGAAATGCGCACCATGTCTTTGACGCCTTGTACCGCAAGTTTTTTGGGGATCGGCAAATACCCTGCCTCGGGCATACATGACTCGCTTTTTGGCCCAGCATTTTTTAATAATAAAAAATCATCAGCTGAAACATCCAAATCATCAGAGTCGATTCGAGCACTTAAGTCCTCCAATGAGTCAAATACTACTGCTCTTCCAATACATTCAAAAAGACCAGAGTCGGCAGCTGCCCTTTTGAGTATTGCACCAGTGGGGGCGAGCGTACCGAACAACGCAATCAACCCACCCTCTTTTTGGTAAGGATCATTAAAATGGCGAATCACATTTCGATCCACCCATTTTGGTTTTTCCGACAGCCACTCACCTAAAGTCTCTCCGGTTACTGTTAAGCAATCTAGATGCAACTGATGCTTTAATTCGTGCAGCACCCCGGTAAGTCCACCCGCAGCGAACAAATCTTGCATGTAGTGCTCCCCGGTTGGCTTTAAGTTAACCAAAACAGGAGTTTCGTCCGAGATCCGATTGATATCGTCCAATGACAACTCGATCCCTCTTCGGCCTGCTATCGCGGCTAAATGAACGACTGCGTTAGTGGAACCACTTATCGCAATTAAAACCCGTAAGGCATTTTGAATGGACTTAGTCGTGATGATTTCCATAGGAAGTGGAGCACCAGCAATTGCCATTTCCATTGCTCGTTCACCGCAAGCCTCTGCCAAACGTAGTCGATCAGCATGAACAGCTGGTATCGCAGCGCTTCCAGGCAAACTCATACCAAGAACTTCGGATATACAAGCCATCGTACTCGCGGTGCCCATTACGGCACAGGTACCAGCAGTTGTAGCTAATTTACCCTCAATCTCATTAATACTAGAGTCGGAAATCTCACCTGCCCGGTATTTACCCCAGAATCGACGACAATCCGTACAGGCTCCGAGCTGCTCACCTTCAAATGGCATCGCCAACATTGGTCCCGCAACTAACTCTATCGATGGAATATTCGCAGAGGCAATACCCATTAGTTGGGCTGGCACCGTTTTATCGCAACCACCAATCACGACACATGCATCAATGGGCTGAGCCTTAAGCATCTCTTCAACATCCATCGACATAAGATTTCTAAACATCATGCTTGTCGGCGACAAAAATACCTCACCAAGAGAAATTGTAGGGAAATCGATGGGTAAACCTCCGCGCTTTAAAACACCGCGCTTCACTGCTTCTACCAAATCTGGCATCGAACGGTGACAATTATTGAAACCACTTGGTGAAGTCGCAATCCCAATGATGGGTCGACTTAGGCTATCTAACGAATACCCCATAGACCGAGCAAATGAGCGACGCAAATAAGCTGCGAAGCCGGGGTCGCCATAGTTTGTTAAGTTACGGGTAATCCCCTGGCTCATATTTTTTGAATCTGGCATGATTTGTTTGCCCTCTGCGCTAGTTATTTCTTTCCGCGTGTTTTGATACCTCTCTGAACATGCACCCAGGCTAGAATAGGTAGCCCCAGGCCAAAGACCCAATGCACGATCGCAGTAATATCTCGAAATGCTTCAGCACCCAGATAATATAGGAAATAACCTGAAAAACTTAATATCGCCATCATGGTGAGCATAAAACCACCGGTTCGTACATTTCTTCGCATCGACCACGCTCTTGATACATGGCCTGGCAATACGCTTCCGAGTCCAACCATCATTAATGCCGCAGATATCCCGTGCATCGTTATCAATAAGTGCTCCGATGGATGGTGAACTGGTCCAAATTCACCGTCGATACGGATAAAGTGATGCAAGTACAACCAGGCTCCGCCGGATAAAGTCAGTACGACCCCAACAATATAGAGGAACCATTGGTGATAACGACCTAGCTTAATTGGCATGACTTACTGAACTATCGATTATTTTTGGGAAGCTAGTTACCTGGTCGCCGTGAACCAAAAAGCCACGCGCATTAAATTCATGGAGTATAGGGTCTACCCTATCTTCCAACATAAGCATACATTTGGTTAGGGCATCTGCTACAACACAGGTCGAAGCCATCACAGAGACGGATAGTCCTGATTTCACAGGCCGCCCTGTCATCGGATTAACAATCCTACCCGATTGATCAGCATTAACCTCACCAAAGTAAGTGGCGCTCGTGGCCAGAGCATTATCAGACAAATTTATGGAAGCAACTGATTTATTTGGCCTGGACGGATGTCGAACCAAAATAGAATGAGGCACACCGAACGCTCGAACATCACCTCCAGCGTTAACGTATGCAGACTCAACTTGTGTACTCCTTAGATAATCAATTGCCCGGTCAACCGCGTAACCTTTTGCTATGCCTCCGAGATCGATAAGGCCATCTTGCAAACGTTTTACTCTGCCGTTGGTCTGTAATTCAAGTACATCTGTATTTGGAGCACTCTCCATGGATATACTGAAAACTCCTCCACTCATTGTTGATATATCGTTTGAGATTTCAAGTACTCGTATGAGATCAGAGGAAACAACCAGCTCTTGGCCAACCTTCAACCGATTGATCTTAGTCACTTCGCTTTCATCATCGAATCGACTCATCAAGCTTTGAATATGCTCAATTTTATTGAAGGCCGTTGAAATGATATCGTGCGTTACATCCCACCCAGAAGTGTGGACACCAATCTCAACGATTGTCCCGAGTAGCGGTCGAGCTCTATTACTAAGTTTTAAGGAAGAGGTCATACGTTGCCAACACCCGATTCACTCCCTCGGTAAGGTGTCGACAGGACATAGTTGCACCTGAGATATTTTTAACTTCTTCCCCAAGGTCTAAACTGGTTTGCGAGTCGTACCCTACAAATTGCGCTAACCAACGAGGGTTGCGCACCTCATATCCGTAATTTTCTCGATAAACCAAAATTTCGAGTTGCTTAATTTCACCGGAGGGCGTGAGCGCTATTGCGTACGTTATGTAGTCGTGCTTACCGATCACTTCGTCAACTATGAAGTAGCCCGATAATTTTCCGCCGTCAAATACTTTCCATGTTGGAATAACTCTTCTTTCTACTTTCACGCCAGATGCAGCCTCGACTGCTTTTTTTGCCGCTCTATTTAGCTTTACATCTGATTGCTCAAAAGAAGCCTCGTTACCAAACATTAATTTTTGGGCCTGCTCTACCGTTAAATATTCAGCCGCACATACCTGTCCCGCCATCACTAAAGTGGTGAGAGGAACTCCAATCAACTTAAACCAATCGTCGTTCATTCCCAAATTTTTCCTATAACTTTATGCGCTCGTTGAGAGCACAACTTTACCGATTACCCGCTTTTGAAGTAGCTCGTTTAGAGCATCACCAGCTTTCTCAAGTGGATAGACTTTGTGAATATGAGGTGAAACTTTTCCTTGATCAAACAAGCGCATTAATTCTTGATTATTTTGTTTGTTTAGCTCCGGTTCTCGTTTTGTAAATTCCCCCCAAAAAACACCGACAACTGAACACCCCTTTAGTAAGGGGATATTAAGTGCCACTTTTGGGATTTCGCCTGCTGCGAACCCAACAACTAGAAAACGACCTCCCCAACTCATGTCACGAAGCGCTTTTTCAGAGAATAAGCCGCCAACCGGGTCATAAACTACGTCAACCCCTCGCCCGTTGGTAATCTCTTTAATCGATTGGCGTAAGTCTTCCTTTGCATAGTTGATCAGATAGTCGGCCCCATTTTCCTTACACATTGCTAATTTTTCAGAATTTGAAGCGGCCGCAATCACCGTCGCCCCCATCGCTTTGCCTAGCTGAATCGCCGCAATACCGACCCCACCGGATGCCCCAAGAACTAGCAGAGTTTCCCCCACTCGCAAATGAGCTCGGTCCTTCAAAGCGTGATAACTGGTTCCGTATGTCAGGACAAAAGCAGACGCTTTCTCATAATTCATTTTGTCGGAAATAATGACAGTTCGACTTTGATCAACAACAAGCTCTTCTGCAAATCCTCCCCAAGTGGAAAAAGCAATTACGCGATCACCTACCTTAAGATTATCAACACCAGGACCTACTTGCTTCACAGAGCCAGAAACCTCACCGCCGGGAGAAAACGGCAGCTCCGGTTTAAATTGGTACTTACCTTGAATAATGAGCGTATCAGGAAAGTTTACGCCGCACGCTTCAACGGATATTAAAACTTGTCCCGCGCTTGGTATCAGCCCAGGAACCTCTTCAAGAACCAAGCTATCGGGCATTCCCAATTCCTTGCACAGAACAGCTCTCATGCGATTAACCTTTTTTATATGTGTTGTTGTGAATTACTCTTGCAGGACGCAACTGGGGTATTTAACCGACTAAACGCAAAGATCCCATGGCTGGTGTATCAAAACGCTGATCAATATACCCTTTGACGGTTTGTGCGCATTGACCACACTCCTTAGAGCATCCAGTTTGATCAGAGATATCTTTGAAGGTCATGCATCCTTTATCAATTGCCCTATCGACCTCGGATTGTCGAACTGCCCGACATACACATAAATACATTTATCACTTCCTACAATAATTGTAATGAGAATCATTATCGTTTAGATTTGTATGAAATGCAAGTCATTCATATCACGTACTTGTGAAGATACTTAAGCAGTCGGTTTTACGAGAATTTTCTCAACTTGTCGCCATCCTGCTTCGGCCATAGGTCGGGCGCGCCTCCCCTGTTCCACCGCGTGCGCACTTGAAGCAGTACCATCTTTTACCCGCCCCATAATACCTTGCAAAATACCAGCCAAACGGAACATGTTATAAGCTATATAAAAATCCCAGTTATCTATTGAGCCTCTTCCCGTGCGCTCACAATATCGCTCAACATACTGCTCCTCATTGGGAATTCCCGTTACTTTGTGATCTACTCCGGAGATACCTCGAAATTCACCCGGCGTAAGCCGCCAGTACATACAATGATAGGCAAGATCGGCCACTGGATGGCCAAGTGTTGATAACTCCCAATCCAATACAGAAAGAATCCTCGCCTCAGTAGGATGAAAAATAACGTTATCTAATCGATAATCTCCGTGCGTAATCGAGACTTCTTCACTTTGGGGAATATTATCTGGGAGCCATTGAATCAGATTCTCCATGGCTTCAATATGTTCCGTTTCTGAGGCCCTATATTGCTTAATCCACCTGCTAATTTGTCGCTCAACAAAGTTTCCAGGCCGGCCAAAAGAGTCGAGGTCAATCGCAATATGGTTCACAGAGTGAAGCGCTGCGATCACACGATTTAATTCATCATATATACGAAAGCGCTCACCTGTCTCTAATCCGGGCAGCAAACCATCCCAAATAACTCGACCTTTCACAAAATCCATCACATAAAAAGCTGTACCAATGACTGTCTCATCCTCGCAAAGACAATACGTTTTTGCAACGGGCACATCGGTTGGATAGAGGGCGGTCATGACACGGTGCTCTCGATCGACAGCATGTGCTGACGGCAATAACTTTCCAGAAGGTTTGCGACGAAGTACGAATTGACCAGTCGAAGCCTTCAATAAAAATGTGGGATTCGACTGTCCACCGCTGAATTGCTCTAGCGATATCGGCCCCTTAAAGTCATCGATATGCTTTTCTAAATAATCCTGTAGGCGCTTCAAATCAAATTGTTGCTTAGGATCAACCGCTCGGGTTCCAACAAATTGCTCGTGCATAATTCAGATCTCCTTGCCTATGATTATCTCATGCTCATGGCATACTAGACGATCAAAAAGTTAAATTTTGGAAGAAAAAATGAAAAACCTCAAAAATAAGGTTGCAGTAATTACTGGAGGGGCAAGCGGTCTCGGCTTCGCAATGGCACAACGCTTTGCGAAAGAGGGCATGAAAATAGTCCTTGCGGACATAGAGGACGGCCCATTACAAACTGCCGTTAGCAAGCTTAGACGAAATAACATTGATACCTTAGGTATAAAATGCGACGTCTCCATCGGGGAAGATGTCGAGAATGTAGCGCACCGGACGATTGAGCATTTTGGTTCCATTAATATCGTTTGCAACAACGCAGGCGTCGCTCCTAGCGGACTCATTTGGGAACACTCAACTAAGGATTGGGAATGGGCAATGGGGCCTAATGTTTGGGGCGTCATTCACGGCATCCGCGTCTTCACTCCAATTTTATTAAAACAAAAAGAAGAGGGCCACATAGTCAATACGGCATCAGTTGCCGGACTCATGTCGTTTAATGGGATGGGCCTCTATTGCACTACGAAGCATGCGGTGGTCACTATGACAGAGTGTCTTCACCATGATTTAACGAATGTATCAGAACATGTTCGGTGCTCTGTTTTATGTCCAGCCTACGTTCCTACGGCTATTGCCAATTCAGAACGAAATAGACCTGATAATCTTCGGGAAACCCGAACTAAATCCGACGATGATCTTAGAATGGAAGAAAACCTCAAAAAAGCCGTTGAATCTGGGAAAATATCAGCTGAGCAAGTCGCTGAGCAAGTCCTACAATCAATCCAGGAAAGACATTTCTACATCCTAACTCACACAAAAATCAAACCCGCGATCGAAACACGCTTACAAGACATCCTGCTTGAACGACTCCCGCTTGACACGTCCAAACGCTAATTTTTTACTTTATAAATTCAATAGCAAGAAACGCAATGGAGCGTTAGAATGCGCTTCCGATACAAGTACGTAGAACAATTTGGTTCAGTAATTACATCAAACCTGTGGAACAGACAAAAAAAGAAGTCGCAATAGAAGCGAAGAGACGCCGAACCTTTGCGATTATCTCTCACCCCGATGCCGGCAAAACAACTTTAACCGAAAAGTTATTGTTGTTTGGTGGTGCAATACAAGCTGCAGGGACCGTGAAATCTCGTAAATCGAGTAAATTTGCTACTTCAGACTGGATGGCCATTGAAAAGGAACGCGGCATTTCTGTAGCCAGTTCGGTGATGCAGTTTGAATATCGCGACTGCGTTATTAACCTCTTAGATACCCCGGGTCACAGAGACTTCTCAGAAGATACTTATCGGGTGCTAACCGCAGTCGATGCTGCTTTAATGGTGATTGACTGTACCAAAGGGGTCGAGGCACAAACAATAAAACTCCTTGAAGTTTGTCGCCAAAGAAATACACCAATCATTACTTTCGTGAATAAATTGGATCGTGAGGGTAGGCATCCGCTAGAGGTCATCGACGAGATTGAAGAGGTGCTTAATATTCATTGCGCTCCCATGACGTGGCCCATTGGCATGGGAAAGAGACTTGCAGGCATTTACGATATAGCAAGAGACGAAACACTTCTCTTCGACGTGAACAGCCCGGATCAAAAAAACGGAACAGCCGTCAAAGGTCTCGATGACAAAATAGTGGGTGAGCAATTTTCATCAGAAGTCAGCGAGACAAAAGACGAGGTTAGCTTAATACGAGAAGATGGCCGAGATTTTGACAAGGAGCATTTTCTTGAAGGTGAACTTACTCCAGTTTTCTTTGGATCAGCAATGAATAATTTCGGTGTAGTGAAAGCGTTGGAGGCATTAGTCGACGACGCACCATCACCGAGAGCACGCCCTGCTATCGAACGACAAGTTGATCCTGAAGAAAATAGTTTTTCAGCCTTTGTATTCAAGATTCAAGCCAACATGGATCCGCAACACCGTGACCGAATCGCTTTTCTGCGTGTATGCTCTGGTCGTTTTTCCCGGGGAATGAAATTACTACATGTACGCAGTGGTAAAGAAATTCGCGCTGGTCAAGTAGTCAGCTTTCTGTCCCAACGTCGTGAAACGGTTGAAGATGCGTGGCCCGGCGATATCATCGGCCTTCTTAACCACGGAAGCATTGATATCGGCGACACCTTCACGGTAGGAGAGTCCTTAGCGTTCACAGGAATTCCATACTTTGCACCAGAGTTATTCCAGGGAGTAACGCTCAAGGACCCTTTAAAGGGTAAACAACTACAAAAAGGACTCCAGCAACTTGGAGAGGAAGGTGCGATTCAAGTATTTAAGCCAGTCTTGGGTAATGAAATGATTCTCGGCGCAGTTGGTCTCCTTCAGTTTGAGGTGGTCTCACATCGCTTAAAAGTAGAATATGGCGTTGAAGCCAGCACAAGATCATTGAGCTTTTTTGGCGCACGGTGGATCACTGCATCAGATAAAAAGAAGCTCAGCGAATTTGAGAGACAGCTTGCCGGCAATTTGGCACATGACGCTTCTGGCAGTCTGGCATTTTTGGCTACTTCTAAACCAAATTTAGATCTAACTATGGAGCGCTGGCCCGATATTGAATTTCACAACATCCGCGAGCATGCTCAAAAGTTTACGGCGTAATACTCGGATACAGCCTATTCCTGCTACTTAGCGCGTATTTTTTCGAATAAAAACATCTAATCGATCAACGCCTTCAATAATATCGTCATTTGAAGCAGCATAACTAAATCTAATATGTTGACCATCATCCGGAACACGTCGACCAAAGTGAATATCAGCTAACACGGCAACCCCGGACTCAAGCAATAAACGCTGCCTAAACTCCTCAGAGTCTTTGGCACCGATCATCTCGCATGCCTCGGTTACGTTTGGCCACACATAGAATGCACCGCCAGGGTTTAAGCATGTAATTCCAGGAACTTTATTTAGAAGGTCAACAATTAAATCACGTCGTTCCATAAATTTGGAACGCATCATATCGGCACCAGTTTGATCACCAGTAAGCGCCTCGACACCGGCCCACTGTGTGATGTGTGACGCGCATGACTCAGTGTTGGTAACCCATTTCGTAAATATTGGCGCAAGTGCTTTACTCGCAGCGAATCCTAGCCGCCAGCCCGTCATTGCCCAGGTTTTCGAACACCCGTCGCCAACAATCGTACGCTCCGTCATACTTGGAAAACTTGCAATAGAAATAAACGGCTCTTCAAAACATAGTTGTGAGTAAATCTCATCGGAAAAAACCCACACATTTGGATATCGATCAAGAATCGCAACAATGTTATCCAGCTCAGCCCTCGATACAATCCCACCCGTTGGATTTTGAGGTGAATTTAGAATCAAAAGTCGTGTTTTGTCATTGAGTTTGGACTCGAGCTCTTCAGGATCAAAATTAAAACCCCTAGACTCACGCAAATGAAGCGGAACTGGCACCGCGCCATTGACCTTGATTTGAGACTCGTAAATTGGAAACCCAGGGTTCGGGTAGATAACCTCATGCCCCTCACCATAATCAGTCGTTGCAAGAATTGAGTACATAATGAACGGCTTGGCACCTGCGGCTACTACAACATCAGCGGCATCATAGTTCAATCCGCGGGTTTCATTGAGATACGTCGCCGCAGCTTTTCGTAACTCAGGAATTCCTGCTGATGGCGTGTAACCGTGCTTACCAGATTGAATGGCTTTGATTCCGGCATCCTGAATGTTCAAAGGCGTAGGAAAATCAGGCATGCCGATACAAAAGGACAATATATCTTTGCCTTGCCTCTGGAGCGCTCCAACCTCGGCCAATACAACAAAGGCATTTTCTGTTCCTAATTGACTAGACCGTTTTGATATCACTGGCATTTTGTTTTCCTGTTCATACTTGTATTTCTTGAATTTATAGATTTCTAGTTACGAGCGAAACATTAAACGGGAACGCCTAGTGATTCACCAAGCGAAAAGAGTTTACAATAAAACATAAAATACCGGTTAATTTGGCAATAAAAAATAGACTTTGACCTTGAATAGCAAGCGTTTATCTATCATCATACGATGTTATCTAAAATCACGGCGTGACATTCCAGTCACATAATAAATTCAACAAAACAATCACAGGGAATTGGACATGGCAAAAACTCTACCCATCAAGACTAGCGAAGCTGTCGAGGAGAAAACCAACAGCACGCGTCGAGGGCTTCTTAAGACTGGTCTCGGTGCCGCGCTAATTGGCGCACCATTTATTCGAAATGCCCAAGCTGCAAAAACTACAACTTGGAAAGTACAAACCAGCTGGGATGCTGGAACTACTGGTTACAAACTCTTCGAGGAATGGGCAGGCAGCTTCAAAGAGAGATCTGGTGGAGAACTCGCTATAAAACCCTTTCCAGCGAGATCAGTTGCTGCTGACAACAGCGCTTTGTTCGATGCCGTGCGTACGGGCGTGCTTCAAGCGATGAATCCTTTTACTATTTATTGGTCGGGAAAAATTCCAGCATCTGTGTTTTTGACATCCTATCCAGCAGGTCCAGATCAAACCAGTCAATGGGATACGATGTTCTATGGTTTGAACATGCTGGACATGACAAGAGAGATTTTTGCAAAGAAAGGGCTTTTTTATGTAGGTCCTATTCATCACGATGGCAATATCATTCATTCAAAAAAGTCTGTTGAAACGCTACAAGATCTAAAAGGTATGAAGATACGATTGCCTGGCGGCATGGTGGCACAGGTATTCGAAAAGTTTGGGGTTAGCACAACAAGTCTTCCAAGTTCAGATATCTACCCAGCATTAGAAAAAGGAACAGTCGATGCAGCCGACTACGTTGGCCCTGCTATTAATTACGACCTCGGCTTTGCCGAAGTAACAAATTACATCATCTGTGCAGGCCCTCCAGGGCAAACTTCACTGTATCAACCTGTTGACGTTATGGATTTGACTGTGAACATGAGGGCCTGGAAACGACTCTCTAAGCCGATGCAAACATTTGTTGAAGAACAAGTTAAAACCTACTCGGTTTACCATTACGTTAATATTCAAAAAGCCAATAATGCGGCCATGGAAAAGTTTCTAAGTAAAGGAACCAAGGTGCAAAGACTATCGGCCGATGAAGTTGTTCAGTTCCGCAAAGCGGCGGTCCCAATTTGGTACGAATGGGCTAAGAAAGATAAAGATGCGTCACGCATTTTTAAACTACAGCAAGACTTTATGCTTAATCCTTATATGGGCTACCTCACCGAGGAAGACGTGAAGGGTTTAAAGCTTTAACGGCCTAAATGCCTTAATTGTTCATGACGGCGGATAAACCATTATCCGCCGTTCTCTTATCAAGAAAAATTGAGAGAAAACTATGGATCAAGCAACAAATTTCGTTTTACCGCATTGGATCTACTGGGGGTGGTTAGCCCTCATGCCTTTCGTCTTCATGTGGTTCTCCAATGGAGCACGTGTCAACGAACTTATTCCGGAGAATAATGAATACGAAGGAAACAAACTAACTCGAATGCTGGATTGGAGCTCCAACGCATCGGGACTATTTGTTTCTCTTTGGACTGTAAATGCAGTCTGTGTTTACTTTTTTGAGGTGATTTCGAGATACATTTTCGATGCACCTACAATTTGGGCGCATCAATCATCCTATTTACTATTTGGAATGCAATATCTGTTGGCGGGTGGTTTTGCCCTTCTCCATGGCGATCACGTCAGGGTCGATGTGGTGTACATCAAGATGTCAAGAATCGCCCAGGTTGCTACTGATATTTTTACTTCCATATTCTTTTTTATCTTTGCGCTGGCGTTAGCAGGAAGTTGCTGGCGCTTCTTTTTCGACGCTTTGGATATGGCAGAAGTCACAGAAGAAACCTGGCAAATACAAATTTACCCCGTCAAGGGCATGATGGTTTTGGGTGCCATATTGTTGACCCTTGCCGGCCTATCTAAGCTCGTAAAAGACATTCAATTATTCAGAAAAATTTCTGGAGGTGCCGCATGACTCCATCAATCACTCCTAATCAGACAAGCCCTAATGGGTTGTTGAAGTGGGCCTTAATTCTGGCAACCGCTGGATTCTCGTTTATATGCATTGTCGAGCTCATTAACATACTGTTTTACGATCCTTATGAGGATGAGCGGTTCCTGTTCTCCTTCGCTGAATCCTTGATGGAAACAGAAATTGAGACCCTCACCCTGCTGATGTTCGGTACCTTGGCCCTGTTGCTCATGGCGGGCCTTCCAATGGCGTTTGTAGTCGGTGGACTCGGAGTGGTGTTCATTTACTTGGTCGGTGGACAGACCATGGTAAATATTATTCCGACGCGTATTTATCCGTTGATGTCCAATGCTGACTTGGCTGCTATTCCACTATTCATATTCATGGCGTCCATGCTTGAAAAAGCAGGCTTGATCGAAGAAATGTTCGACGTGGTCTACAAATGGATGGGCGGGCTTAATGGCGGACTTGCAGCAGCGACCATATTAGCCTCCACCATTCTAGCCGCTATGGTTGGAGTGATCGGCGCAGCGGTAGTCACGATGGGTATCATCGCCCTTCCCGCCATGCTAAAGCGCAACTATGACCATAAGATAGCCTTAGGATCCATTATGGCGGGAGGTACTTTAGGTATTCTCATTCCACCCTCGATTCTTGCGATTCTCTACGCGGTTATAGCGCAACAATCTGTTGGTCAGCTCTATCTGGGCTCCTTGGTTCCTGGTTTGATGCTCTCGGGCATGTATATCGCTTATGTGTTGTTTAGAACGATGTTGAATCCAAAACTAGGGCCAGCGCTTCCGAGCGAAGAACGGGTTTCATTCGCTCAAAAACTTAGACTGTTTAGAAATCTCATCGCACCGATTTTCTTGGTCTTTTTAGTGCTTGGGTTACTCTTCGGTGGTATTGCTACACCAGTTGAGGCAGCAGGTATTGGCTCATTTGGCGCAATTATCGTCGCAATTATTCATAAGAGGTTTTCGCTTCAGGCACTTAGAGACGCTTCTGTAACGACTGCGCGCGCATCCGCGATGGTGCTATGGATAATTTTTGGTGCGTCAATATTTGTCGGCTTCTTCATCTTAGAGGGCGGTCAAGACTTTATTACGGAGACAATCTTGGGGACCGGTCTGAGCCCTTACGGCATTCTCTTACTCATGATGTTCATTCTCGTTTTTTTGGGAATGTTCTTGGATTGGGTTGGTATCCTGCTACTCACTGTCCCCATTTTTATACCAATCATTCAGTCATTGAGCTTTGATGGTCTTTTTGGGCTACCAGGTGTCGATAGTAGTGTTGTGGTTCTGTGGTTCGGTGTGATCTATCTAGTGAATATGCAAATGTCATTTTTAACGCCTCCTTTTGGCTATGCCCTTTTCTACCTCAGGGGTGTGTGTCCTCCGGAGATCAGTATGGCAACGATATTCAGATCCGCATTGATCTTTCTTGCGATCCAGGCTTTGGCAGTCTTCTTATGTGTTGTGTTCCCATCGATCATCACGTGGCTTCCACAAGCGGTATACGGGTAAAGTAATCGCAGTCCATAAAAAAAAGCCCGATAAATCGGGCTTTTTTTCGTCTTAACTTTAACTTCTTAATATTTTGTCCAAGGATCAATCTTAAAAATGAACTTTTGCTCTGCCTCATACATCGTTCCATCTCTCTTAAACTGCCACTGCCGTACCTTATTTAAAACTTCCTGATCAAAAACACCTGCTGGATTTGCACTTACAACCTGAACATCCATTACGCGGCCGTCCTCATTAACGGTAATTGAGACAGTAATATCACCCTCAATCATATTATCCTCAGCCTCCCTAGGGTACTTAGGAAACGGCTTCTTGTTAACTGGCTTTTCATCTTGAAAGACAGACGGTAATGCGGGCTCTTCGTCCTCTTCCTCAACTTTTGGTTGTACCAGAATGATCTCCGACGGTACCTCATTAGGCAAAGGACGTGGCTCAACGAGTGGAATTGTATTTTTAATTTCCTCTAAATCGAGCTCTGTAATTTCGTCTTCCTCTTCTTCCTCAGTCGGACTTTGTGGTGGCACTTCTGTCACGGGCCTTTGATTCAATTGTACTGTCATCTTTATCTCAGGCAGATCCTCAAATTCTTCTTCGAATATTGCCTCTAGACCTAGCAATCCATAGAGATATTGGCCGACAAATGGGGAAAATTCTAATGAAAGTGCGATTAGAAGCGCAGCCCACAAAGGCATGAATTTCTTGTCTTTTATATGAAGCTCAGGCCAAAGCGCCTTTACTGGACGATATTTTCCAAACATATAAAGTAACTTGGTTAACGCTACTGACTTGCCGCAATCGCGGCAATGCCAACAGAGTTGATACCCGCGCCTCTAACGCTATCCATGACGTTGATTAGCGTCTCCAATTCGACATCCTTATCTCCGGCAATAATAACTGCAACTTTACGATTTTCTTTAAGCTCAAGTAACTTTGCCGTTAGATTCTCTCCCGAGATAGTTTCACCATCTACAATAAATTGATTATCCTTTTTTACACCTACAGTTATTGTCGCTTCTTGAATATCTTCGGTCGTCTTGGACCCAGGCAAGTTCATATTAACGCCCGTGCCAGCAATCATATTGACCGACAACACCACGAAAAAAACAAGTAGAAACATCATGATATCAATCATCGGAATGACCTCTACCCTCGGACGTTCCGCCTCAAAATAGCTATTTCTATTTCGTCTAAACATGGGCATTTCCCAACGTACTAATATTTTTTTTATACATAATCAACTGAACGCTTAGGCGTTTCGTTGCAAACGGTTAATGAGCATGATCTTAATCAAGTCCATTTGATGTAACGCAACACGAATACGCTTGTTGAAATGATTGAGAAAAAGTACAGCAACTATTGCGATTAAAAGTCCTGCACCAGTAGCGACAAGTGCCTCTGCAATACCACCTGTGACCATTTTTGTGGAGGTCCCTGAATTATCTGCTGCGCCCAAAATATCAAATGCGTGAACCATTCCAATAATAGTCCCCAATAGCCCCATCAGAGGCGCCAAAGTGACAGAGGTGTCTAAAACCCAGATCCCACGATCTAGCTTAGGTAATTGCCACATGATGGACTCTTCTATTTTACGGTCCATAGTCTGCGCATCATCATTATTCGCTGACGTTGCAGCGCCTATAAGCGCTACTTGCAATGTAGTCTCGTAATGACCCTCAAGCTTCTTGAATTGATCTGCATTTTGAAATTCCACAACGTTTAGGTCATGTTCTAACGTCGAACCACTACTCACTACACGGTGGTAAAAATACAACCTCTCCACGATAACGATGATGGTGACTAGAAACAGAAGTCCCATCAACGGCAATAAACCTCCGGACATCACGCTGAAATGTACAATTGTTTCAAAATCCATCAGTTTTTCCCCTAATCAATCTCAATAATGAAAATATAAATCTCTACTGAACAATATTAATTCATAGGAGGGTAGAACGGCATCCCATATCGCTCAACAATCCTTTTGATTTCTCCCGACTCAAGCATCTCATCGAACGCCTCGTCGATAAATTCTTTAAATTCTATTTCTGTTTTTTTGATACCCCATGCGCTGTCCCAGCGCATCTCTGGAATCGGGACGTATCCTTTGACCATTTGAAACTGGCCTTCTGGCCGATTGAGTTTTGCCTGAGAAATAGCTCCGGACCAAATCATCGCGGCATCAACCTTCCCTTCAACCATGGCATCAATAACTCTGAAATTTTGAAAAAATGTATCATGCGGAATTCCATTCTCGTCCGCATAATCACTCATTGGCGAATATGCAGGTAAACCGAGTTTTACATTCATTTCCTTAACATCGTCTAAACTGGTTAAGCCCTGCGCAGGCCCTTGAGTCACTAGAACAAAGCCTGTGCTCATAAACGGTTTGCTATAAACAATCTGACTGGGATCAAGTTGATGATCGTCTGAGCCCGTCACAGTAAGTCCTAAGACGATATCGCATAATCCTCGATTGATGGAAAGATCAAATGCCCCTCCCGGAGCTCCGTAACCAAAACGAGTGCTCATATTGACCCACATCATATCAATATTGAGGTCATGCTTTTTCGCGATTGAATTTAGAATTTCGACCTCCAAACCCGCTGGCTCGTTGTTCCTCGCTGTTCTTGAAAACGGCCAAAACCATCCATCTGCACACGCAAGAATCGTCCCTAAATCTTTAGTTCGATCCATCGCATTCATTCTCATTTGCTCGCCTGTCACCCCAACAGGCCGGTAGTTTTTATATCCTGCTCGGTACAGCGGATCGGACAATGGTTCGAACACTTCAGGTTCAATGTAGCCCATCTTTGGCCCGCGATTACGTCCATAGACGAATTCGTCCTGAAGCTTCATGACGACCGACTCACTTTCACTTTGAGCAAGCACCGACGGCGCAAGCAGAGCCAACAAAGCTAAAGAGGTCCAAAAGGCTAATATACGATTAAGTGCAGCAAAAAACATAAATCAACGTGCCGAAAATTAAATGGTCAATAGAACAAAACCCATCACGTAACGTAAACCCGTCTGCCATACGATCTGAGCTCGAAGTGATGAATGTTACACTAATACATCCGTATTATGAAAATGGGCTTACGGCCTCTAATACACACATCATTAGCACGATAAATTACTACAAATCTTTAGAATGCAGACTCGACCAAAACACGCGTTAGAGGCGGCCGAATTATTGGTCGAGCAGCACCATAAAAACATATCTTTTTCAGGCTTACCGCATCGCCTAGCGCCAAAAAGTGAGCTAGAAGCCTATGCGATTCAGTCTGAACTTTTTCAGCTCAGGAAATCGAAATTAGGCTCAATCGCGGGTTACAAAGTAGCCTTAACATCAGAAGTCATGCAAAAGCTCCTTCGGTTTCCATCTCCTTTTAGTGGGCCGTTACATAAAAAATTGATATACAGCGATGGAGCATCCCTAGCTACCGATGATTATGGTCGTGTGTGCATTGAATGTGAAATAGCTGCAGTTTTAAAAACGGACCTACTCCCAAGGGAGCACCCCTACAACGCGACTGATATTGCCAAAGCGATTGATACAATTGCACCAGCACTCGAAATTGTAGATGATAGAAATGCGAATTATGATCGAATCAGTGATGAGGTGTTAACGCTCATAGCAGATAACGCCTGGAACGCAGGGCTCGTCTCCGGCCAAATGATCGAGGACTGGGGAGAGCTTGATCTAGCTAGTCTGCAAGGCGTGGTTCATATAAATGATCAATTAATTGACACTGGATATGGTCGAGATGTTTTGGGTCACCCATTTAATGCGCTTTCTTGGCTCGCAAATAAAATACTCGAGCAAAAACAAGTTATCGAAGCCGGTATGATCGTTATGACGGGAACGATGATCACGACACAATTCGTAAAACCAGGGGATCATTTAACCTTCTCTATCCCTGAATTAGGCTCGGTGAGTATCCACATATCATGAAACAAAAAAAGACAGATTGTTCCAAAGAGATCAATCAATACTAAGCATAAGGAGTATCTATGACCTCTAGCGTATGGAACTGGTTTGACCAGCATATTCTTGGTCTTGTAAGGGAATTTAGACTCAGCTTTCTGCCTCCATTGATGGTATACGTGGCGGCGGGTATTTCTCCACTCACACAAATCGTCGGCTCCTTCTACGTAAAAGAGCAACTCGGACTGACTGCCGAATTTTTAGCCGGACTAGCATTTTGGGCGATGTTACCCTGGGCACTCAAAATGCCGATTGGTCACCTAGTCGATCTTTTTTGGAAAATCAAAAGCGGCTTTGTCTACTTAGGTGCGCTGATGATCGCCGCAAGCCTAGGCATTATGATTATGCTCCTTGGACAAACAGATGCCATGCTTCGTATCGCCTCAGCAGAAGTGTGGTTCATCACGTCGTCCCTACTCGCACCGATTGGCTACGTACTGCAAGACGTGGTCGCCGATGCTATGACCGTCGAAGCGGTCCCGAATGTTGATCGATCTGGAAAGCCGATTGACCCAACGCTCATACGGTCCATGCACACCACGATGCAATTATTAGGAAGGCTCGCAATCATCGTCGGTGGCATTTTAGTTGCTTTACTGAACGTCAATATGATGGAGGGAGTCGCAGAGCTACCTGAAGCAGAGAAGTCCTTAGCCTACCTATCTGTGTATCAAATTGGATTACTGATACCGTTGTCTTCCGTCATAGGGGTACTCGTTGGCTCACTCATACAACGTAACAATATTAATGAGCTCATAAAATCAGGCCACACGAAGAGCGAGGCACGAGCACTGACTCAAGTACAAAGCGAGCGCCCAACTGTTAATTGGTGGATTCTTGGAGGCGGTCTCGCGTTCGCCCTACTTTCCATCAGCGTTGGCTTACTCGACGTTTCAGGCGCTCAAGAAATAGTATTCGTCGTATCAGCGGCCATTATTTTATTTCTGATGTCGAGGCTTATCAAGGAACTAGACCCTGAGGCACGGCAAGTACTGATCGGCACAGCAATTATTATTTTCGCATACAGGGCAGTACCCTCAACGGGTGCCGGGACCCAATGGTGGATGATTGACGTTCTGGAATTCGACCAATCTTTCATTGCAAAACTCTCCCTCATTGCCTCGTTTCTGGCGCTATTCGGTATGATTATTTTCAGAAAATTCATGGCTGAGAAATCAATCGCCTACGTTATTGGCGCGCTTGCAATTGTAGGTACTCTCCTGATGGTTCCCGATATCGCAATGTTCTATGGATTTCATTACTGGACTGCACAGATGACAGACGGGGTCGTCGATCAACGCTTTATCGCCGTCATTGATACCGCAATGGAATCTCCACTTGGTCAAATTGCGATGGTGCCAATGTTGGCTTGGATTGCAAACTCCGCGCCTCAAAATTTAAAGGCCACTTTTTTTGCTGTGATGGCCTCTTTCGCCAACTTAGCCTTATCAGCGGCACAGCTAGGTACGAAATACCTCAATCAACTATATACGGTCGCAAGAGAGGTCAAGGACCGAGACACAGGTCTGATCACGACTGCAGCGAACTATGATGAACTTGGAACTCTGTTTATCACGGTTGCAGTCATAGCGATTTCGCTACCGATGGCAGCGATTATGCTTGTGAAGTTTTTTAAGATAAAGAGTGCGTAATTATGTTCCAACGGATAACTTTAAGGTCCAACAAAACAAAAGAGCAAATGGAAGATAGTATTCGCCTATCTGCTAACAGATACGTTGATATTAAAACTGAAATAGATAATTCTGGAGTACTCAAGCTAGGACGAAAAAACGCGCCTCCTGTGTTGAGTGGATTCATCCCGGTTTTTGTAGGGAAACTTAGCTCAGATGAATCGGGAACAAAACTTGAGGGATACTTCCGGTTTCACATACTCGCCATCGGTCTGTTCTTAGGATTTATTGGTACATCATTACTCAACCTTCTGCGTATTTACATACAAGAGAATTCAGTTACTACACTTTTCTCTGATCCAAGAATACTATTTGAACTACAGTTTTCAGGACTATGCGTATTGGTCTTGGTCTTCGCTTGGATGGGAGGAAAATCCTTTAGAGAACACATGAAAGTATATCTTCTTGAAAATTTTAATCCTCAGGAAAACAAGTCCACTTAAACTCAAACGTAACTCTAATTATCAGTTTGCGATTGTTGATTGGTAATTGTTGGTATACCCAAGCCAACGCTTCCGCCACCATTGGCGCCATTCACATCGGTTATCTGAATAAGCGCGGAGGCAGCTAAAGGAGCTACGTTTCCGACCCCGATCTGAGCTCCTGCAGTAAAATTAGTCACGGTTTGAGTAATATTTGAATTGATACTGGTAGTTGTACCAGACATATCTCGAGCACCAGCGGATACGGTTGCAGTCAAATTGAGCGTTTCTCCACCAATAATCGTCAAG
>JAOEKQ010000014.1 GCA_028379895.1 Burkholderiales bacterium
TGTGCGTAATCAGTTTATAGTGCGTGGATATGCGGTACTCATATGGTTGCCCCACAAGATTCTTGTGCTCACATATGCTTTTGTGGGCGATTTTGAAACGGCACTTAGATGCTGGCGATCTCAGGGGCAGCAATCTGGTCTGAGATTGTGGTCTGAGTTGCTGTCGACGAGTGGAGGTGCGCTTAATATCCAGTACGGTGGTGAGACATCAGGGGGCAGTGGTAGCGGTTATAAACCTTTGTTTGGAGCACTAGGTCAAATGATGACTAAAGAAACAATTACGCGTGCCATCGCATTTTTTATAAGAAGCCTTCTGCTATGGATTTTAGTATTTTTTCTAGTTGATGTCCTGCTTACAGGATGAGCTAGAGTAGAGCTTTCGTTACTTTTTAGCGTCCTATTTCTGTCAATATTTTTTTGTATTCATCCCACCTGCTTAACTCAATCAGGTTGTTGTGAACCGCATTGATGACTTTGCAGTTCGGTTCGACGGTATGTGTGCAGTTATCGAATTGACACTTATTGAGGTGCGTTCGAAATTCGGAAAAATAATTGGCTAGATCTTTTGGCGCGATATGTTTTAATCCGAACGACTGTAACCCTGGGCAATCAATTAGCGAAGTCGTCTCGTCTAGTCTATATAGTTCGGCGTGAGTAGTTGTATGTCTCCCTGTATGGAGTTTAGTTGAAATTGACGCCGTTCTGGCGTGTGCTGTGTCGATTATATTGTTGACAATCGTTGACTTTCCAACCCCCGATTGACCGACCAACACGATGCGTTCATCCTTAATAATATTTAATATTGTGGTTGTGTTGTTGATTGCTGAAACGTCGATGGGTTCGTACCCTAAATGGGTGTACTTCCTAATGAATTGTCTTATTGAATCGGATAAACCCAGATCTGATTTGTTAACGAGAATCCTTGCTTTGATGCGTTGTTGTTCGGCAGCAATTAGACAACGCGCAGTCAAAGAATGGTTGATCGGCAAGTCAGTAGCTACGACCATGACGAGCATCGTGACGTTAGCTGCTATTAGCTTTTGTTTGTATGTGTCAGATCTCCAAAATATTGACGAGCGTTCATCGATCGCTACGATTCTGCCTTCAGAGCCCGATAAGCTGATAATGCACTCATCACCACACGCATATTTCGTTGCTTTTCCTTTTGGATAAGCCATAACTATTGAGCCATCTATCAGCTCTACAGAGTAGTGCCTACCGTGCGCCGCAATAATCGTTCCCTTTGATGTGGGTAAATCAGCTTTCAAGAGTGTGAATATTTCACGTCACAGACTTTCCGGAAGTCATCACAGGCTTTTTTAAAAGTCAAACAAGTGATCGACTTTAGCCGCACAAATGAAATCATTTTCGCTTAAACCATCAATGGCGTGTGTCGTATAGGTTACGCTGCAAGTGTTATAGCATAAAGAGGTATCTGGATGATGGTCCTCTCTATGTGATATCCAAGCAAGTGCGTTTACGAAGGCCAGCATTTGGTGGTGGTCTTTGAATTCGTAGACTTTACTGATTTTGCCGTTCTCGAACCCCCATCCCTCTAAACCGTTCAACATAAGCTTTACTTGAGTTTCTGGAATGGGGTCAATGCCTCCTTCACAAGGCTTACATTTTTGTCTGACGAGATTCTCTGTAATCTTATTCATATATACGTTTAGTTTTTTTGGGTTAATTCATAGATGCTTCAAGCCTGGCTATTCGTGCTGAAGCAGGAGGGTGCGAATCATAAAATGCTGAATAAAGTTTATCTGGCGTTAATGTTGATGAGTTATCTTTATACAGCTTGATGAGCGCTTTAATTAGCTCTTTAGCTGGTGCTTGCTGCGCGGCATATGCATCTGCCTCAAATTCATTTTTTCTTAAATATGCTGCAAATACTGGTCGGAACAAAAATAAAAATGGAGGTAAACCAAAATAAAATGCTGCTAGGAGCATTGATGAAGAGCCAAACGCTTTAAGGTTGAGTCCTTCATGTACGAATGCCGACTGTTGAAGCGCTCCGAGTAGTCCAAAAAACACTAAACTTACAATCACCATGAAACATGTCAGTTTTAAAACATGCCGTAGCTTGAAGTGCCCTAATTCATGTGCCAAAACGGCCTCGATTTCGTCCGCACTATGCTTGTTAATAAGTGTGTCAAAAAATACAATTCTCTTTGACTTTCCGAATCCAGTAAAGTACGCATTGCCGTGGCTGCTCCGACGGCTACCATCCATTACAAATAATCCTCCGGACTGAAAGCCGCACTTTTTAAGTAATCCTTCAATACGTTCTTTTAAATTGTCATTCTCAAGTGGAGAGAATTTGTTGAACATAGGCGCTAAAACCGTTGGGGAGATGTATTGGATGAAAAACCAGAATGAAATTGCAAGAAGCCACGCGTACCACCACCAGTTTATTCCCGCTGTTTCCATGACCCATAATAAACCTGCAATGAACACGGAGCCAATGACAGCAGTTACAACAAGTCCGATGAAAAAGTCTTTAATAAATAGCGATGGGGACATTTTATTAAACCCAAATTTTTCTTCAAGAATAAATGTTTTGTATAGGTCGATAGGTAATTGAACAGCGGTTATGAAGAGTCCCAAAAGTCCAAAGAACACCAAGCCAGACAGAATATTTCCCTGCGAAGTTAATTCGGAAACCTCGAATAGCCAATTCAATACGCCGCCAAATGTCAACGCTAGCAGCAGTACCGTGTCAATAACGGTAGACACATTGGAGAGCTTCATTTTAGCTACCGTGTAATTAGCAGCTTTTTGATGGGCCTCTAACGGAATATCCTCAGAAAATGCTTTAGGTACACTACCTTCGTGCGACTTAACTGTTACTATTTGTCGCCATGAAAGCCACAATTTTATCGATGCTGCTGACAATACAAAGAAAAGGAATACGTAAGAAAAAATGTTACTCATCATGATCATTAAAGAATTGTTAAGATTTAAAGAGTGTATCGGAGAACACTATTATGATTGATAGTTATAATCATTATTATGCCTCAAAGTACTGAAAATTTAATTTGGTTAGATATGGAGATGACTGGACTCATTCCAGATAGTGACCATATTATTGAACTTGCAATGGTGGTGACCGATTCCAATTTAAATATAGTGGACGAAGGAGAAGTGTGGGTAGTGCATCAATCTGACGCTATTCTCGACCAAATGGACAAGTGGAATACGAGCACTCACGGGAAAAGCGGTCTCACAGAAAGAGTTAAGGCATCTTCTATGCGAGAAAGTGATATTGAACACTTGGCACTTGAATATATGAGAAAATTTGTTCCTGAGACTTCCACGCCAATGTGTGGGAACACTATTTGCCAAGATAGGCGCTTCATGGCGAGATGGATGCCGAAATTAGAGTCTTATTTTCATTATCGAAACCTGGACGTGTCGACTTTAAAAGAGTTAGCGAAACGTTGGTCGCCAGCGATAGTTAAGGGCATGGTAAAGCATGGCAAACACGAGGCTTTAGCCGATGTTTATGAATCTATCGAAGAGCTTAAATACTATAGAGAACACTTTATTACGAAATAGTCCGCTGGTTCGTCATTTTTATTCGTTCTATTAGATTTGAGTTGGATGTCATGCGATCGGACTTCGCATCCTCGTTGCCCAATCGCTTTCCAATAACCGTTGCTAAAGACTTTCCAAGCTCGACGCCCCATTGATCAAACGAGTTGATATTCCATATCAGTCCTTGGACAAATACTTTGTGTTCGTACAATGCGAGCAACCGACCGATTGACGGCGCATTAAGCTCATCCATTAAAATTATATTTGATGGGCGGTTACCCTCAATCATTCGTGAAGGCTTCGCATCTTCCTCTAGGGCTTTTTGTTTTTGATTTCCAAATGCTAGAGCTTCGATTTGGGCGAGACAATTCGCGAGTAATGCCTTTCCGGTCGTGTCTTTTTTTGCGTCCTCTGTGATGGCAATGAAATCACATGGCGTGATGGTCGGACTTTGTAGCAGATGTTGGGCGAAACTATGCTGGAAGTTAGTTCCACGTGATCCCCAAATTATGGGAGCGGTGTGATATTCGATCTTTGTTTCTGACCGGTCTATCATCTTCCCATTACTTTCCATCTCTAGTTGTTGAAGGTATTCAGGAAAGAGCGCGAGTTTTTCGGTATAAGGCAGTATTGCTTGAGTTGGGTATTTTCTGAAGTTGATATGCCAGAGGCCGGTCAATGCCAGCATAATTGGCAAATTTTTATCGTGAGGCGCGCTTTTGAAATGTAAATCCATTTCCTCGGCACCTTTTAAAAGTGCTTTAAATTCCTCAAATCCAAGCCCTAATGAAATGGGTAGCCCCACAGCCGACCATAGCGAATATCTCCCGCCGACCCAGTCCCAGAAACTGAAAATTTTTTTTGATTCAATCCCAAATGCCTTTGCCGCGCTTGGATTTGCTGTGGTTGCTACGAAGTGATGCTTGATCGCATGTTGGTCATCAACTTTTAATTTTTCACAAAGCCAACTTAACGCGGCTTTGGCATTTGTTAAGGTCTCTGCCGTAGTAAAAGTCTTTGATGCGACGATGAAAAGCGTTCGTGCCGCGTCAGTAATTTGAAGTTTAGAAGCCAGATCGGCATCGTCAATATTAGATACAAATAGTATGTGCGGGTCTTCTGGTTTTTTAAGGGCGCCGTAAACCAATTTGGGGCCTAGATCTGAACCACCAATCCCAATATTAATCACTGTATCAATCTGCTCGCCGGTTGCGCCAAATAGTTGTCCCGATCGAAACATATTTGTCAGCTGTTGCATCTGATCTAAATTAGCGTGGATCGACTTCCTGATTTCATCTAATGGACCATTAGGATCATTTTTTTCGCTAGAACGTAGTGCCGTGTGTAGGACTGCTCTTTGCTCAGAAATATTAATTTTTTTCCCTGTAAACATCGCGTTAATCTGGTCGCTCACATGGGCTTGTTCACAAATATTTAAAAGCAATGCTTGAGTTTCTTGATCTATTTGATTGCGGGAGCAGTCAAGATAAAGACCATTTAGTTCGAGGGCTTGTCGCTTAGCGCGAGTTGGGTCTTCGCTAAAGAGTTTTTCAATTGTATTGAGATTTTTATCTTGCCCGAGTCGTTCAAGGTTTTTCCATGAGTCTGATTTATCAATTCTGGGCATAGGTTTAGGGTATTTTTGTGGTTGTTAAATAAAAAACAATATTAGAAATTTACGTTAACTGTATCAAAAATTAGGACTATGAAGCTTATGAGGCTTGATTTTGAGTGTTTTTATAAAAATAAAAAAAACCTCTATCCAACGAGGGCAGAGGTTTTTTCGGAATGCTCACGGACGACTCAGCTTGTTTTCTTGCTTTTGGGCGCGGTTTTGTGTGCTGAAGCCAATGTACTGTTAATTACCTCTTCAGCTTGTCGCTGTGTTTTAGCTGCATTGTCAAATGTTTGATTTGCAAAAGACATCATCGTTTTTATCGCGGAGGCCGTAGTTGACGCTCCAGGATATGCAGTTTTTTCGATTGTATCTAGATTTTCTGTAATAGCCGAATTTGCCTCGACTAAAGTATCTTCAAATATTTTAGAAAACTCGGCGCTTGCCTCTCTAGCGATATTCATGTTTGCTTTCCAATAGTCCGTCACCATATCAACGTTTGGTTGAAGTGTTGCTTGAAGATCTCCGATGGACTTTGCATCTTTCAGTTTTGTAAATGTCAGAGCGGTCTCTGCGGCTTTACTTGAATTCTCTTTCATGGCTCTCATATTCAATTCGACAAGCTTACTCCCTGTCGATGTTCCAATTGAATTGAGTTCTGACAGTTTCGCTAATGTTTTCTCTTGTGCCACCGAGAATTGATCGAATGTTGTAGTCATGTTCTAGTGCCTCCAGTAATTGATTTAATAATGTTGCAACGCATCAAATTAAGTTCCATTTTAATCAAGCGGAAACATTTGTCAACCGTTTAATGGAGATGCCCTTATATTTTTTAATATTATAATCATGTGCTTATAAATTAAGCGTCATAAGCTATTCTACATATAGAAATATTCTATGGGCGGTGCACTGCGATGTAAGCAAATGTGTACTTGTGCTTAGGATATTTCAAGTTATTAGCGTTTAATTGGTTGTTAGATTTAGATGGCGTGTCATACGCTCTTGAATATTGCCGCAATACCCTGTCCGCCTCCAATGCACATCGTTACAAGAGCATGCTGCCCTTTAATGCGATTAAGCTCGTAAAGTGCTTTGATAGTGATGATTGCTCCTGTAGCTCCTACTGGGTGTCCAAGTGCGACAGCTCCTCCATTCGGATTCGTTTTAGCTGGATCAAATTTGAGACTTTGAGAGACTGCACAGGCTTGCGCAGCGAAGGCTTCGTTGGACTCGACAATATCGATATCATTGATCGTTAAATTGCATTTTTCGAGCGCAGACTTGACAGCGGGTATGGGACCTAGCCCCATCACTCTTGGGTCAACACCAGCGTGACCGTAACTGACCAATTGCGCCAGAGGCTTGATACCACGTTGTTCAGCCTCCTCTTTTTCCATCAGAACAAGTGCGGCTGCGCCGTCATTGATACCTGACGCATTTCCGGCCGTCACTGTACCGTCTTTCTTAAAGACCGCTCGTAATTTCTCTAAATTCTCTAATGAGATGTCTTCTCGCACGTGCTCATCTGTGTCAAAGGTCACAGTATTTCGCCCCTTTTTCACATTTATAGGCAGTATTTGTTCTTTGAACAGACCATTGTGTATCGCGCGACTAGCTCTTCGATGTGATTCTAGCGCAAATGCATCTTGTGCTTCTCGACCAAGATCGTACTCTGAGGCAACATTTTCTGCAGTTACACCCATATGCATACCCTCAAAAGGATCAGAAAGCGCTCCAACCATAGAGTCTACGATTACTTGATCCCCCATTTTTGCTCCCCATCGAGCAGAAGGTAGCCAGTAGTTGGATCGACTCATAGATTCGCCACCTCCCGCAACCACAATTTTTGCATCTCCTAGTTGGATCATCTGCGCCGCAGTCACAATTGCTTGTAACCCCGTGCCACATAGTCTATTTAGGGTAAGCGCAGGAACCTCTTTGGGGATCCCGCCATTCATACTAGCGACTCTCGCGAAATACATGTCTTTTGGCTCTGTATGGATAACATTTCCAAAAACCACATGTCCTACGTCTTTGGGTTCGATTTCCGCCCGCGATAAGACCTCTTTGATACACTGTGCTGCTAAATCGGTGGGGGGAATATCTTTGAGAGAGCCACCATAGTCTCCGATCGCTGTCCTGACACCGGATACAACAACTACCTCTCTCACATCTGTCATTTTATTCTCCTATAAGTTTTCTTTTTATGATCGCTAATCAGCGTTGAGGAGCGACCGCCATAGTCTTGATGGCTTTAAATCCTGCGGTTATTAAATTTAAATGTATTTGTGTGGCACATTTGAGGCATAAGTATAGATAGTTTTTTATTTTCTTTCATAACTCAGATTTAATAGAAAAACTCTTAATTATCTTTTTGTTTAAAGCGAATTATTTGCTCTCGATCTCTTTTGGTTGGACGGCCTTTTGGAATCGGGATCTGTTGTTTTTTTTCAAGTTTGAGAGTTGCGGTGAGTTTCTCTCGCTCGTTCATACTTTCTGTGGACTCCTCATATAAGGTTTTTGCCAATACTGCAGAAACCCTACGTTCCGCTAAGGAGATAACCTGAATGTCCCATGTGAAAGGATTTGATTGAATTACGAGTGTGTCACTAATTTTGACCTGTTTTGAAGGCTTAATGCGAGCACCGTTGAGCTTGATTCTTCCATTATTTATTGCGCTAGCTGCTAAGGTCCTTGTCTTGTAGAAACGGGCAGCCCAGAGCCATTTATCAATACGAACTGGTTTATCATCATTCATCGTAATGTTAAAAAATTAGTTACGAAATGGATTATTTATTAGTTAATAGAGCTATTCGAGTCTTGAATGAGCACTTTCGATTGTCTAGAAAATATTCTATCAACACCAGATAGAGAATAAATATAATTTTTCCCACAAAATTCGCATGTAATATTTACATTTCCTTGCTCTTTGAGAATTGATCTGATCTCTTGCTCGCCGAGGGACTCAAGCATCCCATCCGTTCTTTTTTCAGAACAGGAGCACATAAATTTGACGGAATTTTCCTTAAATACACGGATTGTTTCCTCATGAAAGAGTCTTTGGAGTATCGTGTCAAAGTCTAAAGCGAGCAATTCTTGTTCACTAATTGTGGAGGCGAGAGTAATGATTCTGTTCCAATCCTCAGATTCGATATCTTCTTCTGACGGTAATTTTTGCAGAAGCATACCGCTAGCTTTTTTGCCGTTTGATGCAAGCCATAATCGGGTTGTTAGTTGTTCAGATTGTTGCATGTAATTTTCCAAAGATTCCTGCACAGATTCACCATGCACTTCCACAAGTCCCTGATAGGGTTGTCCAGATTTTTTCGGTGTAATTGTTACTGCGATGCTGCCATCTTTAATAAGGTTTACATTTTCAAGGTTTTCTTCCTCTCGCTGATTCCATTTCGCAGTCGATCTGAAGACCGTTGAACCCGTAGTTTCCGCGAGTAGTAATTGCAATGCTGAATGACCTGTTATCTGGATCGATAACTTTCCATCTAGTTTGATTGTGGCAGCTAGTAGCGTTGTGGCAGCAGTGACTTCCCCTAGCAATTTTCTGACTGAAGCGGGATACATCCGACGTTCTAAAACCTGTTGCCAGGAGCTATCGAGACTCACAAGTTCACCGCGTATGTTTGCGTGCTCAAACAGGAATCTTTGTAGTGCATTCTCCATTATTTTGATCTTGCCTCTCTTTTGAATAGTCTGTAGCGCTCGCTGCGATCCCCAGAGCGTCCACCTTCCCAAATTAGACTCCATGGTGACCCGATGTGGTTATCATCATCCCATCGACCCTGATAAATCAAATACTCACACGTTTGACTGTTATTATCTAAATAAACATCGGTGGTTTTTATTTTTCCAAAATAATGTATTAGTCCTCTCTGAGCAGGGCCTACCTGTGTAATGAGGCAGTCGCGTTCGATATCTAAATTTGACACCATAGATTTGACCATAGGGGCATATGTTTTGCGTGCGTCAATCCAATGAAAAAGAAGTATGACAGCCAATATCCAACCAAATGTCAGATTAATAGCCCAGATGATAACGGGCCGTTCGGGCCGTCTTTTTATGTTGAAAAGTAGTAAGAACCAAACAGTTGATACTGCAGCAGCTATAAATATGTCAACGTTTCTGGTGCCGGATTGATACCCTGGTTGTAAGTTTACGAGGTGTTCAGACAACTCTTGAGGAAATCCAAAGTAAGACGCGGAAAAGTAAACCCAAGCTGTAATGGTGAAGCACAAAGCCGTCATAACCGCAAACCAATATAGCGCATTACCACCGCTCCTCGGAATACGTGTGGCTGCAATAGATCCAAGTAAGGCAAATGGTAAAAGAATAGGTGTGAGTCCAGACTCTTTGTTAATATCAGTAAAGCCTAATATCAGCGTGATCGATATCCAGAGCATCACAGGCAGCTGTAATTCTTTACGCTTTAAACCCTCCCTTCCTTCGATCCATAACGACCAGAATACAAAAATCCAAGTGGGCCACGTGAACCAAGGAAGTATAGAGATCGGATAGATTAATTCATCGAGGGACGGAACTCTCAATGAGTTAATTGCTGTGTCCCATGTATGAGACATCCAAAATAGTGGTAACGACAAATCTTTTTGATAAAGAACGATTAACCATGACCCAGTAATGGCAAGGACGACAAGCCCTCCGATGCACAGTGAGCTTGCGAACCGAAGACCACGGTAACGAAAGTTAGCGAGTGCCATTAAAGCTACGGTGGCTATTGGAATGAGTATATTTTGTAGACTTGTTCCGAGGAGGATAATTGAGGTGCCTGTTCCAAGCCATAACCCCCCAATAATTGATAGCCGTGGCGCTACACTAAGACCGTAAAAGAAAATCGCTAGTCCTGACATGAGTACAGGAGTGGCTCCAATTTGGTGGGATTTCACCAGAAGTCCTACTGATCCTAAAAGTAATAAAGGAGCTAACCATGATTGAGATCTACCCCAAAGTTCATTTCCTACGAGTCCTGTAAAGAGTAATGCGGAGAGTAGCCAAATGGCCATGGTGAGCCTAGCGGCATCGTGAGGTGTCAGTAGGGGACTAAATACTTCAATCGAAAAAAGTGCGACTCCATAAAATAGAGGGCCTGCTTTAGGAATATCTTTCAGAGCTAAAAATTCAAAATAGGAATAGCCGTTGCTCAACTGAGAGAGATAACCCATAAAAACGGCTTCTTCTGATTTCCAGGGATCGTGTCCTATAAGGCCAAAAAAAGTCCAGGCGATACAAGCAATAACAGTTAGATTAATCGGATTAGCTGTAATCGCCTCTGCGATTTTTTCGTTTCGAAAGAAATGTCCTGGTCTTAGCATTGCAATTATTTAAGATTTATAAGCCCGTAATTGAAAAAGGCAGCCCAAGCTGCCCTTTAACCATAAGTCTGCCTTAACTGATCATTCCCCAGTTTTTACACCTATGTTTGCGTACTTTTGCTTGAATCTCTCCACTCTACCGGCGGTATCTACAATCTTTTGTTTTCCTGTGTAGAAGGGATGGCATACCGAGCACACTTCAATCGTAATATCTTTACCGCTCGTTGAACGAGTATTAAAAACTTCTCCGCAACTGCAGGTCACTTTGACTTGAGCGTAGCTTGGGTGAATATCTACTTTCATTTTAATTTTCCTAATATTTTTTGGCGGATTTTGCGCCGACCAGCCAATATAACTGGACGTGTCCTTAAAAAGGGCGTTGATTATGCTAGAAAATACGTAATTTGACAAGAAGTCGGGGTGTTTTGTCCTAACCTTTCTTCATGCTGTCAAAGAACTCATCATTATTTTTCGTAGCTTTGAGCTTTCCAGTAAGGAATTCTGTCGCCTCTAACTCATCCATGGGATAGAGTAATTTTCGAAGAATCCAAATTTTTTGGAGTATGTCTGGCTCAAGTAAGAGTTCCTCTTTTCTGGTCCCAGAGCGATTTGCGTTTATCGCTGGGTAAATTCGCTTTTCAGTCATCCGTCGGTCGAGATGGATTTCCATATTACCGGTGCCTTTAAACTCTTCGTAGATAACGTCATCCATTCGCGAACCGGTATCTATTAGAGCAGTTGCAATAATCGTTAGTGAACCGCCTTCTTCTATATTTCTGGCTGCTCCAAAGAATCGCTTTGGTCTTTGCAGTGCATTTGCATCTACGCCGCCCGTCAATACTTTTCCCGAGGCTGGTGCAGTGGTGTTATAAGCCCGAGCGAGTCGTGTGATGGAGTCAAGAAGAATAACTACGTCCTTTTTACTCTCAACGAGTCGCTTCGCTTTTTCCATGACCATTTCGGCCACTTGCACATGTCGTGTTGCCGGCTCATCAAAAGTGGAGGAAACAACTTCCCCACGCACTGAACGCTGCATTTCTGTTACCTCTTCAGGTCGTTCATCAATAAGAAGCACAATAAGGTAAACGTCAGGAAAATTTGAGGCGATTGAGTGCGCAATATGCTGGAGCATTACTGTCTTACCGCTTTTTGGGCTTGCTACCAGAAGTCCCCTTTGACCTTTACCAACTGGGGCAATGATATCGATAATCCTGCCTGTTAAATTCTCATCTGATTTAATATCTCTTTCCATTTGGAGTCTATCTGTTGGAAAAAGTGGCGTAAGGTTTTCAAAAAGCGTCTTGTGTTTACTATTCTCCGGGACCTCATCATTGACTTTATCGACCTTAACCAAGGCAAAGTAACGCTCTCCTTCTTTTGGCGTTCTAATTTCACCCTCAACGGAGTCTCCTGTATGAAGGTTAAATCTTCTGATTTGAGATGGACTTATGTAAATATCATCTGGTCCTGCGAGGTACGAGGTATCAGGTGAACGGAGGAACCCGAATCCGTCAGGAAGCACTTCTAGGGTTCCTGAGCCCGAAATACTTTCCCCTTTTTTTGCTTGATCTTTCAGTAGTGCAAATATGAGGTCCTGCTTTCGAAGCCGGTTGGCGTTTTCAACCTCATTCGCGATTGCCATTTCAATCAGCTCGCTAATGTGTAGGTCTTTTAGGTCAGATAGATGCATAGATTTTTATAAATAAGGGGAGGGTGGAGAAAGCTCAAGGGCTTTAAGAGGGATGGGTCGTGTTAAATATTGCTATCAATGAATGTTGTCAGTTGAGATTTTGAAAGAGCACCGACTTTAGTTGCTTCAGCGTTTCCTGCCTTAAATAGCATCAAAGTTGGAATGCCTCTGATGCCAAATTTTGGCGGCGTACCTTGATTTTCATCAATGTTTAACTTGGCAATCTTAAGTTTCCCGGAGTACTCAGATGCTATCTCGTCTAGTATTGGTGCAATCATTTTGCATGGTCCGCACCATTCCGCCCAGTAATCAACCAGTACAGGTAGATCAGAATTAAGAACTTCGTTTTCGAAGGATTCGTCCGTTACATGATGAATTTGTTCACTCATTGTTAAAAGATCCGTTTTAGGTTTTTGAGAAAAAGAATTTATTTGGGAGTTCAAAGTTTGGGGTCTTCACAAACTTTATTGTCTAAATAACCCACATTTTAAAACTGCGGTTGGACGTATTATAAAACATATTTTGTCTAGAGATTACTTTATTTGGGTTATCTCAAATTAATGATAGTGTGTCTTTACTCTGATGCACGATGTAGCTAATTATTTTCTCCAAAGATTGGAACGATTTTGTTAAACTAAAATCCGATAACAAAGATTCTAAAATAAAATAAATTAAGGTTATTCAATGACTTATGTTGTAGTTGAGACTTGTATTAAGTGCAAATGGACGGATTGTGTGGACGTATGTCCCGTGGATTGTTTTCGGGAGGGGCCAAATATGTTGGTTATAGACCCCGATGAGTGTATTGATTGCACGTTGTGTGTTGCCGAGTGTCCAGAAGAGGCAATTTACGCGGACGATGATGTACCTGAGGATCAAAAAGACTTTATTGAGTTGAATGCCGAGTTAGCGAAGGATTGGCCAACGATTACTGAGCGTAAGGATGCGCCTGTCGATGCTTCCGAATGGCAAAATAAACCAAATAAGCGAGATCTTTTGGAAAGGTAAATCCGCGCCTGGTATAAGCTGGGACCTATGGAGAAAAACTTAATTTTCGAGAAAGTATGGCCTCATAATTTGATTGACGTGTTGGCCACGAAGATCTTGAGCGACTCTGGCCCGAGCTCCTATGACCTATCTGGTTCGGTCGTTCTTCTACCGACGTTAAATTCGGTTCCTGAGTGTTCACTCCGTTTAATGCAATTGGCTGACTCAGGCCTAATTCTTCCTAGTTTTACGACTTTTGATCTCTGGGCGCGTCAAGCACCAAACCCATATGAGGTGGAAACCCAACGTTACCTTACCCTTTTGATTTATCACGAGATGGAGAAGTATCAATGGTTAGAGTCGGGGAACAATTGGAATCTAGCAACTGATATCGCTCAGCTTATTGGTGAGTTAGATTTACACCAACCTGATATTGATCTCGATTTAGAGTCAGTCAATCATCGATTTAATGAAGCGTATCAAACGCGTGCTCAAGAACTGGTTGGTTTTGAGGCTAGGTTATTATTTGATACTTGGCGCGCTTTTGCAGGTGTTCGCGATGGACGAGCATCCGAGCAGAATGTCTACCGATACAGGCTTCAAAGTTTATTAGATCGAGAAACGCGGCCTTTATACGTAGTTGCATACCCAGACCTTAGTCCTGTAGAGCGGAACTTTATCGATAGCTATGCTGGCCGTAATGCAGTCACTGTTTTTGAGGTTGATATTAGTTCTGTAAGCGACGATACGAGAGCTGATTTTTGTAGAACGGTTTATCAAAATAATCTTAATTGTAGCGACGCTATAACTTCAAAAGTAGTTCCTCTAAATGAAAATAGCTGGAAAGACGCGATTACCTATTTTCCTGCAATTAATTTGGATCAAGAGGTCCGAGCAATTCAGATTCAAATTAAAAAGTGGATAGGATCAGGCGTTGAAACGATTGCAATTATTCCTTTTGATCGAAAGGTTGCACGTCGATTGAGAGCTGTATTGCAACAAGCTGGAATTTTAGTTCAAGATGAATTTGGATGGAAAATGTCGACAACTTCTGTCTCCGCCGTACTAATCGATTGGTTGGAGCTTCTTGCGTCTGATCTGGAATTAACAAAGTTAATTACTTTTTTAAAGCGTCCTATGTTCACAAAAATATCCGGAGCCGATCAGCTACGACTAAATTTAGAGAGGGAGGTTAGAAAAAATAGGTATCGCGCAAAAACAACGGATTTTCACGAGATCGCTCTAAAATGTTGCGCGGATCACGCGCTAGAATTAGCGAATATACTGCAAGAAGTGAAGCGTCAATTTGCAGTTAAAAGGTTGAAGCGACATAAGGATTGGATAGACGATGTTTTAATAAGCCTGGAGTTTTTGGACCTTAAACATAAGTTCACGCATGACGACGCAGGACGACAAATATTTCAGTTATTCGATACCTTAAAAGGTGAACTTGATCTACTTAAGCGTAAGGTGAGTTTTACTGCTTGGTTAGATTGGCTTAAGGCGCAGCTCGAAGACGGAGTATTTAAAGATACAAAGATAAATAGTCCCATTTGTTTTACCAATTTGAGTGCTTCGCGACTCCGCTGTTTTGATGGGGTAATTTTTGCGGGCGCTGATGATAGTAATTTCCCACTATCGAAAATAAAGAGCCCTCATTTCGGTGACGGAGTTCGAGCCCAACTAGGACTTACAACGATTGATGATTTTATACATTCCGATAAGGTTGATTTGATTGGAGCTTTGCTATCGAGCCGCAATGTTTTAGTCACTTGGCAGAGCAAAAAGGATAATGAAGATAACCTAATAAGCCCTTGGTTTGAAAATTTCCAGTTGCACCATAAAAGAAGATGGGGTGAGGATCTTATAGACCTGGACCTGCAATCACGTGTTAACTCATTTGGTCGACGACAGCGGCAGCTACAGAGTTTGTATCAACCGCCCCCTGAGCCGCAGATTAGCCTTGAGGCCGCTGAGGTTCCGGACAAAATATCGGTGAGCGGTTATCAGAGCTTATTAGACTGCCCGTATCAATTTTTTATTCGTTATGTCCTAAGAAGTCGACAGCCGGAAATGCTTGACTTCGACCCCAGTAATCGAGAACTAGGAAACGTACTTCATGTGGCGCTAGAGATATTTCATACGCGGCGTCCGTCCTGTGTTGACGTTAGCATTGATATTCTCCATCGAGAAATTATGGATATTGTTCGTGAGACGCTGGATGTACATATCGGAAGGAAGGGCATCGCCCATGGATGGGTAACTCGTTTCCACAGTTTATTGAGACGATATCTCGAGTGGCAGATAGAATGGGAGAAAGACGGCTGGACTATTGTCGATACCGAAAAAGGCTGCGAGCGCACATTCGTGACCGAGGGTGGATTAACAGTGAAGTTTTTTGGAAGAGTTGATCGGGTAGACCAGAACCTTGCCGCTGCAGAGCCTAGACGAGTAGTGATCGACTATAAAACGCAAGGCAAATCCCAATTAAAAAATATGATTTCTTCATATGAGGAGCATGCTCAGTTACTGTCATACCTATCCTTACAGACGCAATATAAAACCGAAGCGATGTATTTGTCTTTGGATAAAAACTCTGTAGACATCATCGATTTAGGATCGGATAGTTTGACTAGCTCGATTGACGAACACATGAGTCGCTTGAGTAGCTTGTTTGGAAAGTTGGAGTCAGGTGAGGCGTTGCCCGCCAACGGGGTACCGTCAATTTGCCGATACTGTGATGTGCGAGGTTCGTGTCGGAAAGATTATTCTTGGTTGCCGAAGTGACACCAAAGGACTTTGATAAGGCGTTCGTGCTTGATTCGCGTAATAACGTCATTGTAGAGGCGTGTGCGGGATCTGGTAAGACATGGTTGCTTACCTCGCGTATTATCCGAGCACTTTTATCGGGTGCGAAGCCCTCTGAGATATTAGCAATCACTTTTACTCGTAAAGCAGCACGGGAAATGAAAGCACGTTTGACCGATTGGCTGCGAACTTTAGCCTTATCCAATGACGAGCAAGTTAGAAAATTTTTACTTGAGCGGGGCCTTGGCGTTCATGAGTTAGATGTATTAGTTCCTAGAGCGCGAAAACTGTATCGGGAATATTTATCCGCTGCTAGCGGGGTGAATATAAATACATTTCACGGTTGGTTTACACAGGTTTTAAAATTGGCGCCATGGTCTGCTCAGTCAGGTCGCGGTAAAACGTTATCAGATAGTGACAATTTGGTCCTGAGAGACGCCTGGGAACAGTTTTTTCAACAGATTGCCTCAAACCAGGATGTTTTAGATGCCCTTAATTACCTCTATGGACGGTATGAGCTTCACAATACACATAAAATACTCAAGCGATTTTTGGATAACCGCTTAGATTGGTGGGCCAGTTCAGAAAGTAGTGATATTCAGAAAGTAGTAGTCGCCTGGCGTCGCGATAAAGATCAGGACCCCTTAGATAATTTTTTGATAAATCAAACGCTTCTTTCGAGTCTGGCTGAGTTTAAGGTGCTTACCAGAAGAAATAATTTACCCAGTGATATGCGTGCGCTAGCAGCGCTGGAATCAGTCCGGGCCTTCGATAGTCCTGAGGAGTGGTTTCTTTGTTTGAGAAAATTATGTAAAGACAAAAAAATATCAAAAGCTATGACGCAAAGAATGGGAATGAACGATGCAGAACATTATGTTCATCTGAGTTCGACATTAAGAACGCTTACAGACCAGCTCGACATGGCTAGGACAGATTGGCTTGCGGACCAATTGGACTATGCTGTAAAAATCGTAGGAGATGGCTTACTGAAGAAATTTCAATCGTATAAGAGTGAAAATAACATTCTAGATTTTGCGGACTTAGAATGGAACGTTAGATCGCTGTTGCTCGATGATGACCATGCTGATTTTGTCTTGCATCGTTTGGATTCTCGCTATACGCATCTATTAGTTGATGAGTTTCAAGATACCAATCCAATTCAGTGGACTATTTTGAAATGCTGGATTGATGCGTCTCATCAAGCGGGCACGACTGTAAAGTTATTTTTTGTTGGTGATCCAAAGCAGTCTATTTATCGATTTAGGAGAGCTGAGCCACGTCTTTTTAAGGTTGCAGAAGAGTTAGTTGTTTCCGACTTGGGCGGCCGAAAGGTTATTCAAAATCTGAGTTACCGAAATGCTCCCGGTATTTCAAATCTTATCAATGAGTGTTTTCAGGAGAAGATCTCTAACTTTGTACCGCAACGGTCAATTGATCCCTTGTTACGATCTGAAATAGAGGTAATACCATTGATAGAATCCGATAAAGCAGTGGATACCTCTGAAGCTAAGATATGGAGAGACCCGTTGGAAGCGGGCAGAGTAGAATCCGTAGATTATCGGCACTACCAAGAGGGATTACTTATTGCTGAGAAGATCAGCTCATTAGTGCTGAGTAAAACTATTAGTGTCCATGGAGAGTCGCATCTTATCAAGTATTCAGACGTCTTAATTCTTATAAGACGACGAACCCATCTGAAAAATTATGAGGATGCACTGAGAACAACGGGAATCCCCTTCGTGAGTCAACGAAAAGGAGCATTGCTCGAGTCCCCAGAAGTTCAAGATGTTATCTCTTTACTTAATTTCCTTTCTGAGCCTCATGTTGATCATCATTTGATAAATGTCCTCAAATCCCCAATATTTTCATTTAATGATGCAAGTTTAAAAGTATTTATCAATCGAGAAGAAAGGTCCATATGGAGCCTTTTACTCGCGGATCAAGATTCGAACGGACAAAAATTAATAGCTGAATTAAGTAAAGCTTCGGCTTTCTTGTCGATTTGTATCAAGTTCGCGGAGACATTACCCGTCCACGATCTACTCGATATGATATACAACGAATCCGACTTAGTGAATCGTTTTGCTGGATATGCATTACCAGATATCGCGGAACGTGTACGCTCAAATTTAATTGCATTCTTAGAATATTCGTTAGACTTTTCCGCGGGACGATTTCCGAGTATAGATCGTTTTTTAGACCAAATTAGACTATTACAATTGGAGGATGGATCAGGACCGGAAGAGGGTTCGCAGTTAGGATCTATCAATGCTGTCCGTATAATGACAATTCACGGGGCTAAAGGTTTAGAGGCTCCCGTCGTATTTTTGGCGGATGCAAATGCATTAGTGGATGCTGATAATTGGAATGTTCTGGTTGATTGGACGCCAGGCCATGATTCTCCAAACCATTTATCTGTTTATGGTGCCAGAAAAAATGATGGACAAGCACGATCCGATTTGTTCGAGCGTCATAACGCGCTCAATAAAGTTGAAGACACAAATCTCTTATACGTGGCCGTCACGAGAGCGAAACAAGCATTGTTTATATCGGGGGTTGCAGGAAAAGAGACAGAGTCGGTTACGTGGTACTTTCAATTGATGAATGCGATGGAGTGTTGTAACCTAATCAATGGTCTCGAGGTTTCGTCTGATTTTAAGGAAAGTTCTGAGATTATTACTGGTGGCGTGGATGAAATAGATCTTGACTCAAATCAGGAGCATTTCTCGATAGGCACTAGACTTGCGGAGTTTAACAATGCCAGTATGGAATTTGGAACAGTAGTGCATAAAATCTTGGAGACTCTTACCGGAGATTTTGAGTCAATTGATAAGGAAGCTATGAAGCAGATTTTTCAGGTGGTCCCAAACGACTTTGATACGGCATGGGACACGAGTGTAACAATAATAAATTCACGGCGACTTAAACGATTCTTTAATCGGGAAAGATATGTTTCGGCTCAAAATGAGGTGGCCTATATTAATAAGAGTGGTAATGTTCGGAGGATTGATCGCCTTGTCGAGTTTGATAAGGAGATTTGGATTATCGATTATAAAATCTCACTAGATCAGAATTCAAAACCCAGCTATGAAATGCAGCGCCAATATAAAAGTCAGTTAGTTCAATATCGTGATGATTTAGCGAAGATGAGAGCAGATAAGCCCATTCATATCGGTGTCGTTTTGAGTAGTGGTGAGCTAATCGAACTCTAGGACGCAATCCAGCATTTTAATATTAAGCCTTGTCTTTTTTGGATGCATCTTTGATCCAGAGCGTTTGTCTCTTAGAGGTGCTTACAGCTGAATAACTCGAGTTGATTCATTTCTTTCAATTTGAGCCTTTAAATATTACATTGGTTTACCTAGGTGCAAACCAGCATCTACTAGGATGGTTTCTCCTGTGATCAATTTTGCAGAGGAAAGTAACCAAATGATCGTCTCAGCAATATCCTCAGGCTTCGCCGCTGCCCTGAGGGGTACGGTTCTTTCATAGTTTTCAAGAAATGATTTGTATTCTTCTTGAGAGAATCGTTTTGAGTGCCACTCGGTGTCTACAAGCCCGGGGCATACCGCGTTGATACGAATCTCTGGGGCTAACGCTCGGGCAAGTGCTACGGTCATCGCGTTCAATGCAGCCTTAGAGGCTATATACGCTGTAGATGAACCAATCGCTTTTATCCCAGCAATTGAAGAGACGTTAACGACCGACCCTTTGGAGGATTTAAGGTGGTCTGCACAAGCGCGAAGCATTTGGTAGGAGCCAACCACGTTTGTTGAATACAAATCCATAAAGTCTTCTGAGCTTAAAGCATCAAGATCGTTGGGCGCTGCGAATTTAGTGATACCTGCGTTGTTGACTAGTCCGTCAATCTTGCCCCACCGTTCTATCGTCTTTGCTACGATGTTTCTACAATCCTCGTCAAGAACAACGTTACCTTGGATCGTAATTGCGTCGCCTGCAACGTCCTTACATTTTGTTTCCACATCAAATGCGCTTTCTTGGCTTTTGTTGTAACTTATGACAACTCTTGCGCCGCATTTTGCCAATTCTAGTGCACAGGCTGATCCCACTCCTGTGCCTCCGCCTGTGATGATGATGACAGCTTCTTTAAGATCCATATTTACTCGATTAGTCTTTTATCTGAGAAGACGCCCGGGTAGATTCCAAGTTTGCTCGTCTTGATGAATAATTTCGATTCCCGATACAAATGTGTGCTCATATCCTCTAGCTTTTTGAATGAGTCGTCTACCTCCAGCAGGTAAGTCATAAACAATCTCAGCATCTAACAGCGCTAGCTGTTCAAAGTCTATGATATTGATGTCAGCTTTAAGCCCAGTTTTAATCATTCCGCGATCAGAGAGACCATAGCCTTTGGCGCTAACGGAGGTATGCTTCTTAATTAAGAACTCTAATGGGATGGTCGGTCCTCGTGTTCTATCGCGTCCCCAGTGAGACAGTAAATAGGTCGGAGCACCCTCATCACATACAGTACACACATGTGCACCACCGTCTCCAAGACCCATAATCGTACCTTCATCTAGCAACATATCTCTTATAACTTCAAGATCGCCATCAAAATAATTTTCAAACGTGTGCGCTAGCAATCCCTTTCCGTCTTCATTGAGCATACCTTCAAGAGCGATTTCCAAAGGATCTAATCCTCTTTTTTTTGCGATTTCGCGAATGCTGTCCTCCGGCGATGGCTCATAATCAAAGCCTATGTGCATCAAGAATGTCTTGGGCAACCATTCTTTTATGCGCCTGGTATGTTCGTCATCGGGTATTTTGTGAACTAGATCATGACGAAGGTTAGCGCTATGTCTGATTTTCGCTAGTCGTTCTTCAGGGGATAGTGCTGACATTTCAATCCACCTAGGATGCGTCGAAAATGGGTTGATTGTAGTTTCAAGTCCCATAATTATCACGATAGGGCGGCAGCCTACTTGACCGTTCACGTTAAGGCCTTGAGATCGAGCTAAGTGAATTTGCTCTCGTGTTTGTCTCCAAAGATCGGGAGAGTTATTTGTTTGAAGAAGAAGGATGGAGAGTGGCCGACCCGATACCTCACTAGCCATGCGCATTATTTCAAATTCTCCTGGACCGAAATCTGAATTGACCTCAATGATGCCTTTACCTGCTCGTCTCATTGCCTCAGCAAGCCCACGTAATTCAACATTTCCCGCTGATAGACTAGGTGTATTTTGTCCATCGTGGCTCAAGTGTTTCGTCGTTCTTGAAGTGGTGAATCCAAGAGCGCCTGCATTTAGCGCTTCCTCAAGTAGCACACCCATTGATTTTATTTCAACCTCTGTAGGAATAGCCGTGTGATCCGCTCCCCGCTCGCCCATCACGTAAAAGCGCAAGGGGCCATGTGGAACTTGCGCTCCAATATCTATAGCTTTTGGGGATGCGTTGAGCACATCTAGATACTCTGGAAAAGATTCCCAGTTGAACTGAACCCCCTCCGATAAAACGGACCCCGGGATATCCTCTACGCCTTCCATCAGATTTATTAAGTAGCCAATGTCGCTCTTCCGAACTGGTGCGAACCCAACTCCACAATTTCCGAAAATCGCCGTCGTTACTCCGTGAAAAGTAGATGGCGTCAAATACGGATCCCAGGTCACTTGCCCGTCATAGTGGGTGTGTACATCCACAAACCCGGGGGTTACTAGGCGACCGTCTGCGTTAATAGTCCGAGACGCGTGGCCAAGGTTCGAACCAACACCAGTGATGACGCCATCTTTAATTGAGACGTCTCCAATAAATCTATTTTCGCCGGTGCCGTCGATCACCGTACCATTTGTAATTAACAAGTCGTTCATTTAAATATATTCCTGTAACGTTAATTGCTAGTGAGTTTGCGGTTTGAGAAGAAAGTCATTGCGATCTATAGAGTTGACTACAAGCTGCATGTGGTTTCCATCGCGGTTTATATTTATCGGCACTGGAACGCCAGCTGCACCAAGATCCCAAACAGATCGAAAAAAGTTGGCGAGCGTTGATACTTTTTTTCCGCTAATTTTATTAATCCTATCTCCTTGTAAAATTCCTGCCTGCTCAGCGGGCCCGTAACGCGCTAGACCATTCACAACTAACGCGCTCTCAGACTCGACTACATATAAGCCTAGCCAAGGCTTTGCTGGTGCTAATGGACGCCCAAACTTAAGCATGTCACTCATGATTGGTTTCAAAATATTTGTGGGGATAACTAAGTTACCTTGTTGATTTTTCCCGTCAAAGATCTCTTGCAAAAATAGTGAGCCGATGCCAATGACATGTCCTCTCGCATTAAATACTGCCGCCCCTCCCCATTGAGGATGAGGGGGCGAGGTGTAGATCGCATCTTGTAGAAGGTATTCCCAATAGCCAGCAAATTCATCGATCCGAATGATTTTAGTGTTTAGTGAGTGTTCAACACCACCATAGCTGATGAAGAAGATGTCATCATTTACCGTGACTAAGTTACTTGAGTCCAACTCAGAGGCTTCAACATCCAATACACCTAATGCTTGAATCAAACCCAGTCCCGTAACTTGATCATAGGCGACAACATATCCAGGAATACTTTGATTGAGATTGGTTGTTAGCCATACGGATTCCGCCTCCGTGACTAAATAACTTACCGTCAAAACTAAGCCGCTACTGTTGATTAGGACGCCGCTTCCAATCCGTTCCGTTCCGAGAATGTCGGCTGTGAAAGCGGCACTAGGAATTGCGGTTCTAACTTTCACGATAGAGTTTATAGCTTTACTGAGATTGAACAGCAGTTTCTCAGGGTCAGGCCTCAAAGAATGAGGAAATTTCCACTCGTCGGCATTTTGCATTTCGAATTAAGGCGCTCGCACTTTGATTACGTACGCATATTATTGCACTTTATTAATACACTTTGCGCTAAACCGTTTAGTACTTTTTAACACTATATTGATTTAGAACGTGACGCTCCGAGCGTTGGCGAATGCTGTTTTTTTAATGTCACGATCAGCTCTGATAACAGTTCGAAGTTTATTTTATTGCTGTCGGTCTTTCTTTTTACCAACGCTATATCCCGATATGGCGGTTTGTTTGAAAATGGTCTCGCAATTAGCTCAGTACCAGAGAGAGCTCCCGATTTAATTATTAATTCAGGTAAGAGCGTACAGCCTAACCCGTTATCAATCATCTGGATAAGGGTATATAAGCTGGTCGCCGCGAAAGTTTGATCTACTGGATCGTTTGTCCTCCTACCGCAAGCCTCAATCGTGTGATCCCTGAGGCAGTGCCCCTCTTCGAGAAGCAGCAGCTCACCAAGGTTAATGTCTTCTATTGGAATCTCTTCAAGTTGAGATAGTTTTTGTTCTTTTTTGGCAACCCACCAGAATTCATCTTTGAATAACTTATTTACAATGAGGTCCTCTGTTTCGTACGGCAAGGCGATCACAGCAAAATCGAGGGCACCAGACTTGAGTTGTTCTAGAAGTCGCGCAGAATAATCCTCCCTTAAGTACAACTTTAACTTCGGGTAAGTTGATTTTAGTGTTGGGATGACAATTGGCAGTAAAAATGGAGCAATCGTTGGAATAATTCCTAATTTTAAATTTCCGCTTAGTGGTTCTCTTAAATGGTCCGTGATACTGGTCAAGTCGTCGACTTGAGAGGTGATCGATAATGCGTTTTGTAATACTGTTTTACCGATATCAGTTAGCTGGACTGAACGCTTGGTCCGCTCTAAAAGTACTACTCCTAAGGTTCTCTCAAGTGCTTGTATTCCTGCCGAGAGTGTTGATTGAGTAATGAAAAGTTTTTCCGAGGCATGACGAAAATTTAACGTCTCCGATAATACGATTAGATATTTCAGTTGCCTGATAGTTGGTAAGGCTGCTCCCATGAGTTAAATTTATTTATGAAGCTTTATGTCGAGAGTGTTTGCTCGAAGTCGATACCTTGGTCGGATTGAAATTCACTTTTAATATAGCGTTGGTTGTATCCATTAAAAAGATGCCCAATTAATCCACGGTCAAGGTCGCTTGTCCGCATATACCAATCAGCAATTGGATAGGTCAAATTCATGTTCCTTTCCATCATTATGTGATGGCTGTGATGCGCAGCATGATGTCTTCGAATGGTGTTTATTAATGGACAATGACGAACGAACCAGTTTTCCTGAACGTGACAACATAAATGAAACGTTTCGTAGTTTAGATAATAGAAAGGGGTGGAGAGCATTAACATGTACCCGGCGTTTGGAGTCCACAGGTATCCAATGATTAGTGCCATAGAAGCTGTACCGAGTAAAAAAATTAATAATGCATATGGCGGAAATAGAACGATTCGCCATTCACGACTCGAATCGTAAGTCATTCTTTTTGATGTGAAATATTGGTGATGTTGTTGTACGTGCCGATGGAAGACCGGCAGCAACGCACCACCAAAACCTTTAACGGGCTTATGCATCGCATTCTTATGTATCCACCATTCGTTAAAGTTGTAAATTAAAAGAATAGGAAGCAGAAAAAAAATTTCCGTCCAAGTTGGATTTTTAATTTGAGCAATGCAAAATCCAATAACTGCTATGCCTGGTATATATATGGAGAGAAGGTGTCCCCACCCGGAGTACCACTTTGCTATGCTTCGTTTATACTTCTCACGAAAGAGACGCTGTTTTTCAGTCATTTCTCCAGTAAACAAGTTTTGGTAGGACATCCTCTCTCCTTTGCGCTGCGTATAATGACACGTTAACTAGTGCCCCTCGTTGCTTAGCATGAATTGCTTTTTGCTACTTTACCATTTCGTTGTCTCTTGACGTTGCGTCGACCGATGCAAGTGCCGTCATATTTACAATCCTGCGGACAGTCACTGTCGGAGTAACGATATGCACAGCTTTTTTGGCGCCTAAAAGGATCGGCCCTACGGTAATGCCATCGCCGCTAACCATCTTCAACAAATTATAAGCGATGTTCGCCGCCTCAACGGTCGGCATAATTAAGAGATTTGCTTCCCCTTTTAGCTTTGAGTCTGGATGTATACGGTGTCGAATGACCTCATTCAAAGCGGCGTCACCATGCATTTCCCCATCGATTTCTAAATTCGGGTCCAGTTTTTCGATAATATCGAGCGCATCACTCATTTTTGTTGCAGATGGGGTTATTTCAGTCCCGAAATTAGAATGAGAAACCAGAGCTACTTTCGGAGCTAGACCAAATCTCTTGACTTCATCGGCTGCCAGCATTGTTATTTCCGCGATTTCTTGAGCTGATGGGTTGTGATTAACGTACGTGTCGCTTATAAACAGTGTTCGATTTTGCATGGGTAGCAAATTCATCGCGGCAAATATTGAAGCGTTTTCTCCTTTTCCAATAACATCATTAACGTGTTTTAAATGGTCTTGGTATCTTCCAATTGATCCGCAAATTAGTGCGTCTGCATCGCCTTTTTTTACCAGCATTGCACCAATGAGGGTAGTAGAGGTTCGTACTGCTGTCTTAGCATCCTCGGGGGATACGCCTTTCCGCCGCATTATTTGATAATAGTCGGACCAAGTCTCTTTAAAGCGTTCGTCATTTTCAGGATTAACTATTTCAAAATGTTCCCCAACTTTAATTCGAAGACCTGCACGTTCAATTCTCGTTTTGATAACTTCGGGGCGACCGATGAGAATCGGGATGCAAAGTTTTTCATCGGAAACAGCCTGAACCGCTTGTAGCACTCTTTCGTCTTCTCCTTCGGCATAGATGACTCTCTTCAAGTCCGCCTTCGCAGCCTCAAAAACGGGCTTCATTACAAAACCGGTTTGATAAACTAAGTTAGAAATCTTATCGCGATAGGCCGCCATGTCTTGAATAGGAAGTGTTGCAACGCCGCTATTCATCGCAGCCTGAGCTACAGCAGGAGCAATTAATGTAATAAGCCTAGGATCGAAAGGAGTCGGAATAATATATTCCGGTCCGAAACTTAGCTCTTGTCCCTCGTATGCAGAGGCCACTACGTCTGAGCGTTCTGCTTGGGCTAATTCGGCGATAGCGTAGACGCACGCTAATTTCATCTCCTCAGTTATTTTTGTCGCTCCGACATCTAGAGCTCCTCTAAAAATAAAAGGAAAACATAAAACGTTATTCACTTGGTTAGGATAATCCGACCGACCCGTTGCTATCACTGCATCAGGCCTTACCGATTTGATTTCTTCAGGCATGATTTCTGGAATTGGGTTAGCCAAAGCTAACACAAGTGGCTTGTCGGCCATTTGGGCGATCCACTCTTTTTGAATTGTTCCTGGTCCCGATAAACCAAGAAAGATATCAGCGCCTTCCATTGCTTGGTCTATTGTTACAAAAGGCGTATCACATGCATATTTTGCTTTATTCTCATCAAGTGTTCCGGCGCGACTCGTGGAGATCACGCCCTTCGAATCACAAACAATGATGTTGTCTTTTTTAATACCCAAAGTGATGAGTAAATTTAGGCAAGCGATAGCCGCCGCGCCTGCGCCTGAACAAACAATACGTACATCTCTTAAGTTCTTGCCAACGACTTTTAGTCCATTGATAATCGCGGCTCCAACAATAATCGCGGTGCCATGCTGATCATCATGAAAAACAGGAATCTTGAGCTTTTCTTTTAGTTTCTGTTCGATATAAAAACACTCCGGAGCCTTGATATCTTCAAGATTGATTCCACCCAGAGTTGGTTCAAGAGCTGCAATAATATCAACTAGCTTATCTGGGTCTGTTTCTGCCAACTCAATATCAAAGACGTCAATACCAGCAAATTTTTTAAATAAACACGCTTTGCCTTCCATGACTGGCTTGCCAGCAAGAGGACCAATATTACCTAGGCCCAATACCGCTGATCCATTAGTAACGACACCAACAAGGTTCGCCCGAGAAGTATATTTAGCCGCTAGAGTGGGGTCTGCCTCTATCGCTTTACATGCGTAAGCCACCCCTGGAGAGTAGGCTAAGGCTAAATCTCGTTGGTTTGTTAGTCCCTTCGTTGGAACTACTGATATTTTTCCAGGTTTAGGGCTTTCATGGTATTCCAGTGCTGCAACTTTTAATGCGTCAGACATTCGTGCTTTCCCCCTGAGGTTACGTCTGTTAATATGTTTGGTCTTATATTAGAGTTTAGGTGGTTAGAAAGCCACTGAAAAATCTAAATAAAAGACCTAATCACACAATGTTAATTTATTTTGTGAGTAGCTTTTATTCAAATATGGGACGCTTGCAAGATTATCAAGCTGGGATGATATTTAACGATGTCGTACTTTTTTTCCCGTTCGGTTTTAAGGAAACAATCTTAAAGTTCGGTGAAGGGTGGTCTCTTCTTGAAGTTTTGGCATTTATTTTTTTATTTTCAAGGAAAGACACATGAGTACTGGTACAGTTAAGTGGTTCAACGATTCTAAAGGTTTTGGATTTATTACCCCTGATGATGGTGGTAAAGATCTATTTGTTCATTTTTCAGCTATTCAATCGAATGGTTTTAAGACACTAGAAGAAAATCAAAAAGTGTCTTATGACGTTACAAGTGGCCCTAAAGGCGACCAAGCGACAAACATTCAGTCGATGGACTAACGCTCTGAAAAGTAATTGGCGGGAGTCAGACTCCCGCCAATTACTTCTGCCATTTGGAACGCCGCATTTTTTTCGCGTTCATAATATTCCACTCGCATTTCGCTATTTTCTCTGTTTGTTTTTTTTAGCGTTTCACTAACGTAAAAAGACATGGCCCATGTTATCCAGAGCAGATTCCTACCCAATCCTTGTTGATCAGTTCAAGTGGCATATTCCTCAGAAGTACAATATAGCTTGGGATATATGTGATAAGTGGATTGAGCGAGGGGATCGCCTTGCCCTCGTGTACGAGTCTATTGATGGTGTGGTTTCGCGTTATACCTTTAAGGACATTCATATACTTTCCAACCGACTCGCAAATGCATTTGCGGTACTAGGTTTGGTATCTCGTGACCGCGTGGGAATTCTTTTGCCGCAGAGGCCAGAGGTAGGAATATCGCATTTGGCGACCTACCGCTCGGGCGCGATAGCAGTACCCTTGTTTACGCTTTTTGGTCAAGACGCTTTGCGATATAGATTGCAAGACTCTGGTGCAAAGTTTGTCGTTACTGATTCTGAAGGCGCAAATAGTATTGCAATGATTCGTGATGATTTACCTGATTTGGAAACGGTTATTAACGTTGATGGCCCTATTGGTGGCGCAGAAGATTTTTATGGTTTGTTAGAGCTCGGATCTGACTCTTTTAAGACGGTGTTCACTGCGGCAGAGGATCCTGCATTAATTATTTATACATCAGGTACAACTGGAGATCCTAAGGGTGCACTTTTGCCTCATCGTACGATGATTGGTCACATGCCTGGTGTTGAGTTTTCGCATGATTTTCTTGGGCAGCCAGGTGACTTGATATGGTCGCCGGCGGATTGGGCGTGGATTGGAGGTTTAGTCGACGTTCTTTTTGCTGCGTGGCAATTGGGTGTGCCTGTTATTGCTAGACGGTTTGAGAAATTTGATCCTGATCAAGCACTAGATTTGATGAAACGGCACTCTGTTAAAAATGTTTTTATGCCGCCGACTGCACTAAGAATGATGCGGACTATTCCAAGTAAGAAATTTCGTGATTTAAGTTTGCGCTCGTTAGCCAGCGGTGGGGAATCATTGGGGGCTGAGCTCCAGGACTGGTCCAAAAATACGTTAGGAATTTTTATTAATGAATTTTACGGTCAAACTGAATGTAATATGATCGTAAGCGGGTGCTCATCGCTCTACTCATTAAAAGCAGGCTCTATTGGGCGGGCGGCGCCAGGTCATTCAGTTGCCATCATTGATCAAGAGGGCAATGAAAGGCCTTACGGAGAGCCCGGAATGATCGCTGTATCCGCCCCAAATCCTGTGATGTTCCTCGGTTATTGGAATAATGAGCTGGCCACAGGGGATAAATTTATTGGTGACTGGTTGATCACTGGAGATACAGGTTCGATCGATGAAGAAGGTTACATCACATTTGTTGGTCGTGATGACGATGTTATTACTAGCGCAGGGTATCGTATTGGACCTGGACCAATCGAGGATTGTTTGACCGCTCATCCCTCGGTACAGCTTGCGGCTGTTATTGGCAAACCTGACGAGGCCCGTACTGAAATTGTTAAGGCGTGTGTTGTTTTAAAAGAGGGTTACGAACCAAGTGAAGCTTTGCAAGAGGAGCTTAAAGCCTGGGTAAAAGGTCGTCTCTCAAAACACGAGTATCCTCGAGAAGTTGAATTTCTGCCGGATTTGCCAAAAACGAATACAGGTAAGATTATCCGCCGTTTGTTGAGAGCTTAGACGAAAATTATCATAAGCCTGCCGTCAAAAGTAAGAAGAGCGTCAGGCGAATTTTAAAACTATCAGGCTGGATCTCCTGCTACCGTTGTGCGCCGCATATCACGTTTCTCTTTAGTATCCTCAAAGCGTGTTGCTCTATGCATTGTGCGTCGATTATCCCACATAACCAAATCATAACGGCTCCATTGATGCGTGTAGACGTATTCTCTTTGAGTGGCGATTTCAGTTAATTCCTCAAGAAGTAATTTAGCTTCTGTAATTGGCCAGTCGACTATTCGACCTGCATGGGATGCGAGAAATAATGATTGTCTTTGTGTGGCAGGGTGCGTTCGGACTAAAGGTTGAAGTACGGGCTTAAAATCTTTTTTTTCTTGTTCGGTAAAGTAGTCCATGCCAAGTCGAGCGCGAGAGTACATAAGTGAATGTTCGCATTGCAGATCAGCTATTAAGTTTTTCATTGTTGATGTCAAATTTTCATAAGGTGAGTGCATGTCTGCGTACTGAGTATCTCCCCCTTCTCCTGGTATTTCTCTGGCAGACAAGAGTGAATATCGAGCTGGATTAGGTCTAAATGAACTGTCAGAATGCCATATTCGGTTTCCTAAATTAAAGATTCTCTGTCTCGATTCTTGTTGATGTAGTTCATCATTTTTATTTAAGTTCGATATATCGGAAAACATGTTGGATAGTCGACGATCCTCTTGCTTCGTTATATTGTTTTTATTATTCGCTATCTCGATTTCTCCAAAATTTAGACTGAATGCGACTTGTTGTTTATCTGTAAGGTCTTGGTCTCGAAAAATTAAAATACCGTTTCGGTCAACTAGATCTTGCAACTCTAATCGCATCTCGTCGGTCAATGGTTTGGTGATATCTAGTCCGGTTACCTCTGCCACAAAAAGAGGATGCATTTTTCTAATTTTTAGCGCCATAAATAATTCCTTTTTGGAAATATCGATTCAATTCAACACTTTAAACTATGAATGGAATCCCGTTACTGAATCGGCAACATGAGGGTTTGTCTGTCTTTCTACCCCAAAAGTTGAGGTTGGTCCATGCCCCGGTAAAAAAGTGACATCGTCTCCAAGCGGCCACAGCTTGGTTATGATAGCTTTGATTAACGTATCGTGATCCCCTCGGGGAAAGTCGGTTCGGCCAATGGAGCCTGCAAAAAGAACATCTCCTACAATGGCTACGTTGTCTTGCGGGGAAAAGAAAATTACATGGCCAGGAGTATGTCCGGGACAGTGCTTCACCTGTAATTTAACGTCTCCAAATTCTACTATCTCGTCGTCCGCTAGGTACCGGTCTGGGACAAACGATGAAGAACTCGGCAAGCCAAACTGTTTGCTTTGTTCCTCTAGCTGATCAATCCAAAATTGGTCGGCTACATGTGGCCCCTCTATCGGAATATTGAGTTGATCTCGAATCTGTTTGCTCGCTCCGCAGTGGTCAAGATGACCATGAGTTAGTAAGATTTTCTCTATGGTTATTGTCTCCGCCGCAATAGTTTCAAATATTCTCTCAATATCACCTCCTGGGTCGACTAAGGCTGCTTTTTGAGTCTTCTCGCATATTAGTAAGGAGCAGTTTTGAGCAAATGGGGTGACCGGAATTATTTTAATTTTCATGAGCTACTTATTTTTCTAGTATGTTACGTTCGTAAAAATATCATTTACCTTCTTGATTGGACTGGAAATGATTGAGTAAACACTCGATTTTAACCAAAGAAAGTAGCTATAATGAAAATCATTCTCATTTAAGATTACTTGAAATGGAAACTAAATTCCTTTCCGGCATGAAGCTCGGGCAATTAGCAACAATCAAGAATGTTATTCAACATTCTGCAGATGACTCTATTGCGCGTAGATTGCGTAATCTTGGTTTTGTTGAGGGTGAGGAGGTCAAACTTGTTAGTTATGGGCCTATTGGTCAAGATCCGCTTCTGGTGCAGATTGGATTTACGCGATTTGCATTGAGATCTAGCGAGGCGATGCGCGTAGAGATTCAACATTAGGCGCGCGCATATGACAACTTTAAGAGTGGCTTTGGTAGGTAATCCGAATTCAGGGAAAACGGCGCTTTTCAATCTGTTGACAGGTAGTCGACAAAAAGTGGCAAATTATCCGGGAGTTACTGTTGAGAAGAAGTCTGGTGTATTCCGAGTAGATCAAGATAGAAAGTGGGAGATCTTGGATTTACCTGGGACCTATTCCTTCGATACTGACAGTTTAGATGAGCTCATTACTAAAGATGTCTGCCTCGGGAACGTCGCTGGGGAGCAAGAGCCTGATTTTATTGTTTGTGTCGTAGATGCGACCAATCTCAGACTGCATCTTAGATTTGCGTTAGAGGTTAGGGCTCTTGGAATACCAATGGTATTAGCGCTCAATATGTCTGACGCCGCCAAGGCGCGTGGCATAAGAATTGATGTTGCGGGCTTGTCTGATAAGTTGGGTATGAAGGTAATTGAAACCGTAGCTGTCCGGAAAAATG
>JAOEKQ010000015.1 GCA_028379895.1 Burkholderiales bacterium
ATTCCCTCTTCACCCCCGAGAAAAACCTCAGCGTCTGCAACACCTAATGCGCCAGATATTTCCTGTTCAAATTCTATTTCATGAACCTTGCGTCCCGTTTGATCGTTAACGCATGAAACTGAGTACGCGGCAGCGCCACACACGAGGTTGCCCCATCCGACTGGAGACAGTATACCCCCTCGCGGATCACCGATTGAGTGATCCCATATTTTCTCTAATGACACTCTCTGTTCAAAATCGGGAAGGTCAACAGCTTCCCGTCGCTGGGTACCCGAGCACGCCAAAGTAATCAACGCCGATAAAATTATCGCACCAAAAGCAAACGATCTCACCGCGATCCTAAGCTATCAATTTTAATTTGAACTATATCTACCCAAGGGTTACCTTCTTGTAATAAACTCAGCGCCTCTTGGTAAGAAGCGAAAGCTTCATCATTCATAGCTTGAGCCGCATAAATATCACCCCGCATATCGGCGAATAGACCGGACATAGACGCATCAGCGTCGCCATCCAATGCTGTCATCGCCAAGTCGAACTGCTCAGTCATAACATAAAGAGCCCCCATACGAAGCTTGGCAAGGGATACCATACTGCTATCACGAGCATCACTAACAATGCCGCGCAAGAGATCAATGGCCTCTATGTAATTACCATTATCAGCCTTTATTTTCGCTGCATTGAGACGCGCCAAATCTGCGTAGTAGGTGTCACCGTATTCAGTAATAAGCTCCTCAGATAAAGAGCTCACGAGACCAACATCCTCGCTAGCCTGAACCGCCTCGAGTTTGTTAAATGTCGCAGAGGCAGATTGCGCTTTTGTGTTCACTTGATGCTCCCACCACTTTGTACCGCCAAACCCAACCACGACAGAGAGTACCACCGCCACTACGATGCGCCCGTACGATCTCCAAAACTGCTGAAGAGCGTCTAACTGTTCTTGCTCATCTAAGTCAAAAGTTGCCATATTAAGTACCTAACGCTTCCATATTATTAAATTTAGTCTAAACACCATCTTCACAAATCTTCTTAATGGCATCATGAACACTAAGCTCTTGCTGTTGTCTTGCGCCGCTGTCTCCAGCTAAGCGCAGAGACTTAAGAGATATAGTTTTTTTAGCCATCTCCTCATCTCCGACGATGATAGCAAATTTAGCTCCACTGTTATCAGCCTTCTTCATTTGTGATTTTAACGCGCCACCACCGCAATGAAGCACCACTTTCAACCCATTGTCACGTAATACTTTTGCAACATCCCAGGCATACAGCTGGGCTGTTTTATCTGAAGACACCAAATAAATATCGGGATTTTCTTTTGGGATCTCTCTCTCGCAACTAGCAAGAGTAGCAAGAACCCTCTCCAGACCCAGAGCAAACCCACAAGCAGCCATCGGTTTGCCGCCGATTTGTTCAGCCAACACATCGTACCGCCCGCCGGCACAAATCGTACCTTGAGCTCCTAAAAAATCCGTCTTCCATTCATACACAACGTCGTTATAATAATCTAAACCTCTGACAAGTTTCGGGTTCACCACATACGGGATACCTGAGCGATCAAGAAATTGCTTGAATTGTTTCATCTTTTCTAATGATTCATCAGATAGGAAATCGAGCAATTGTGGTGCCGACGAAATAGTTGCTTTTGTTTGAGGATCTTTACTGTCCAAGACCCTCAGCGGATTAGTAGTGATTCGTCTACGCGAATCCTCGTCAAGATCCTGTTCACAACCTTTTAAAAATGTGACCAAAGACTCGCGATATTTTTTGCGATCATCTTTACTTCCCAGAGAGTTGACCTCCAAACGGACCCCATTACTCGATATTCCTAACTTCTTCCATAGCTCGTGCACCATTACAATGTGTTCGGCGTCAATATCTGGGCCCTCGAAGCCAAGCGCTTCTACCCCAACTTGGTGAAACTGCCTAAACCGACCCTTTTGTGGTCGCTCATGGCGGAACATAGGTCCGCAATAGTACAATCGCCTTGAATTTCCATATGTCATATTGTGCTCTATTGCCGCACGAACAACTGAAGCGGTGCCCTCGGGTCGCAATGTCAGTGAATCTCCATTCAGCGCATCAGTAAAGGTATACATTTCTTTCTCAACGATATCTGTTGCTGTTCCGATTGACCTCACGAACAAATCGGTGCTTTCTAGGATCGGAGTTCGAATGTTTTGATACCCGAACGTTGCTAACCATGCTCGAATGGCAGACTCAATCCATTCCCACTGATAACTCTCTTCGGGCAGAACATCGTTCATTCCTCGAATTGCTTGAATTTTACTCATTCACTTCGTCATCCATAAATCTATTCAATGGTACCTAATAGTGTTCGATACGTGCAGCTTAGCTGCCATAAGTTTCACGAACGTAATTGTTAACAATGTCTTCGAACTCCTGCGCAATAGCTGCACCTTTTAAAGTTTTAACTCTGATCCCATCCACATAGACAGGCGCAACAGGGTTCTCGCCAGACCCAGGAAGACTGATCCCGATATTCGCATTTTTACTTTCTCCAGGACCGTTTACCACGCAACCCATAACGGCAACTTTCATATCCTCAACGCCCTTAAACTTTTTTTTCCAAGTAGGCATTTCTCGTCTAAGAAATACCTGGATATCCTCTGCCAATACTTGAAAAAAGTCACTCGATGTGCGCCCACATCCTGGACACGATATAACAAGTGGCGTAAAGGCCCTGATACCCATAGTTTGCAGCAACTCTTGAGCAACATACACCTCCTCCTCACGTTGTCCACCAGGTTTTGGCGTGAGGGAAATTCGTACCGTATCTCCGATCCCCTCTTGCAGCAAAACTGCTAGCGCAGCACTCGACGAAACAATACCTTTGCTACCCATACCGGCCTCGGTCAGTCCAAGATGTAGCGGGTAATTGGATCGCAAACTCAACTCACGATAAACAGTGATCAACTCCTGCACGTCACTCACTTTGCAAGAGACTATAATTTTGTCATGACCTAAGCCGATTGCCTGCGCTAATTCCGCACTATTCATAGCGGATGATATGAGAGCTTCGCGCACAAGTACTTCGTTGCTAAGGGGCTCATTCCTCAGAGCATTCTCGTCCATTAATGTGCTTAACTGATCTTGATCCAAGCTGCCCCAATTAGCGCCAATTCTCACGGGCTTATTGTATTTACATGCGAACTCAATAATAGACGCGAATTGACTGTCTTTTTTACTCCCTCTACCGACGTTTCCTGGATTAATACGGTACTTATCTAAATGTTCTGCGCACTCAGGGTGTTCTTTCAAAAGGCGATGACCATTGAAATGAAAATCTCCCACTATCGGGCATTCCACATTTTTTCTAGCCAAAATTTCTTTTATTTTTGGAACAGCGGCCGCGGCCTCTAAAGTGTTCACAGTAACGCGAACAATTTCCGATCCAGCAGAATGTAAATTTATAATTTGAGATGCTGTTTTTTCAATATCTGCGGTATCGGTATCCGTCATCGACTGAACAACCACGGGATACTCACCTCCCACCAAAATCGAACCAACAGCGACCGTATGAGTTCTTTGTCGTGCGATCTTTTTCATAGCGGATCAGCTTTCATCTTCATCGCGTCACTTTATATTGAGGACGAAACAACTTGAGCACTCTTCGCACGAGGTGTTCTACGGTCTTTTACTTGCCCGGCTAACTGACCACAAGCCCCTGCAATATCTTCACCACGCGTCTTTCTTACCGTGGCCACGAGCCCCGCATCCATAAGTATTTTTTGAAACTGCCTTATCGTTTTCTCAGAGCTTCTGTTAAATCCCGATTCAAAGAAAGGATTAAAAGGGATAAGATTAAATTTACAAGGAACTCCGCGCGTAACGCTTATAAGTTCTTGAGCGTGCTCGAGCTGGTCATTAACCCCAGCCAGCATGATGTATTCAAAAGTTACAAAATCTCGTGGTGAACCTCGTCGCTGCCATTTTACACCTGAGACAACAAGACCTTGTGAGCTGTCCGTATAGCGCTTGCACGCCTCCATTAGCTCCGCGATCGGGTATTTCTTGTTTATTGGAACGATCTCGCTTCTCAAATCATCATTAGGAGCATGAAGAGAAACAGCAAGCGAAACTGGACAGTCCTCTCTTAAGCGATCGATATTAGGAACGATACCAGACGTAGAAACTGTTACGCGCCTACGCGACAATCCATATGCAAAATCATCGAGCATAATTCGAACTGCGTGGACTACGTTATCGTAGTTGGTAAGCGGCTCGCCCATCCCCATCAACACAACGTTCGACACCGTGCGGGATGGTATAGACCCGTCCAGCCTGGCACCTCTGCATTCTGTTTCTGGAAATCGATTCTGTGCTAACCACAATTGCCCAATAATTTCTGACACTTTCAAATTGCGATTAAAACCTTCGCGTCCTGTTGCACAAAATGCACATTCAAGTGCACATCCAGCTTGGGAAGAAACACATAAAGTTCCGCGACCTTTCTCGGGAATAAAAACCGACTCTACAGAGTTTGCGTTATCAACCGGAAATAACCACTTAAGAGTACCGTCATCGGACCTACTTTCACATTCAAACGCCGGAACATTGATTTTTGCTAACTCACACAGCTTCTCTCTTAAAGATCGAGATAGATCAGTCATCGCGCCAAAATCTACGATTCCACGCTGATGGATCCACTTGAACACTTGTTGCGCCCTAAACGAACTTTCACCAATCCCCTCTAGAAACTCTGCGAGTTGAAATCGATCGAGGTCGAGCAGATTGGTTTTAACAGTCATAAACTTATCGCAAATACACGTTCATACTTGGGAAGAAATAGGCGATTTCGTTCGCTGCATTTTCAGAAGAATCCGATCCATGCACCGCGTTTGCGTCTATACTCTCTGCAAAATCAGCGCGAATAGTTCCTGCCTCGGCTTTCTTCGGATCGGTTGCGCCCATTAAATCTCTATTTCTTTTTATTGCGTTATCGCCCTCAAGTACCTGAATACATACGGGACCGGAAGTCATAAAATCAACCAAATCGTTAAAAAAAGGACGTTCCTTGTGGACAGCATAAAATCCTGCTGCATCATCTTTTGATAAAAGCGTAAATCTCATCGCTGATATCTTTAAATCTGCGCCCTCAAATCGGGATAATATTTTCCCTACTACATTCTTTTTCACCGCATCGGGCTTAATAATTGAAAGCGTTCTCTCTATCGCCATTGTTTCTCCATCACATTGTTTAAGTTAATAAAACTGGAGTATGTTAACACGCGTGGTATGCATTAAAATCTGATTTATTCACGCCATGACCCTAACTCAAACGTTTGAACGCCATATGATACTTATACCGAGCTCATCCTTCTGGACGCGACAATGCCCGGAGATGCCAAGACCACCTACAAAGAGAGCGTCGGAGCCCGTAAAAACCACTGGAATATTCGACCTCAACCATGGGGGAATCCCGTGTGTTTGCCATATCTTCCTAAGCTCCCTCCTTGGCCGATTGTGCGCTAAAGAAAAACGTTTATTTCCGGCACCTAGCTGAATGGTCAAAGCATAGTTCGCGACAAACCTCGCTGGGATCCCTGCGCCTACTACCTGTTTAAATTCAAGATGTCCTAAATTACCAGGCAAATCGATCAGCATCTCGTTGTCCCAACCTCTCGACCACCCTTTAATGACCTCTTCATTTTTTTCCACAAGGTACACATGGTTCCGATATCGCTTAATACTTATATTTTTCTTATCCACAGAAACAGTTGCGCTAATTTGTGCATTCTTGCATTGCCTTAAAACCTCAGTCATCCAGCTCCGTCCAGGCACCGCTAAACCACGGGCCCGAAATAGCTCTCTAAACATATTGATCGCTCGGACTTCAGACATATTATTCATTCCGTCAATATCAATACCGCCACATGAAGAGCGTAAAAGGTCAATATCCTGAGCCGCGACTTCTTTCAACACGTCGCTGACGTCCCCTAAATTTTTGACGACGTTCAGTATCGATTCTTCGTAAAAAGGGAATCTTGCGCTTAACTGGGGCAAAGTCTCTTTCCTTAGGTAATTCCTTGAGAAAAAGCGATCACTATTGGATGGATCTTCTACCCACGATAGACCGCGATACTTGGCGTACGCCACAATTTCTTCTCGTTTAACCCCAAGCATCGGTCGAAAGATCGTTTTATGCGTTCGGTGGTCTTTACGAACAGCCAACATTCCCGAAAGGCCATCTACACCTGAACCCCTTAAGGCTTGAAGGAAAAAAGTCTCAATTTGATCGTCCTGATGGTGTGCGAGCAAAATGATCGATGAATCGTGGCTCAACAAGGCATCGAAACGCGCTTGACGCGCCGCACCCTCGATCCCTAAAGAAGATCGCTTTGGCACTTGAGCTTTAAAGATTCTGAGAGGAATAGAATAGTCTGCACATAAGCTAGAGCAAAAATTAGCCCATTCATCAGACTTCGAGTGCATATGATGATTGACATGAGCAGCCTCCACTTTTAGATCCAAGGAAACTACCAGCCGCGATAGCACATCAAGTAGCACTACAGAATCGACCCCCCCACTCAAGGCGACTACGACCGTTTGCCCGGTGAGGTTTCTCAACTCAAAATGTTCCTTAACTTTTACTTCTAAGTCGGTCACGATTACGCACAGTGGGTAGCGATAATTCTCTTAAAACAACGATCAGAACAGTGTGAGAGTTTACTCAGCCTCAAGGAACTTTCCATAACTCATAATTCGAGCTAATCGTTTTTCAACCAACTTAGCGGGCGATAAATCAATAACACTGGCTAATGAATCTTCCAAGCTTTTTTTCAACGTCTGAAACATTGCAGCTTGATCCCGGTGTGCGCCGCCCAAAGGCTCAGAAACGATCTTGTCAATTAAGCCGAGTGTTTTCAAGCGGCTCGCGGTAATACCTAAGGCCTCTGCCGCAACAGACGCTTTCTCTGCACTTTTCCACAAAATTGAAGCGCAGCCTTCTGGGGAAATTACGGAATAGACAGAATACTGAAGGCTTTGAACGATATCTCCTACCGCAATAGCTAAAGCTCCACCAGATCCTCCTTCTCCCACTATAGTCGTGATTATAGGCACCCTTAATCGAGCCATAGCATACAAATTCCGTCCAATCGCCTCCGATTGACCTCTCTCCTCAGCGCCAACACCGGGGTAAGCTCCAGGTGTATCTATAAAGGTAAACACAGGCATTTTAAATTTTTCCGCCAACTCCATGAGCCTTAGGGCTTTTCTATAACCCTCAGGCTTAGGCATACCGAAGTTACGATGTAATTTCTCCTTAGTATCACGCCCCTTTTGATGACCGATGACCACCACCGAGCTATCATTGAATCGAGCAATTCCGCCTACTATGGATGGATCATCAGCAAAAAGTCGATCACCGTGAATCTCCTCAAACCCTGAAAATAAAGATTCAACATAATCGAGCGTGTAAGGTCTTTGAGGATGTCTAGCTACTTGAGCAATTTGCCAAGCTGTTAGCTTGGCATATATTTCTTTCGTTACAGAATCACTTTTTTTTCGAAGTCGACGAATTTCTTCCGAAATATCGACCGCGGAATCATCTTGAACAAACCTCAGGTCTTCTATTTTGGACTCAAGCTCTGCGACTGATTGCTCAAAATCAAGAAAAGTTGTTTTCATAATCAAATTCTAAACGCTTTTCTTACATCAGACACGAATGGTTTAAAGGATTAGTTGCTTTGAGAGGCATTAAAAAACCACTCCTTCTCGACCTCTGGGATCGTTTAAAACTAAACAACGCAGAGCAGACTCATCGCAATGGACCGCTTGCATATTACCCCATTTTCTTCGATATACCTGAACATCATGCCCTCTACTTCTTAGCTCAGAGATCCAAGCTTCATCGAAGCTATCAGGCTCAACTTGCACCCTGTCTGGCAAATATTGATGATGATACCGAGCAAGTGAAACAACAGTTTCTGGATTAATGTCAACCGGGTCCAGATACTCGAGAATCGCTAGCATGACCATGCTTATGATTCTTGATCCGCCGGGTGTGCCGATCGCTAAAACACCTTTTTCGCTCTCTACAAAGGTGGGAGACATTGAAGATAAAGGTCTTTTCCCAGGCTCAATCCCGTTAGCTCTATTTCCCACAAGCTCGTAAGCGTTACCTTTACCAATACCAATAGAAAAATCGTCCATGTGATTATTCAATAGTATTCCGGTATTTCCGGCAACCATCCCTGAACCAAAAGGTCCGTTAATCGACAAGGTTGCAGCAACCCGATTTCCGTCATGATCGATGATCGAAAAGTGAGTCGTCTCCTCTCCTTCTATCGAGAGATCGAAAACAGTAGGAAGGGTGTTACTGTCTGATGCAGCATCAAGCATAATCGATTTCCCCCTCTCTCGAGCGTAGTCGATACTCATCAATTGTTTAGAGGGCACCTCAGAAAACTCAGGGTCCCCCATAAACCTAGCTCGATCATTGTATCCGCGTCTCATGGCCTCAATCATCAGATGAGATCGCGCTGCACGGTCGTGGCTGTAGTAAGAAAAATTATTCAAAATATTAAACACCTGCGCCATAACTAGGCCACCAGATGAAGGCAAAGGCGCAGTAACTATTTTTGCACCATTAAAATTCAGAATTACAGCTTCTCGCTCCCTCACTTCGTAATTTTCTAAATCACTTAGCGTCCAATTGCCGCCAGAAGACACAACATAATTTACCATCTCCTGTGCGATCTTCCCGTGGTAGAAAGAGTTTATATCCTCTGCTAGCGCTTCAAGCGTCTGCGCAAGCTCAGGTTGCTTTAATACCTGACCCGGCTCATAAGGCTCACCTTCGTTAAAGAAGATACCCTCCGAGAGATTAAATTTCCTTATTCGTTTCTCAACCCAACCAACTGCGCGCACGTACCTAGGATCAACCGAAAACCCATCGCGAGCTAGAGTGATTGCAGGCTGCAAACTAGACCTCAATGGCAACCTTGCATAATGTTGAGATAAATGTTGAAGTGCGGCGGGAATGCCTGGAATCGCCGCAGCAAGAGGCCCTTCTCGCGATCGTTTCGGCAATGCTTCTCCAGCCTCGTCTAAGTAAAGACTCTCGGAGACCTGCCCAGGAGCTGTTTCTCTGGCATCGACAAACACATTTTCGCCCGATTCGCCAAAATGTAATAAATAGAAGCCCCCTCCACCTAGTCCAGAAGAATAAGGCTCAACAACACTCAACGCAGCAGTTACTGCAATAGCTGCGTCAAAGGCATTACCTCCACTGGACAACACTTCACAACCAGCAGCGGTAGCCTCCGGGTGCGCAGTAGCTATGGCACAACTATCATTCGCTTGGACCTGATGACACCACAAACTAATAACCAAAACAGAGAAATAAACAAAAGATGTCCTCATCAGTGACGCAGCACTGACTATCCAACACAATTTTTTTTCTAAAAACTGAAGCATATAATTTCTCCGGCTAAATACTTCGTCATCAAAATCTGCCGTTAGCTTTTTGCACGCGAACGACAAGTGTTTCTCGTCACGCTTAAATGTTGACGAATCGATTAAGATACGCAGGAACGGTCACCCTATTGGACAAACAATTCATTGATAGCCCCTAAATCAGCCTCTATGAGCCGACCAGTCACTGCTTGAAGTTGAAACTTTGCAAGTATGGAATCATAGATCGCACCAAACATATCTCTGCGCGCTTCGGATAAAAAGGTCTCAGCGTCCAAAACATCAACAGCTGTTCTCACTCCGACCTCTAACCCTAGTTTCGTAGACTCTAACTGAAGCTTGGTGGACAGCAATGCTTGTTCCAAAGCATCAATTCGCGCAATTCCAGTTGTGTAATTAAGATAGGCGACTCTGGCGTCCTGTGAAACCTTACGTTTGATATACTCTAGGTCGAGAGAGGATTTGTCATATTGTGATATCGCCTCCCTGGTCTCTGAATTTACCTTACCGCCCTCAAACAGGGGCACTTGCAAACGCAGGCCGACAACTCCGGCCGTCGTATCAGCGCCAGATCCGAAAGTACTATTGCCAGCATAGCTGTCAACAAGCGATCCCACTAAATCTACAGTAGGCGCCGCGCCCAACCGATTGAATTGAACCCGAGCCCTCGCGATACCGACTTCGTGCTGCGCAAGAACCATCTCGAGCGATTGCTCAGTGGCACGCTGAACCCACAAATTGATGTCGCTGGGCACAGGCGCTTCTAATTTAACTGGCATTTTTAAAGGCGCTAGACTTTCTGAAACAGGACCGCCCGCGAGCTCCTGAAGTGCTTCCTTGGCGACTCTGATATCATTTTGAGCAGCTAGTTCTTCTGCCAAAACCAGGTCAAATCTAGCTTTAGCTTCGCGTTGATCTGTTATTGTCGCCGTGCCCACAGAAAAATTTCTTTTGGCTAACTCTAACTGTTCTGATACAGCCAACTTCTGAGCGCGCACAGTATCCAGATTGGTCCGTGCTCGCAACACATTGGAATACGCCAACAGTGTACGTAGCATGAGATTTTGATTAGCAATCTCCAACTGCGTGGTAGCTTTAATTATTTCGAGCTGAGCTAAATCAATAGCAACGTCATTTTGTTTCCTATACAACGGTTGAGTAGCTGTGACGCCATACTCGTAAGAACCATAATCACGATGTCCCTTGCTAAACGTGGAGTCAGCATCAACGCTGTTGTAATCGTAACCCGCCTCCAGATTAATTTTAGGTAGCCGACTCGCCTGAGCCTGAGGCAGAAGCTCCTGCACGGCTAAGTACTGCGCCTTAGCAGCTGCATATTGGGCATCCTGACTTACAGCCTCTTTATATAAGTCGATTAGGTCTACCGCTTGGACCGAACCAAAAAGCGACGAGATTAAAACTGCAATTAAACGAATCATTTGTTTTATTACCTCTACATTAAAGGGCACCTACCAGAGCTTAGAAAACACAATATACCTTCAAACCCTATTATTCGCTGACCTACTAACTTGCGATAGTCATTTCAGCTGATCGAATTGTATTCTCGAGAAGCATCGTAATCGTCATGGGTCCAACGCCACCAGGAACTGGAGTCACAAATCCTGCAACACTGCGCGCTGATTCATAATCTACATCACCCACTAAAGAACCGTCTTTTAACCGGTTAATACCCACATCAATTATGGCTGCCCCTGACTTGATCATCTCACCGTTCAACATATTAACTCTACCAACAGCAGCAACCACAATATCGGCCTGTCTCGTGAACACAGAAAGGTCAGGTGTTTTTGAATTACAAATCGACACAGTAGCACCGCGCTCAAGTAACATTAAGGCCATTGGCTTGCCTACAATATTACTGCGGCCAATAACAACTGCATGTCGCCCTTCAATCGCAATATTATAGTGGTCCAGAAGCTTCATAACGCCGTGAGGCGTGCATGGATAAAACTGGGCGTTTCCTGTAACCATGGCTCCGACATTGACCTTATGAAATCCGTCAACATCTTTTTCGGGTTTGATTATTTCCAAAACTTTATTGTCGTCAATATGATTTGGAAGAGGTAGCTGAACCAGAATCCCGTTAATATTCGGATCACTATTTAATCGCATCAACTCGTCTAAAACTGCTGATTCGGAACAATCTTTTGAAAGCCTAATTACCGTAGATTGAATACCAATAGAATCGCACGCTCGAACTTTGTTACGGACGTAAACTTGAGATGCGGGGTTGTCGCCCACCAAAATTACTGCTAAGCCAGGCTTGATTTCTTTCAATCTTAGGTTATCTACTCTTTCTGCCATTTGTGTTCGTAGCTTCTGAGAAACCAACTTTCCATCGACGACTTCTGCGATCATTTGATACCCACGTTAATCTTTTATATCCTTTTATTCGAGCATTAATCAGCATTACGCTGCCGGCACATAATTAAACCGAGCTAGCGTCCACTTTCTGAATCTCTGCGAGAGTAGAATAGTATACAGGACCTCGGCCCATATCAGCCTCTTTTTGACTTGTAAGAGCGTTAATATTGAACCCATTTTTCATTTTTGATCCCTGTAATTGTTTAGGGGCTCCCAAGACTCCTGGTCTCAATCCTTCTACGATGTGCGCATGACCGAAAACCTCTCCACGGTCGTTAAATAATCGACAAAAATCACCCTCATCAATTGAGCGCTTGTTTGCATCTTGAGGACTCAATTCAAACGTGGGCCGAGAAAGCATATTTTGTAAATGTTCTACATGCTGAAACGTAGATCCAATAAAGTAATGCGTAGCCGCACTAAAAACCTGCAGCGGGTAAGGACTTGACTCAGTGACCCCTGATAGGCCTTCGACCTCCGGAACATGCACTGGCATTGGGTCAAGCCCGAGCTCAGCCAGCTGCTCCGAATAAAATTCTATTTTTCCTGAGGGTGTTGGCCAGATACCAGAATTAATCCCTTTCCTTCGGGGGGAATCCACCGCACCTTTTGCCCACCCTTGCTGTTTCAGTAAATCTAGCGTTACCCCCTCAAACAGAGGATTGAATTCGGGATCAATAATTTCTTCTATCATTTCCTCATCAGTCTGGGAAAAACAATCCTCGGTATACCCCATCTTGTCTGCAAGCCTTCGAAACATTTCGCTGTTGTCTAAACTTTCGCCCATCTTGTCAATGGCGGGCATTGACAAACCATAGTAGTAAGCACCGTACCCCGCCAGAATATCCATTCTCTCCAGAGCCGTATCTGCAGGCAACAAAATATCCGCGTAAAGAGCGGAGTCTGTGTAGAACGTATCGTGCACTACAGTGAATAAGTCAGTTCTAGATAATCCTTGTCGGGCGGCCTTTGAGTCAGGAACGCAATTCGCCGGATCAGCATTCCATACAAAAAGTGCCTTAACGGGGGGATTCGCGTTATTAAGGACATCACCTAACTGAATCATATTGAAATTTCGTGGATTTCTGCTACCCAAAAGATCAGATCTAAAGAAACGATCCTCATCGAATACTCTAAGTTCTCCCCCAGTGGACACACACACGCCTCCGTCGCCCCCGGCAGCTCCAGTCACCGTGGGAAGCAACTTAATGGCGCGCATCATCGCCCCACCATTTTCATGTCTTTGTATCCCCCAATTGCAACGAATAAAAGAACTTTTAGTAGAAGCATACAAATCAGTTAATCGCAAGATATCAGACTCCTCTAAACCTGTTATCTCGGCAACTTTTTCAAGACTGTAATCAGATAATCGTTCTTTCACGAACTGTTTCCAGCCAACGGTATTTTCAGCAAGAAAAGTTTCGTCGTGTAGATTCTTATCCACAATCAATTTCATCATGCCTAGAGCGAGCGCTGCATCAGTACCTGGCTTCGGAGCCAAATGCCAATCAGCAAAATCCGTAGTGCGCGTGACCCTGGGATCAATAGCTACAATTTGCGCGCCATTTTTTCGCGCTTTATCCAAGAAAGGCATCGCATGTACTCCCGTACTTACGATGTTAGTGCCCCACAGTAAAATGATATCCATCTTCGGTAGGTTCTCGATGTTAGCGTCGCCAACACGTCCAAACGTATACTTTTCTGCCGCAGCTCCAGCTGCGGTACAAATTGTACGCTCTAAGCGACACGCACCCATGCGATTGAAAAAACGTTGTCCCATGCCAAGAAATCCAACCATCCCCATAGTTCCAGAATATGAAAAGGGTAAAACCGCCTCGGACCCGTCCTCATCAATGATGCATTTGAATCGACTAGCAATCTCATCCAATGCCTCATCCCAAGAAATCCGCTCCCACTTTGCGCCTGGCCCCTTAGGCCCTACTCTCTTTTGTGGGTATAAAACACGCCGATCGCTGTACACGTATTCAAGGTAGCTATTGACTTTGCCGCATAAAAAACCTTGCGTCACAGGATGCGTTTTATCCCCCTCCACTCGAATAGCCCGGCCACTTTTCTGATCGACCGTTACCGACATCGAGCAACCGTCTGGGCAATCGTGAGGACAACACACGTGCACTCGCTTAGTGTCTTCTGTCGTAATAGTTGCTTCTTCCATAATTTCTTCTCAATAAATGATTTAGCGTTTTATTTGAACGAACCGACTCAATCTGCAGTCATAACCAAGCTTTTGTTATAAATAGCACCATCTTCATTATAAAATGTAAGTTTCGTTACGTTGTTGCCTAAGTATAGGGTAGTAAGAGTTACGGTCATTATGTCACGTCATTCCTTATAAAGTCGTCACGTCATACCTTATAAATTTAAAAATCGTCTGAATCAATATAATTCATGTGTATCAAAAAAATGCATCATTTGGCTATAGGTTGTCGCAGCTCCGAGCTGACGAATCGGTCGGTTTCACGAGGATTCTCTCGGATTACTGTCAACGCATAAGATTAAGATTGTCGAAATTAAAATCGTACATGTGATAGGGCTCTCAGCAAAACATTTACATCACGCTGATTATTATGATTCGACCAAAAATATTGCCCGACATATTTTTGTGAACATCACCCGGGTAAAATGTGACTATTGTGAGCAAATTTAGGAGAAGCCCCTTATGTCTTTCGAGCAACTAACTTTTCAAGTGACTAGCGGAATTTCGACCATCACATTAAACCAACCAGAGAGCTTAAATAGTTTTACAACTCAAATGCTATCCGAACTGGCAGAAGCGTTCTCAAAAGCAGAAGATGATTCGCAGATTCGCGTAATTATTCTAACTGGCTCGGGAAGGGCCTTTTGCGCTGGACAAAACTTAAACGAACGGCAACGATCTTCAGATGAACCGAAATACAATATCGGCCAATCCCTCCGAGAGCGATACGTTCCAATCGTTACAGCGATCCGTTCGTCCACAAAACCAGTAATTGGTGCTATAAATGGCATTGCCGCAGGAGCAGGCGCAAATATTGCGCTCGCGTGCGATCTCATCATCGCAAAAGAGTCAGCAAGCTTCCTACAAGCATTTACCCGAATAGGCTTAATGCCTGATGCGGGAGGTACGTTTTTCTTAACGAGGGCAGCAGGCCGCCAAAAAGCAATGGGAATGTCTTTGCTCGCACAACCGGTATCTGCAAAGGACGCAGAATCATGGGGTTTAATATGGAAAACCGTACCCGATCAAGAATTCGACGCTGAAATCACTCGAGTCAGTGAGCACCTTTCAAAAGGTCCAACTCTTGCCTACGCAAGAACCAAGCAAGCAATACTCGCAGCGGAAAAGAGCGACTTTAAAACCGCAATTGAACTTGAATGCGATCTTCAAGCCGAGCTCGGCTACAGCGATGATTATGAGGAGGGTGTGAATGCATTCAAGGAGAAAAGGCCCGCTATCTTCCGTGGCAAATAATATTGTTCGTTACGACAAATCTTAAACAATGAATCAACGATTCCACATACTAAAACGGTCATGCACCTTGCTATTGATTGTAGTCGTTAGCCTAACACCGCTGGGCTGCGCATTTAATAACTCGCAATATAGAGCGACTACAGATCAAACATCAACGGAATGGGCTAACTTAGGCGCCAACGGATACTACCAAATAAGCGACACCGACATTGCCAAGCTTGAGTGGTGGAAATCGTTTAAAGATCCGATCCTCGTCAAATTAATCGAACAGGGACTAAAATCAAATCACGATATTTCTCGAGCAACGAGCAGAATCCTCCAAGCACAAGAAACGCTCAATTCAGTCCGTGTAGATAAGAACCCAAAGTTGAACACAAGCATAACAAATCGCAAATCTACGAGCAGCGAAGAGAGCGGAACAGGCCGGACAAGCACTAGTGTAACGACACAATTTCAGACAAGTTGGGAGCTCGATCTTTTTGGGAAATTCAAAAGGAGCGCTGAAGCGGCCGAGGCGAACGTTCAGCTAGAGATTGCAACCATGAACGGAGTAAAGATAAAACTGATTTCAACGATAGTGGAATCCTACATTTCCTTTCGTGCAACAACAGATGAAATAAATCTAAATCACGAAGCCGCTGGATATTTAAAAAGCTATGTCGAACTTGCAGAGCTTGAGGCACAGGCTGGCGTGAAAAGTATAGAGGCGGTTCAAATAGCTAAGATACGTTTAGCAAACTTAGAGACAAGTATTGTTGAGAAAAAAAAGAGGATCAAAGAAACGTTGCTAGCGATTGATTTACTTCTCGGAACGAACCCGGGAAAAACATTAGTTACATTAGATCAGTCGACGAGTTCATTAAAATCACCCTCAACAATAGCGATTTCAATCCCAGCAGAGACAATCTTACAAAGGCCCGATATCCAAGAAGCCTTACAAAGGCTGCAAGTAGAGGCTGCAAAGGTAGGGGTAGCAGAAGCACAACGATACCCGACATTTTCCTTTACAGGCTCCATTGGGCTTGAGGCATTAGCAATAAATTCAATCGGAAACTCAGGAGCTAATTTCTCCACAATTCAGACCAGCTTATTGGCACCCATATTTAATTCTGGAGCCCTTAAAGCAAACGTGAATGCGCAGATTGCAACGCGGGATGCGGCCTTAGAGACCTATCGAAAAAGTGTCGCAACTGGTCTAAACGAAACTGAACAAGCCCTTCTTAATTTAAATTCAGTTCGAGAACGATTGAAGATCATAGCTCCAGCACTACGGTTAAGTAAAAACCACGTCGACTTAACCAACAGTCGATATGAAACTGGGATAGTAAATTTTAAGGAAGTCTTAAAATCAAGAGAGGAACTGAATGTTTTAAAACAAAAAAAGTCATCACTTATATTTGATGAACTTCAGGGTGTCACCCAGTTATACAAGGTCCTTGGTGGAGGATGGGCATACGAAACTGAAACAGCGGACATATAAGCAACTTAACTATAGGCTTAAAAATTACAAATGGCATCAACCAGCAAGTCGCTACAAGAAATACTGAATGACCAGTCAGAGACAAAAATTGCTCCAAGAAAAATTTTGGGCTATGTTTTTCTTGCGTTCATCATACTGAGCGCAGTCTTTTACTTTTGGCCAGGCGTTGAAAACAATGAATACACCTACGCCACCGAAACAGTAGAATCTGGAACGCTTACTGTCTCGGTATCAGCCACAGGAAAACTAAGGCCCACAAATCAGGTTGAAGTAGGTAGTGAGCTATCAGGCATTATGGAATCTGTATTTGTAGACGAAAATGACAGGGTTGAGGTCGGTCAGATTTTAGCAAAGTTAGATACGGCTAAATTGAATGATGAAGTTGAAAAATCAAAAGCAGCTTTAGTTGTTCGGGAAGCTGCAGTAATCCAGTCACGCGCCACGCTTGCAGAGGTGAGCACTAAGCTTTATCGACTGAGACAACTTCAAAAAAGATCAAATGGACAAATTCCGGCGAAAAGTGAGATCGATTCGGCTGTGGCGAACGTACGTCGAGCTCAAGCAGAGGAGAAGAGTACTCTCGCAGCGGTGGAACAAGCAAAAGCAGAATTAAGATCGGACGAAACTAACGTATCTAAAGCTACTTTGATTTCTCCAATAAATGGCGTTGTGTTAAAACGTTCAATCGAGCCTGGGCAAACAGTGGCAGCATCGTTTCAAGCACCCGTGCTTTTCACAATAGCTGAAGATTTGGCACAGATGGAACTATATGTCGACGTTGATGAAGCCGATGTCGGAAACATTAAAAGCGGACAAAAATCATATTTCACAGTAGACGCATGGCCGGATCGGGAATACTCTGCAAAGATTCATCGAGTTAGCTTTGCAGCTGACATAACGGATGATGTGGTGACATATCCAACAATATTGAATGTCGACAATACAGATCTATCACTTCGGCCGGGCATGACCGGAACGGCCACGATAATAACTCTGAGCTTAGAAAATCAACTTTTGATTCCAAACGCCGCATTCCGCGTAACTTTTGAGTCGGAGATAAAAACTAAGAAGACAAAAAAAAGTGTTTTTGGACTGTTATTTCCTAGGTCAAAAAAGCCACAGAAACAGATACGTATCGAACAAAAGCCTGGCTTTTCTACACTATGGACGCTAACAGAGAACGGACCAATCGAAATAGCCGTAGAGATTCTAGCCGTCAACCAAAGATATAGCGCTGTTGCTCCTGGCGCTATAGGGCCAGACGCAAAAATTATCATAGATGCCTCGAAAGAGCGCCCGTAACTGGTCCGAATAAAATACAATAATGGCACTTATTCAATTTAAAAACATCACGAAAACTTACGGGACAGGTGATAACGCATTCCCAGCGCTTAAGGGACTACATTTAACGATCGATGAAGGTGAATTTTTGGCCTTAATGGGACCCAGCGGCTCAGGTAAGTCGACAACAATGAATATCGCTGCCTGTCTAGATACTGTCACAAGTGGAAACTATCTTTTTCAAAATATTTCAGTTGAAAACCTCGATACGCACCAACGTACGCTCCTCAGGAGGAACTTTTTAGGGTTCATTTTTCAAGGGTTTAATCTTCTTCCGAGAAGTTCGGCTCTTGAGAATGTGGAGCTTCCCTTAATTTATCGTGGAGACAAAATAAAAGAGAGGCGGTCAGCTGCGTACGAAGCCCTTGAGAAAGTTGGTCTATCGGATTGGAGAAACCATAACCCTAATGAATTATCAGGCGGACAACAGCAACGAGTAGCGATTGCTCGAGCTATCGTAACGAACCCAAAAATCCTCCTAGCTGACGAACCAACAGGGAATTTAGATTCACAAACCAGTGCAGAAATCATGTCGTTACTCACTTCGTTAAACCAAGATTCAGGTGTAACCATAATCATGGTTACTCACGAGCAAGAAATGGCAGATTATGCGTCGCGAGTTGTGCACTTTTTAGACGGTCAAATTCGTACTTAGGTATTTTTTATTTTATGTTCTGGAATTCCCTAATCCTAGCTCTCAACGCGATACGCAGAAACCTCCTAAGGAGCTTCCTAACCGTTCTCGGCATCATTATCGGAGTTGCCGCCGTGATTACAATGGTAACTATAGGCCGAGGAGCAACACAATCGGTTAGCGATCAAATTTCGGCAATGGGAACAAATCAGCTTATTATCCGACCAGGACAAAGACGTGGATCGGGCTCCAATACGCCAAAATTCCGACAGAAAGATGTGGATCTAATTCAAAACCAAGTCTCAGGCATTGCTGGAGTTGCGCCCTACTCCACTATTACTGCAAACGTGATTGCCCAAGCAAAAAACTACACCACCTTAATTACGGGAACGACCAACGACTTCTTTACTGTTGGTAACTGGGAGCTGCAATCTGGAAGAAAATTTCAACAAGCGGAACTTAAGTCGGGTAAAGCCTCCTGCATTCTTGGCACAACAGTAAAAAACAATTTATTTGGGAATGAAAACCCGGAGGGTAGGCGTGTCCGAATAAAACAATTCACATGCGAAGTGATTGGCGTACTTAAGTCCAAAGGTCAATCCACTTGGGGAACAGACCAAGATGACACAGTCGTTATGCCACTAAAAACCGTACATAGACGATTGTTAGGCAGTTTGGATATCGCGCGAATAGCGGTAAAAGTTGAAGACACAAATAAAATTACCGGGGCACAGAGAGAAATAACAGAATTACTTAGAGACTCTAGAAGACTCCCCGATAATATGGAAAATGATTTTCGGGTTCTGGATATGCGACAAATCATTAAAACGCTAACAGGAACGACAAAAGTCCTGACGATGTTATTAGGGGCGGTCGCGGCTGTAAGTCTTTTAGTCGGTGGCATAGGGATTATGAATATAATGCTAGTTTCTGTAACCGAGCGAACCAAGGAAATCGGCATTCGTCTTGCAATCGGGGCGCTTGAGAAACATGTCTTGATGCAGTTTTTAATCGAAGCCGTAGTTCTATCCAGTATCGGTGGTGTATTAGGATTGATCTTAGCTACAGGATTATCAGTTTTTGGAGCCAATCTCATGGGCGTTCCATTTCTTTTTGATTTACGTATAAATATATTGGCATTTTTATTCGCTGCTTCAATCGGCATATTATTCGGGTTCGTACCAGCAAGACGTGCGGCTAGACTAAATCCTATCGATGCTCTAAGACACGAATAAACGTATGATTATTGTAATTGTAAAAAAATTACACACGGAATTATTACGATGCTTATTGTAGGAATTGTTGGCGCTGGAACAATGGGAAGTGGTATCGCTCAGGTGGCGATAGCTGCCGGAGAAAATGTAAAGTTTTTCGACCCTCTGCCTGAGGCCACCCAACGTGGTAAAGATATGATCAAGAAAAATCTTGATTTCTTGGTGAGTAAACAGAAACTTACCATTGATGAATCAGTCGACATCTTTTCAAGACTTGACTTCATAGATTCATTAAACGGCCTTTCATCATGCGATATCGTAATTGAAGCAATAATAGAAAACGAGTCAGTCAAGAAAGAGCTTTTTAAGAATCTAGAATCGATCGTTTCGTCAAAATCAATTTTAGCAACAAATACCTCCTCACTATCAATCACGGCCCTAAGCAATGAACTGAAATTTCCAGAACGATTAGTCGGCATGCATTTCTTCAACCCTGCCCCTCGAATGAAACTTATCGAAGTCGTTAAAGGGCTTAAAACCTCAGATGTTTACATTGACTACATTACAAATTTGGCAAAGCGCTGGGGTAAAGCTCCGGTAGTAACGAAATCAACCCCTGGTTTCATCGTGAATCGTGTAGCCAGGCCTTTTTATGGGGAGGCACTTAGAGTTCTCGCAGAATTTGGGGCTGATCACACCAGCATAGATAGAGTCATTCGGGATTGCGGTGGCTTTCCACTGGGGCCCTGTCAATTAATGGATCTTATTGGGTTAGATGTCAATTTATCAGTGACTCAATCTGTTTATGAAGCCACTGCATTTGATCCACGATACGCTCCTTCTCTGCTGCAGCAAGAACTGGTTAGAGCGGGAAAGCTCGGTCGCAAGTCTGGCGAAGGATTTTATATCTATCCAGTCGAAGATAGCGATCCGAAGAGCGCTGATACGAATGAAAAATGTGAATTGAGCAGTTGCGCGCTAGGATTCATCAAAAGCTCTGGCATTCAGTGTCTTATAGATCGTTTAACTGATGCCGATGCCGATCTAATCGAGGCTACAAGAGATAACACGATTGCCACTATTGCGCTGACTGATGGAAGGACCGCAACGCAACGAGCATCCGACGAATCAATCTCTAACTTAGTATTGATAGATCTTTGTATTAGCTTTAAGACCACTAAGCTGGTTGCTCTCAGTCACGCGGAACAATGCGATCCGCTGGCCCTTGATGAAATTGTGTACGCGCTTAACAGTATCGGCTGTGAAGTAATAATTATTCAAGATGTTGCGGGTATGATAGTTTCACGAACGGTTGCTATGCTGGCTAATGAGGCTGCGGATTTGGTTTACCAACGCATCACTTCCCCAGAGGAAGTTGACATGGCTATGACTCTAGGTACAGGCTATCCAATTGGTCCTCTTTTATGGGCTGATCGTATTGGAGTGCAAAATATTTCCACCATACTAAAACACTTATGCGAGCATTATGGATCATCACGGTATCGGATTTCTCCTCTCATCCAGAGAAAATCCATTACCAATCAAACATTTCATGAGGCTTAATAATGATAAAAAAAATTTACCTTTTAGCGCTCTCGTTACTCCTTGTCTCAACCAGTCCATTGAACGCTCGGGTCACTCAGCTTGAGATCACAGAGACAATCCAGATTGCGAACGGTAATCAGTTCGGCGATGTTGGCGCCTACGAGAAGGTATCAGGAATAGCATATTTTGAAATAGCGCCCGACCATAAGCGAAATAAAACCATTGTCGACATTGGTAGAGTCCCTGTTAATGAAAACGGAAATGTAGAGTTCAGTGCCGAGTTTGAAATACTTCGTCCAACTGATCCAAATAAGGCAAGCGGTCTACTATTTGTCGAAACGCCGTCTCAAGGACACAAATTAAGCTTGGGTCTTCTACACGATATTGACGCGCAAGAAGATCTTAATTTGATCAACGAAAATAGTAATCTCGGTAATGGATTTCTATTTAATCGCGGACATACAGTGGCATGGATCGCATGGCAGGGAAAGGTTAGAGAGATGGAACACCGGCTCATCGTAGACTTTCCATCAGCACTTGAAAATGAAATCCCTGTAACGGGGTTTATTCTTACAGAGTTTAATGGCCGTAGTTTTCAAGAACAAAACCCCTACACTCTTCCGCTTTCTGGTAGGCAATACGTGCAATCCTACCCATCAATATCATTCGATAAAGAAACTGCGCAAGCCTCACTATTCGTGATGCAAAGCGGATCCACAAGCGCCAGCAGTTCAGATGTTGGAAAAGGAGAAATGATGCCCTCTGACCAGTGGGCGTTTGCACACTGCCCTGAAGGTTGGCCAGGCCAACCTTCCTTAGAACACGTTTGTGTTAAGAACAGCTTCTTAAAAAATAGAAACTATCATCTAGTCTACCAAGCCACGGGAGGGGCCTTGATGGGCCTGGGACTAGCGACAACTCGAGATTTTATTTCGCACTTAAAGCATGAGAATGCCGACGCGTTAGGCAACCCAAATCCAACTGTAAAAATTAATCACGCAATTTGTCAAGGTATAGGACAGGGAGGAAGGTACTTAAGAGACTTCTTGTATCAAGGTTTCAACGTTGACGTTAACGGAGACAAGGTTTGTGATGGCATGAATATCCACGGGGCTGGAGTCGAAAAAAGTTATCTTAATTACCGTTTTTCACAACCTTATAGAGTATCTACACAACACTCCGAAAGGTTCATTCCAGATGTGAATTTTCCTCGGCAGTATTCTGTTCGTGTAAATCCATTTCTCAAATTTCCCGACGGAATATTAAAAAGACCTGCTTTCGATCCTAAGATTTTTCATACAGATACCTCTACTGAATTTTGGCAGTCCAGGGCCTCCCTTGTCGGAGCCAGTGAAGGAGCCACAATGGACTTCTCAGAATCGTCTCGAGTCAGGAGATTTCTGATATCCAGCGCAGAGAGCTACAACCGTTTCAACGCAATAGGCCACAATGGTTATGGCGAAAGACAGTGCTATTACGGTTCAAATACCTTGCATATTGGATCATTAATGCGAGCGTTAATGAGCAATTTAGAGCGTTGGGTCGTAGAGGGAGAAGAGCCATTAGAATCAATTTATCCCAAAATATCTGAGGAAACGCTCGTGGAATTATCGTCATTACGCTTACCTAGCATCTTGGGACAGGGTTTTCGTGGCGCATTAAATGGATCGGGAGACATGGAGTTTGGCCCAAGAGTGAAATTTAATCGTGGCATGATAGACATGTTAATACCCCGAGTAATAGCGAGGCACAAAGTGTTGGTACCTGCTGTCGACGAAATGGGGCACGAGATCGCGGGCATTAGACATCCACATATCGAAGTACCAATGGGAACATATCTAGGTTGGAACATCAGAACCACGGAATTTGGTGGTGGTGACTTGTGTGATGAGCATGGTTCATTTATTCCGTTATCAATGAGTAATGAGGATGCAGATCAAGGAAATGATTCTCGACCATCGCTACTTTCACTCTACCCAGACTATATGGCCTACGTAAAAAAACTGCGTGCAGCGACAAAAAATCTCGTTGCTAAAGACTTATTACTTCAAAAAGACGCTGAACAGATATTACAAAGAGTGGAGCAAAGTATTCCTGTGCACTAAAGTCATATTTTTTACAAGGGTACAAAGAAATGAAGCAAATACTTGTTTATTCCGATTCCCTTACTTGGGGAATAATCCCTGGTACGCGCAAACGGCTGGACTTCGACGACCGGTGGACGGGGTTTATGGAAAATGCTTTAAATACAGTCGGCGATAGGGTGCGCGTTATAGAAAATTGTCTTAACGGTAGGCGCACCGCTTGGGAAGACCCTTTTCTACCAGGACGGAGAGGAATCAATGGAATTCAGCAAATCATAGAAATGCATTCACCACTGGATTTAGTGATCGTGGCACTCGGAACTAATGATTTTCAATCGATGCATCAAATTAACGCTTGGCAATCCGCGCAAGGGATACGCGCGATCGTAAATTACATCAAAACCTCACCTGTAGAACCCGGTATGCCAATACCGCCTGTCTTAATAGTGGTACCACCGCTAATAAAGACTCCAAAAGGTCCAATCGCACCGAAATTTGAAGGTGGAGAGACGAAGATAGTTGGATTAGCACAAGAGTATGAAAAGGTTTCAGATGAATTGGGCTGTCACTATTTTGATTGTTCATCGGTCACAACGGCCAGCTTAGCGGACGGGATCCATTTGGACAAAAACCAACATCACATTGTGGGTTCTGCAATATCTAAGATAGCGCACAAATTACTCTATTAACTAAGCACGCAAGGCTTATGTAGCGGCGACAATAAAACCGTAACAGTCGCTACAACACACTCCTCACGACCAATCGTACCTAACCGCTCTGAGGTCTTTGCTTTGATATTTATTTGGTCAACCTCTGCCCCGACTAACGCAGCCAAAACCCGGCGCATTTCCGGTATATGTGGTGATAGCTTTGGCTGCTCAGCAATTATCGTAGAGTCAACGTTGACTACTTCGTAACCAGCATTACACATCATTTCATAAACTTTATTTAGGAGTAGCTTGCTGTCCACGTCGTACCACTCAGGATCCGTATCCGGAAAATGCTGACCTATATCTCCCAAACCACATGCTCCCAGCAATGCGTCTATAAGTGCGTGAATCAAGACGTCCGCATCAGAATGCCCAAGCAATCCTTTATCGTGTGGAATGTTTACGCCACCAATAATGAGAGGCCTGTCAGGGACTAAAGCGTGGAGATCAAAGCCTTCCCCGATTCTCATATTTCCGTTCCCTTCGTTTTAGTACCTTTTGTCAAAACTAGTTTTGCTCGATCTAAATCATGAGCATATGTAATTTTAAAATTCGTAGAATCAGATTCTACCAATAAGGGGTTAATACCTAACGTCTCGATTGCAGATGATTCATCAGTTATATCACTCCGGTCAATCGTCATACTTAGCGCTCGTTCAAGTGTAGCTCGTCTAAACATTTGTGGGGTTTGAGCCGCCCAGAGATGCTTGCGGTCAACTGTAGAGGTCACTCTATTACATTCATTACTGTTTTTAATCGTATCCACTAATCGACACGCAAGCAATCCACCCTCTGAATCATTCGTTAGCTCATCCATGAGTAGATCAATCAATCCTCGAGTGATCAAAGGTCGCACTGCATCATGAACTAAGATCCAATCCGCTGGTCCGGCAAGCGTACCTAAAGACCTAATTCCGTTCAAGACGCTCTCAGCTCTCGAACTACCTCCGACTCGCTGAAAGCTTAACTTTTGATGCTCAATGTCGGAATCAACCCATTGTGGATGTGACTCATCAGGAGATAGAACGACCACAACATATTTTATTTTTTCATGTGAAATAAATGGCTCTATTGCCCTTTGTAATATTGACTTACCAAGAAGATTGGCGTGCTGCTTCACTGTATCTCCAGACGGCGAGAATCTCGCACCTTTACCCGCCGCCGGTATCACAACAAAATAAGATGGATCAGTCATAGATGACGCTGTTCACTATTAAATCAGTTATTGGGAGTAATATAGTATCGTTTTAAGATCACGGACATTCGTAAGCGCATGTGCATTATAATCGATGCTTTTTTAGCGCATGCTCAACAGTCTTCGGTTACCAACTAGCAAACTTCGAACAGCGATAACGCTGAACCTTAAAAGCGGTCTTAGTCTACTTATTGCAAACTCCGCCAGGGACTCAAACTCTCCTGTCGCGGTAGTCTGCCAAAAAGCGTCTGACGCTAATCGATTAGTAGAAGAAATTAAATTTTTTAATAAAGAACTGCGAATTCACTTATTACCTGACTGGGAAACACTACCATTTGATACTTTCTCACCGCATCAAGACTTAATTTCACAACGGCTAGAGACGTTATATCAAATTGATACTAAGAATATAGATGTACTGGTAGTTCCAGTAATTACAGCTCTTTACTACCTCCCACCTAAAGAGTTTCTAAACAGTTATGTATTCTTTTTAAAAACTAAAGAAACACTTAACTTAAATGAATTTAGAGAGAAACTTCAAAAAGCTAGTTATTCTGCTGTCTCACAAGTCGTAGCTCCAGGAGAATATGCAATTAAAGGCGGAATCATTGACGTATTTCCGATGGGCAGCGTACTACCCTACAGAATTGACCTCTTTGATACAGAGATAGATAGCATAAGAACCTTTGATGTTGACACCCAAAGGAGTATCTACAAAGTAAATGAAATAAGATTATTACCTGCAAAAGAATTTCCTACCGATGATGAGGCAAGAACTAGGTTCAGAACCCAATATAGGGAGAGCATTGAGGGCGATCCATCTAAAAGCCTGATCTACAAAGAGATATCCAAAGGATCCAATCCACCGGGAATAGAATACTATTTACCTTTATTTTTCGACCATGTTTCTCCATTACTAAGCTACTTAGATAATGATTGGTCTATGATTTTAGTAGGCGACCTTGCAGCAGAGATCAAGGATTTTTGGAAAGATGCCGAATCAAGGTATCGTTTATTAAGAGGGGATCCTGAACGACCACTCCTTGACCCGTCGAGATTATTTCTAAGCGAGGAGTTGTTTTTCTCTGAAATTAAAAAATTAAAACGCCTATCAGTTCATAGTGGCGGTGAGGATAATAGTTATTTTACTCAACTACCGGATCTTTCTATTAGCCGACGGCAGCAGGACCCCTTAGGTAATTTAAAATCATTTCTATTTAATTATTCAGGAAACGCCGTCCTAATTGCAGACAGTCCGGGCAGAAGAGAGACTATCAAAAACTTATTTCACGAACACTCGGTTCACACGGTGGACGTTGAAGGATGGGAACACATACCTGGTAAGACTGATAAGCTTCCCATCGCTGTCGGACTTATAGATCATGGCTTTTCATGTCTCGATGGATCATTAGCTGTCATCACAGAGTCTGAACTATATCCTCAACAAACAAGAACGCTAAAAAAGCGTGAACAGAAATTTTCTACTGAAAATCTTGTTAGAGATCTCTCGGAAATTCGAAAAGATGACCCAATCGTTCACCTGCAACATGGAATCGGTCGTTATAAAGAACTAGTAATATTAGATATGGGGGAAGGAGATACAGAATTTCTAACTATCGAATACGCTGACGGAGACCTGCTGTACGTGCCGGTTTCACAACTCGAAATGATCAGTAGATATTCAGGTGGCCCACCAGAGACGGCTCCGGTTCACCGTCTAGGCAGCGAAAAGTGGGACAAAGCTAAGAAAAAAGCGGCTAAAAAAATTAGAGATACTGCCGCGGAATTATTAAACATATACGCACAACGTGCCTCTAAGAAAGGATTATCGCGAAATATAGATAAGGCTGGATATGAAACTTTCTGCGAGGATTTCCCATTCACGGTAACAAGAGATCAACACCAAGCTATAGAAGAGACTATTAATGACTTGAAGTCCGACAAACCAATGGATCGACTAATCTGTGGGGACGTAGGCTTTGGTAAAACGGAGGTTGCACTGCGTGCTGCATATGTTGCTGTCGCAGATAATGCTCAAGTGGCCGTTCTTGTTCCGACAACATTACTAGCTGAACAGCACTTTCAGACATTTTGCGATCGATTCGCAAGTCTTCCAGTACAAGTGCGCGAACTTTCTCGATTTAGAAGTAAAAAAGAAGTCGACGAAACCATTGAGGGATTAAAAGTAGGGAAAGTAGATATTGTTATAGGAACACACAAACTACTCTCAAAAGATATTCGATTTGATGACCTTGGTTTAATTATTGTCGACGAGGAACATCGATTTGGCGTACGACATAAAGAAGCATTAAAAGCTCTTCGGGCAGAAACTGATATTTTAACCCTCACCGCAACCCCCATACCTAGAACTCTCGCAATGAGCATGGAAGGTCTAAGAGACTTTTCCGTAATCACAACTCCACCAGAAAAAAGACTCTCCATCAAAACCTTTGTTATGTCATACAGCCGAGGGATTACAAGGGAGGCAATATTAAGAGAGCTAAAACGTGGAGGACAAATATACTATTTGCACAATGAAGTGGATACGATTCAGAGAGAATTAGAAAAACTAATAGAGATAGTTCCGGAGGCTTCTATAAAGATTGCCCACGGTCAAATGCATGAACGAGATCTCGAATATGTTATGCGAGATTTTTATCAAGGACGCTTTAATATCCTGTTGTGCACCACCATCATTGAGACGGGAATAGACATTCCAACCGCGAATACGATCATCATTAACCGAGCCGAAAAATTCGGGCTCGCACAATTACACCAACTTCGTGGAAGAGTCGGCAGGTCTCATCATCAAGCATATGCATACTTAATGACGACTGATGGAGTCAAACTAAAAGGCCCAGCAAAAAAAACGGCTTGAAGCAATTCAACTTATGGAAGACCTGGGATCCGGCTTCTTTCTTGCCATGCATGACCTTGAAATACGGGGCGCTGGAGAAGTGCTAGGGGATTCCCAAAGTGGTGATTTACAAGAAATCGGATTCCAACTATACGTTGATATGTTGGATAGAGCTGTTCAGTCCTTGAAATTAGGAAAAGAACCGAATATAGATATCCAAATTCCACAGGGAACCGAGATCGTTTTACACACACCTACCCTTCTTCCAGATGAATATTGTCCTGACGTTCATGAGCGCCTTATTATTTACAAACGCTTAGCAAATGCATCAGAAAGGATACAACTGGAGAAAATTGAAGAGGAGCTTATTGATAGATTCGGATTACTCCCAGCGGAATCTAAAGCTTTACTAGCATCTCATCAACTGAGAATCGTTGGGAAAAAATTAGGCATTTCAAAAATTGATTCGGCGCCACATAAAACTACAGTAACATTTCACGCTGAACCCCTGTGCGACGCAATGGAAATCATTGAGCTAGTACAAAAAAGAAACGACATTCGATTTTCAGGTCCGAGTAAAATTATTTGTGAGCATGAAAACCTTGACTTAACCGAGGAGCGAGTAAAATCTTTGTTAGAAATTTTGAATAGCCTATCGCACAACTAGAAACTTATGTGGGCCTTATAAAAACTAATCCCACCGTGAGTCTTGCACCCAAATCTCATCGTTTTCTATTTTGATCGGAAATGTCGCTGTGGCCTCCCACGCTGGAGCGCTTAAAGCTTCACCAGTTTTAACTGAGAATCTTGCACCATGACGAGGACAAACGACCTCATCACCCTCCAACGGACATCCACTCAAAATGGCGCCATCATGGGTACAAATATCCTCGATGGCAAAAAACTCTCCATCGACGTTGTATATCACTACAGTAGTTCCGTCTAAATCTGTCTGATGCCACTCACCAAGCGGAATATTCCCAGTCAAGCATACTCTCTGCCACTCGCTCATGCTTCGTATAGACCTCTCGAAATTAAATTCCAATCATAGTGGGATCTAAACCGCAATGACATCGATATTTGGATCAATCTCGCGGACCAAACCAGTAATACCGGCAAGGGTTCCAGATAGTGAACTCGGACAGCTTCCACAGGCCCCTTGATAATGAACGCTCAAGACGTTATCTTCGAGGCCGACAACGTAAAGATCGCCCCCATCGCTTTGTAGATAAGGTCTTACTCGATCATCAAGCAACTCGTTAATTTGCAGCAATTTAGCCCGATCAGTCTCTGACAAAGCAGATTCGTCGGTTTGCAGCCAGCTCGCAGTTTGTGATGCCTCTTCAGAAGCCTGGGTAGCGGCAGGCGCAGATCGAATGGGCTCAGCCAATAACCGCATTAAATCCTTCCAATCTGCATTCCCATCTTGAGTTACTGTTATCCAATTATCTACGTAAAAAACAGATACAACGCTATCGACCTGAAATAAAAGAGTAGCAAGCTCGTCCCCGACCGCTTCTTCAGCCGATTCATAAGATTTAGCGACACCGTAAGTTATGGGCTCCTTGAGCACAAATTTTCGTGCGTTTGGATTAGGAGTAACTTCTAGATCAGCAATTTTTGGCATGTGATTAGTTATTTCCCTTTTCGTTACCCGAGCCGGGGATGGGATCTTTA
>JAOEKQ010000016.1 GCA_028379895.1 Burkholderiales bacterium
CGAAAATCCACAATTGACCTTGCGGGCATGGCGCAATTATGTGCGCAAGATAAGGTGCTCGACATCGGCTCTGGCTTGGGTGGTCCCGCTCGGACATTAGTTGAGCAGTTTGGTGTTCGGGTTGAAGGTGTTGATTTGACGCATGAGTTTTGTTTGGTAGCCAATGAGCTAACTCGTATAACTGGCCTTTCAGATCAAGCGGTATTTTCACAAGGGGATGCGTTAAGTTTGCCTGGTGATTCAGAGATGTATGACGTTGTTTGGACGCAGCAGTCATGTATGAATATTGAAGATAAACGTCAAATGTTGGAAGAGGTCTATCGCGTACTAAAGACTGGCGGTACCTTTGTATTCCAGGAAGTATTCGCTGGAGATCAAGACGGCGCGATCGTGTTACCGGTTCCTTGGGCAAGAAGGGCTGGTATGAGTTTTTTGTGGTCGCCGGACGCGATTAGAAACTCTATTTTGAGTGTTGGATTTTCGGAGTGTATTTGGAAAAACGTGACGAGCCAATATCTTGAGGAGTACCAGATACTTGCCGAAAAAACAGGAAATTCTGTCGAGCCCCCAATTATGGGCATACATCTTATGCTCGGGAACCAGGCTGGTCTGATGCGTAAAAACGTTGTAAAAAATCTAAGTCGAGGCTTGATATCCGTATATCAGGGTATATTTAAAAAGTAGAGGTAACAGTTTTAATCTGGAGGTTCTATGATTGCTAATGAAGGATCTATTCATACTCATAATAGAAGCGGCATATTTGAGATGGTTATTGATCGCCCTCTTAAATTAAATGGATTTACTCCCAAAATGTTTAGGGAGTTAGTTGAGGCTTATCGGACTTTTGAGGATGACGCGGCGCTACGTTGTGCAGTAGTAACCGCAAAAGGTGAGCACTTTACGGCAGGGCTTGATCTTCCAGAGATGAAACCATATTTATCGGACGAATATATGCTGACCGAGGAAGGTGAAATTGATTTATTTGGACTTCGTCCTCCATATCGCAGTAAGCCGATTATCTACGCAGTTAAGGGTATTTGTTTTACTTTAGGCATTGAGTTGATGTTAGGTGCGGATTTTGTTGTTGCTGCTTCTAATACTCGATTTGCCCAGGTTGAGGTCAAGCGTGGGCTCATGCCTATAGGCGGAGCGACTACCCGAATGGTGTCTCGATCAGGATGGGGTAACGCGATGCGTTACTTGTTGACCGGAGACGAATTCGATGCGGAGACCGCAAAATCTCTAGGGTTCGTTCAAGAGATTGTTGAGTCTGGACAAGAGCGTTCGATGGCTTTTGCGCTTGCAAAAAGAGTAAGTGCTTGTGCACCCCTTGCTGTTAGAGCGGTCATTGAAAACGCGAGATTTGCGTTAATAGACGGTGAAGCAGAGGCGCATGGCGCGTTTGGCTCAACTCAGAGGACGCTTGTAAATACACAAGACTTCGAAGAGGGCATTAAAAGCTTTCAGGAAAAACGGGACGCTGAGTTTCAAGGAAGGTAAGTTTTAGTTCATTTTAGGGTTTTTTGGTAGGCCATTATGCGTGGTACGAAAAACCTGATATTTCTTAGGTTTTCTTGCTCCCTCAGGTTTAAATCCAGTCCCTTTAGGTTGATATTGAGGGATGAGATGCTTTTTTCCCGGACCGATGAGGTTAGCTTTCCCCATTTTCTTTAAAGCATCCCGTAGAAGCGGCCAGTTTTCAGGATCGTGGTATCTTAAAAATGCTTTATGAAGTCTGCGCTTGCGTAACCCCTTTGGGATGGTTACATTTTCGCTATCATGAGTAACTTTTCGAAGAGGATTTTTTTCGGAATGATACATCGCCGTTGCTAGTGCCATTGGAGAGGGTAAAAATGATTGGACTTGATCCGCTCGAAAACCATTTTCTTTGAGCCAAATAGCTAAATTGAGCATGTCCTCATCCGTCGTGCCTGGATGTGCAGCAATGAAATATGGGATTAAGTATTGTTCCTTACCAGCTTCCTTTGAATAGCGATCGAAAAGTTCTTTGAAGCGATAATAGGTCCCCACTCCTGGCTTCATCATTTTGGATAGTGGCGCATCTCCGATTGCCTCTGGCGCGATTTTTAGATAGCCGCCGACATGGTGTTGAGCGAGCTCTTTGACGTAGTTGGGAGATTCAATTGCTAAATCGTAACGAACGCCTGAGCCTATCAGCACTTTTTTAATACCAGACAATGATCGAACTCGTCGGTATAGATTGATTAAGGAATCGTGATTCGTATTTAAATTTGGACAAATTCTAGGATATACACACGATAGTTTTCTGCATGAAGTTTCTATAGTTTTACTCTTGCACGCTAGTCGGTACATATTGGCGGTTGGACCACCAAGGTCAGATATCACGCCAGTAAAATCTGATGCCTTATCTCGAATGTGTTCCACCTCCCGAACGATAGAATTTTCCGATCTATTTTGTATGATGCGTCCTTCGTGCTCAGTGATAGAGCAAAACGTACATCCGCCGAAACAACCTCTTTGAATCGTGACGGAGAATCTAATCATGTCAAAGGCAGGAATCTTTTGCTTGCCATAAATAGGATGAGGTTCCCGCGCATACGGCAGTTCATAGAGCTGATCCATTTCAGCCATCTCTAGAGGAATCGGCGGTGGATTGATCCACAAATCACGGTCGCCGTGCCTTTGAACAAGAATCCGAGCGTTACCGGGATTTGATTCGAGATGTAACACTCTGGACGTGTGTGCATACATGATCGGATCATTACGCACTGTATCGTACGAGGGCAATCGAACAATAACCCTCTCCCGAGGATGACGTTTAGTGTGAACAATGGCGGGTTTGTCATCACTTTTTTTCGTTGGGTTTGGAGTCATCATTTGGTAGGGATCTACCGGTGGGGACAATTTTCCAGGTTTATCAAGAGTCGTTGAGTCTTGTTCGATCCACTCTGATTCGATAGCGTCAACTAGATAAACGGTACCTCTTATATCTGTTACTTCTTTTATTGGTGTCCCCGCGGCAATCCGATGTGCCACATCAACGAGCGCGCGCTCAGCATTTCCGAACAACAGAATATCTGCTTTAGCATCCAATAAGACAGAACGTCGCACTTTTTCTGACCAGTAATCATAATGCGCGATTCGCCGAAGACTCGCTTCTATTCCGCCTAAAATGATAGGGACTTTTTTGTACGCTTGCCTCACTTTTTGGCTGTAAACAATTACACTGCGGTCCGGTCTCTTTCCCGGCGCTGCGTTTGGAGTGTAAGCGTCATCGGTCCGAATTTTTTTATCTGAGGTGTACCGATTGACCATTGAATCCATATTCCCAGCGGTTACGCCAAAAAATAATTTTGGCGCTCCCAGAACCTTAAATGCATCGAGATCATGCCAGTCTGGCTGTGCAATGATTCCGACTCTGAATCCTTGGTTTTCTAATAGCCGTCCCACAATTGCCATCCCAAAGCTGGGGTGGTCGACATAGGCGTCACCTGTGACAAGAACAATGTCGCATTGATCCCATCCCAATAAGTCCATTTCATCTTTTGACATTGGAAGAAATGGAGCGGTCCCAAATTGTTTGGCCCAATATTTTTTATATTGAAATATGCTGTCTGGCGCGTTCATTGTTCGAGATACTCATTGGAGCGAATGGCGACAGTCTAATGTATTACAGATCATATCTCGAATGGTTTTCGATAATTTTCCATTTCCCAGGCTCTAGTCCGTCGATAGAGAGCTCACCAATAGAATGACGTATTAGTCTTAGCGTGGGATACCCAACCGCGGCAGTCATTTTACGTACTTGTCGATTGCGACCTTCAGTGAGTCCAAGCTCTATCCAGGAAGTTGGAATCTCCCTCCGGTGTCGAATCGGCGGATTTCGTTCCCATAATGTTGGTTCATTGATGCATTTTGCAGTCGCTGGGCGTGTCATGCGTTTTGCAATCATGACGCCTTGCTCAAGTTGAGTAATAGCACTTTCGGTTGGTTCGCCTTCGACTTGAGCCCAATAGGTCTTCTTCTTTTCAAATTTAGGATCAGATAATCGCCGTTGTAATTGCCCGTCATCGGTCAGAATAAGTAGACCCTCGCTGTCTAAATCAAGGCGACCCGCGGGATAGACTTTTTTTATCTTTATATAATTTGACAGCGTTTTTCGGTCACCTTCATCGGTGAATTGGGAAAGGACGCCGAACGGTTTATTAAAAAGTAAGATCAAAATATTTCCTCTGACTTTCCTGCTATCTTTAACGCTCACTTAGCTTGATGTTTGAGGACCTCAAGCACGACGCAGTGTATACTATCGATGTAATAAGTGTGTTTATAAATATTTTTTAAACTTAAATAAAAGAGATCTAAACCATCATGTCTTATAGATTTTTCTCCTTAAAATTCCTAGCTATTTGTATGTGCTTAGTCGGATCGTTAAATGTTTTATCCTTGCGAACTGCGGACGCTGCAGGATCTGTTGCTATGCAAGCGGCAAGCTTAATGAAATTAGCCCCACAGGCGTATAACATGGGTATGCGTAATGGGAATCCTGATAAGTGGAACCAATATTTTGAGTCTAAGTCCCGCCGTTCTATGCCCGGTTCTGTAATTGAAGGCGCCTCAGCCATACAAGCGTATTACAAATGGGAATATGAAAACTTCAAGGCGAAGTGGACAACCAAGCGTGTTACCGTTCATGACCTCGTCGGCGCTATGGAGTATGAGTGGTCGGCAACGCATAAACCCTCAGGTGATAAAATTAAGATTAATGGTGTAGCTATTTTTGAACTTGGAATGAGCGGTAAGGTCAAGAATCTAGACTTTTATTTTGATACTGCACCGGTAGCAGAGTATTTTAAAGATGCTCCGGGAGTAAATTGAGGATAAATAATGAGAGAGATTGGTTTTTTAAAAGTGTCATCTTTTTTAGCTTTAGCAACATTTTGTTTAAGTACCGTCTTCGCTGGCATTTCGTTCGCAGAGGAGATTTCCGAATGTCCTAAAGACGAGCAATGGATGGAGTGCCGTGCAGCTCAGGGTGACGTTTTGGCTATTTATGTGGTTGCTCGTGATGCTTATGACCTTGCTCACGCTCAGGTTAAAGAGGGTGGTCTTGCTGATTTTACCGAGGCCTTAATGATGGGGCGGGAGCTTGTGGATATGGAAGAGCGAAATGGTGGACGTTTACTTAAAATGATTCATCTACAACTCAGTTGGGGGCATCATATTGATCGAGACCAAGCGCTAGCTTGGCTAAAGGAGGATAGAGATCAACGCAATCTAGATTATCTGCCGGTTCTCATTAATCGCCTGGCTCCCGGCCACACACAGTAGGTTATTCGTCAACGTAAAAAAGGCAGCTCGTTGAGCTGCCTTTTTTATGAGAATTATATAAAAGTCTTCGCTTAATACTTATTGGTGATCTTGGCAACCAATTTTCCATTCAAGACTATTTTCAATAGGCTCCTGACATTTCAGCTCACTCAGAATAAAGTCTGTAATTACATATAAGTTTTCGTCACTGAAGTCTCCTTCAAAGGCAGGCATTCCCAATGCGGTACGCCCGTATTTGATAGTAGCCATTAGCATTTCACGTGGTAGTGGCGTCTTTCTTAAATTTTTACCCCATCCACCTTCGCTATGTCCTCCTTGCCCCATATACCTGTGACAAGTAATACAGTAGCGATCAAATAGTTGTCGTCCCCCAGGTCCTCTTTTTTTGACCTTAGGTCGTTCGGCCTGAGCAGTTTTAGTAATGTCGGTCGTTATGTCTAGTGTGAGTACTAGACTGAAAGCGATGAAAGAACCAATAAGTCCCGCCACCATTCGCTTAAGCAATGTTTTCTTTACCATGATTAAAAAGCCTAATATTTCGTTGTTTCAATATCTTTGGGACGAATCCCAGGATTAAAAACTCACGGGACCATCATGGCCCCGTGAGTTTGCACTATTTACCTTATGTCTTCAGCAATAACGAGTTTAGTTATTGCGGTAACTCGAAGACGTAAAGGACATTACTAGGAACCTGAGCTTTGAGTTCAGGCGTTGCACTAATAAACCACTGAGGCCAAGCGCCACCGAGTCCGACTTCGATCGCAACATACTGCTTACCACCAGCCATATAGGTCATTGGCGGCGCATTAATTGCTGATCCAGTTTCAAATCTCCATAGCTCCTCTAAAGTGACTGCGTCGTGTGCAACTACTGCACCTTCAGCATACCCAGAGAATACTAGCCCACCAGCGGTGGTAAGTAATCCACCTAACTGAGGATACTTAGTTGAATGCTTCGCTACGACTTTACCCGTTTGCACGTCAATCGCAGTGATGCTGCCCCAGATGCGACCGCAATCTGGATCTTCATATGTTGAGTAAGGCGCACCACCAAGGAACAACTGTCTTGGCTTGTGTTGCCCTGGAATGGTTACCTCAGTAAACGCTTTATTACATCCATCAATTGTTGGAATGTAGTAATAATTAGTTTGAGGGCTGTACGCTGTTGGCGGCCAGTTCTTTCCACCCATGTGTCCAGGCTTCAAAGTACCTTCAATGGTTCCGCGACCTTCAGTGGCTGTACCACGCATAGCAGCAGTTCCAGGAACGTAAGTTTGAACGTCTTTGTTTGGATCGTAAGTGTTTGGTCTGCAATTTTCGTCAAGACCACCACTCCAGTTTAACTCCTCAACAAATTGAGTGGCCCACAGACACTTACCTGTTACGCGGTCAAGTGCATAAGCGTAACCGTTTCTGTTTGCATGCAAAGTTGCGCGCTGGAATGTACCTTCGATGTTTGTATCAACAAACGTATTCTCGTTGATTGAGTCGAAATCGTAAGGATCGTTTGGTGTGTGCTGGAAGCCCCAAACAATTTCTCCGGTATCTGCATCAAAAGCAACGGTGCTGTCTGTCCATAGGTTATCACCTGGGCGATATGCTGAATCCCAATCAGGGCCAGGATTTGCTGTACCCCAAACAATAATGTTTAGCTCCGGATCCCATGATCCTGTGACCCATGTTGTACCGCCGCCTGTTTTCCAGGCGCCGTAGTCATCTTTCCAAGTTTCTGAGCCTGGCTCGCCTGGTGCAGGAATGGTGTAGGTTCTCCATACTTGCTCACCTGTTTTGATGTCCATTGCTTCTAGATAGCCACGCACACCAAATTCAGCACCTGCCATACCAGTAACAACTTTATCACCAGCAATTAATGGGGCGCCTGTAATGGTCTCGCCGTTACCTGGATCAGCAACTTGCGCTTCCCAAACAAGGGTGCCATCAATCTTGTTAAGTGCCAAAATTCGGCCGTCAATTACCGGAGCGATGACGTAATCATCTGCTAACGCAACACCTCGGTTGTTAATGCCGCAACATGCAACGGTCGTTGCGTAGTCTCTGTCTGGAGCTGGATCGTAAATCCAAACAATACGTGGACTTCCGCCGTTTGTATCAAGTTTGGTGACTACACCCCAACCAGTTGTTAGGTATAGAAATCCATCTTCCGCAATTGGCGTGCCTTCCAAGCCAGCAAATGGAAAAGCGATAACTTCTTTCCCGCCGCCTTCTGTTCCGCCCATTGCATATGTGAATGCAACTTTAAGATCCTTGACATTATCTTTGTTGATGTGAGATAGACCTGAGTAGCGGTGAGCCTCCAAATTTCCGTGGTGGTTCAACCAGTTTCCAGGTTCTTTCTCGCTGTTAACGAGACGATCGGTAGTAACGGTCCCAGCTATTGCTGAAACAGCTAGCGTCAAGCCAGCTAAAGCTACTCCGAAACGTCCTAGTGACGTTTTTAGTTCCATTAAATCTCCTCCCGAAGAATTATTATTACGTAGACCTTAATTTGGGTTACAAATTAAAGCGCTTTGAACAAAGTTGAATCTATAATGTATTCAGAATGCATCTCTATTCATAATATTATTTTATACCAACAGGCATCTTGGTCAAGAAGATTTATTCGTTATTTACCTATATGAGTTGAGTCAAAATAACTTTCAATAGTTATTGTTAGAGAACTTTATGTTCGTATTGTGAAATTTTTTAAATATCTGTGCTGAATAGCTTTTTAGTGTATCGGTAGTGTATTGATTTTCATGAATTATTTAAAATTTTCCGAACTTTAAATAAGCTTCTTTGGGATCAATTCCATCCATAATTGCTTTTCTTACTGCATTTTCTGTAGTCATCACTAATTCCGCTTGGGTGATTGTCTCCTCAGCGTGCTCATGAGGAATAACCACGGCCCCATCTAAATCCGCGAGGAGATAGTCGTCTTTACGGATCGTACAATCACCAATGATTATAGGAGCACCAAGTTTTGTCGGTATCCATCGACCGACAACATCCTTAGGCGTATTGAATGAGCAAAACACGTTGAAATTGAGCCCTTTGATAATTGAGACGTCACGGCAGCCACCATCTACTAGGTAACCGATGATGCCGCGTTTTTGTAATGTTTCAGCCGAGAGCTCGCCCATCAGCGCAACCTCGCTTGTATTCGGTTGGCATACTGCGACATAATTTTTCGGAATCTTCGAGAGGAGGGATGTCCACTCAATGAGGGTTTCGTGAGGGGTGTGGCTTGTAGTGATTTCCCCCTCGATGGTGTAGATCTTACCGGCTAATTTTTGTCTTGATTCAAGAGGCTTAATAGTGGTTGGTAGCACGAAGTCTTTGCAACCAATTTGGCGGAGAACATCATGCACAGCTGATGCGTGCAGCTGAGACAGTCTGCGTGTCAGCGTTTGTGTCTCCATAAAACTTTCTCCTCTTTCGGACTATTCAGAATCTTTGTAGTCGCTGATCGTCAATTTTTCGACATTGGTAAAGCCACTCCGAGATTTGAAGCCCATTGACTCAGAGCGGGCATTATTGAAGGATGTAGCGTTATCCCGTGTTTTAGTTGGTGCTGTCGTTTCTTGATTCCGTCTTGACCAGGCATACGCACGGGATTTTTAGGGTCAATCGGTTTTGAATTCAAACAGGCTTCTTTGATCCAGCTGGATTGCCTAGTAAATTGAACGATGCCTCCGAATAAAGCTGGATTTAATACTTGCAGGAAAACTTCTCCAGTCCATTCGCTAACTGAATCTGCCCGACCATGCCCTGATAGCCCTTGAGTTAGCGCTTCAACCATCAACCCAAGAGCAAAGCCTTTGTGGCCATATTCCAAACCGCCTATTGGTAACAATGCTCCCTTTCTGTCTGACGTGATGACGCACGGGTCATTAGTAGGTGTTCCCTTGTGGTCGATAAGCCAAGGACCTTTTAGTTTTTCTTGGTTTTGTGCTGTTCGGCCGACCATGCCGTTAGTGGTGATGGACGTAGAAACATCAATTAATACGGGTTCATCGTCGGTTGGCCAGCCCACAGCAATTGGATTTGGAGTGAGCGCTCCAGTGATGCCACCAAAGGGCGCAACCGATTTGTTTTCAGGAGCGGAAGACATAATAATTGCCACCATGTTTTTGTCGGTAGCTTTTAAAAGATAGGCCGCTAGACAGGCAATATGGTGTCCGCCTGCGATCGTTACCGTGCAAGTGCCATATGTTTCCGCGCGAGTCACTGCGAGATCCATTGCTTTGGAGGTCAGCCAAGTTCCTGGTAGTCGTTTCCCATCCCAAGCAACCGCAGCAGGAAGATCGCTGATTACATCGGGCTCTCCTTTAGCGACCATAGCGCCTGATTTGATATCCGATAAGTAAGGCGCTAAAAGCTGCAATCCGTGTGTATCATGACCAAGTAAATCTCCTTCAAGTAGCACATCAGCAATGACGATTGACTTGGTAGCGTCCATTCCCGAACAGTTAAGAAGGGAGGTGGCAAATTTTTTCAGCGCTTTGTGCGTATAACAGTTTCCCATTTTAGTGTTCGGTTTGGTAATTTCTGTCACATTACATCATGATGATTTGTCGGACGGTGTGCCCGGATTGCAATCGGTCAAATCCCTCGTTGATATCCTCCAGTTTTAAATGATCACTCATCAATTGATCAACTGGTAGCATGCCACTTTTGTATAGGCTGATGTAGCGAGGCACATCTCTTGAGGGCACGCATGAACCTACGTAGCTACCTTTTACGGTACGTTCCTCTGCAGTTAGATTCACGTGCTGAAGTTCCCAGCGGGCTTCAGGGTGAGGTAGTCCCGCGGTCACAGTGGTGCCGCCTCGTCTAGTGATGCGATATGCCAATTCCATTGCCTGTACTGAGCCAGCCATCTCAAAACCAAAATTTACACCACCGTTGGTCAATTCTTTAACTTTTTCAATCGCGTCGTCGTCTTTTGCGTTGACTGTTGCGGTGGCGCCTAATCGTTTCGCTATTTCAAGTTTGTCGTCATGAACATCTAAAGCGATGATTTGTTCAGCGCCGGCAACTTTTGCGCCAAGTAGTGCGTTTAGACCTACCCCTCCAAGACCAACCACAGCAACCGAGGAACCGGGAAATACTCCGGCCGTATTTAATGCCGCACCAACTCCGGTAAGAACCGCGCATCCAAATAAAGCCGCCTCATCAAACGGCAAACTTTTATCGATCTTTACGAGAGATCCTCGATTAACCACACAGAACTCAGCGAACGCGGACACACCAACATGGTGGTAGACCGGTTGGCCGTTTTGACTTAGACGTATTCCTCCCCCAAGCAGCGTTCCGGCACCGTTAGATTGTTGTCCTGGTTCGCATCTGCCGGGGTGACCTTCTTTACACGAGATGCATTCCCCGCAGCTAGGCGCGAAGATCAATGCTACGTGATCTCCTACTTCGATGTCGGTAACTCCTGGCCCACATTCAACCACAATGCCTGCTGCTTCATGACCTAAAATCATGGGCATGGGTCTTGGTCTGTTACCGTTTACACTGGATAGGTCAGAGTGACAGAGGCTTGCGGCTTTGATTTGTATGAGTAGTTCTCGTTCTTGGGGTGATGCAATTTCTACCTCTTCGATAGTCATGGGTTTTGATTCTGCATAAGGTTGGGTAGCCCCCATTTGCCGAATGATCGCTGCTTTCATTTTCATATTATGTCCTTAATCGAGATATTTATTAATAAGTTGTCCGACCGCCGGAGGCATCAAATACTGCGGCTGTACTGAAAGAACAATCTTCAGTGCAGAGCCAAGCGATAAGTGATGCGAGTTCTTCCGCAGTACCTAAGCGACCCATAGGAATTTTTGATTTCATGTAATCAATATGGCTCTGTGAGACTTGTTCAAGAATTGGAGTATCGACAGTGGTCGGCGTAACCGCATTAACCAAGACGCCACTCGTTGCTAGCTCTTTGCCTAGTGATCTTGTTAGTGCAATAACGCCTGCTTTTGCGGCAGAATAAGCTGATGCAGTAGGGTTACCCTCTTTTCCGGCAACTGAGGATAAATTAACGATTCGACCATATGAGTTATGAAGCATGTGCGGTACGACTGCGCGACACGCCAGAAAAACGCCAATCAGGTTGACATTTATGACTTGTCTCCATATGTCCGTAGGGTAATCTTTTAAAGGCTCATTGACACCATTGATGCCCGCCGAATTTACAAGTATGTCAATCTGAGAATGGCTCTTGAGCGTTTCATCCAAAGCTCGATAAACAGCTTCTTCATCTGCCATGTCTACTTGAATGCAAGGTGATTCTCTATCGAATTTTTTGAATTTATCAGTTTGCACATCCCAAATAATTACATTTGCACCTGAGCTAATCATTCTGCTCACTGTCGCCTCGCCGATCCCAGAGGCACCTCCCGTAACGATTGCTGTTCTGCCATTCAAATCTAGCTGATTCATGATGATTACCCTAAGTTAGAAGTTATTAGGAAACGATGCGCTTTATTTATTAACTTTTAGCTAGCGTACTTCAATTGTTTTAGGTGATTATAATGGCTGAAAACGTAACTCTTTGCATGAATCTGGAGTTCTAGGACTAACGGTCCAGTAATAGAAAACCTCACTAGTGAGGCTTAAGACAGGGGACAGAGATGACGAAAAAGGTCAAAGCCGCAGTTATAGGTTCGGGAAATATTGGTACAGACTTAATGATGAAGATCATGAGGCAGGGTCAATTTCTTGAAATGGGTGCTCTGGTCGGCATTGACGCCCAATCTGATGGCTTGAAACGGGCCCAAAAAAATGGAATTGTGACGAATTCTGAAGGTGTTATCGGATTAAGTAAAGATTCAATAATGTCAGATATTGAGGTAATTTTTGACGCAACCTCGGCAGGCGCCCATATAGAAAATGATCGAGTTATTCGTGCGATTAAACCAGATGTGAAGATAGTGGATTTAACGCCCGCGGCAATCGGTCCTTACTGTGTGCCCGTTGTAAATCTTGAGGAACACCTTGATGCGTCTAATGTCAATATGGTGACCTGCGGCGGCCAAGCCACGATACCCATAGTGGCCGCAGTATCGACGGTGGCTGAGGTGCATTATGGCGAAATCATTGCGTCCATTTCTAGTCGCTCGGCCGGACCCGGCACACGAGCCAACATTGATGAATTTACGGAAACGACGTCGAAGGGGATTGAGGTCATTGGGGGTGCTAAGAAGGGTAAGGCCATAATAATATTAAATCCGGCCGAGCCCCCAATGTTAATGAGAGATACCGTTTATGTTTTGTCGGCCAAGGCTGATACGGTAGAAATTGAGCAAGCAATTGAAGAAATGGTTGCTAAAGTCCAAGCCTATGTTCCAGGTTATCGACTGAAGCAGAGAGTCCAATTTGAAGAGTTTGGTCCTGACAGCCCCTGCCGCATTTCTGGTGTTGGCGAATTGAGTGGGATTAAAACTACTGTTTTTCTTCAAGTTGAGGGCGCTGCTCATTACCTACCCGCATATGCGGGAAATTTGGACATTATGACGTCCGCAGCTCTTGCTACTGGTGAAAAACTCGCTGAGAGAGTAATAGAACGAGCATCCTCGGTTGTGAATTGATTAATGGAGTCGATACATTATGAATAAAAAAATATACATTTCAGACGTGACTTTGCGAGATGGGTCACATGCGATTCGACATCAATATGGCATTGATCATGTCAAAAGTATCGCTAGGGCCTTAGATGAGGCAAACGTTGACTCAATAGAGGTTGCACACGGTGACGGGTTGCAGGGATCTTCGTTTAATTACGGTTTTGGGCGACACACAGATGTTGAGTGGATTGCTGCCGTGGCAGAAGAACTATCTGTGGCTAAAGTTGCTACGCTACTTATACCGGGCATAGGAACAGTAAAAGACCTTAAGGCGGCTTTTGATGCGGGCGCTCGAATTGTTCGTGTGGCGACCCACTGCACAGAGGCTGATATTTCAAAGCAACATCTTGAGTATGCAAGGGACATAGGCATGGAGCCTGTGGGTTTCTTGATGATGAGCCATATGAATAGCCCTTCTGGCCTCGCGAAACAAGCTCAACTCATGGAAAGTTTCGGTGCGGTTTGTGTTTATGTTGTGGATTCGGGAGGCGCGCTAAATATGAATGAAGTGCGTGATCGCTTTAAAGCGATTAAAGATACCCTGAAGCCTGAGACTCAAACGGGGATACACGCGCATCATAACCTCAGTCTGGGAGTCGCCAACTCGATCGTAGCGGTAGAGGAGGGTTGCGATCGTGTTGATGCGAGTTTAGCTGGCATGGGGGCGGGGGCGGGCAATGCGCCATTGGAGGTTTTCGTTGCAGCGGCCGATCGTCTTGGGTGGAATCACGGCTGTGATCTTTATAAATTAATCGATGCTGCTGAGGATATTGTTCGTCCCTTACAAGATCGGCCGGTTCGGGTTGACCGCGAAACGTTGGCTTTGGGGTATGCAGGGGTGTATTCCAGTTTTTTACTGCATGCTGAAAGAGCAGCTGAGCAGCACGGCCTAAAGACCATCGATATATTGGTTGAGCTCGGTCGCAGAGGGATGGTTGGTGGCCAAGAAGATATGATCGTTGATGTAGCGCTTGATCTGTTGGGGGCGCAAAGAAAGGCCGTCGAGCGTTAACGTCTTAAGCGTCGGGTTCGATGAGTCGATTGACCATCTCAGCAATAGCTAAGCTCGCTGTAAGGCCGGGAGACTCCATCCCATAAAGATTTATTAAACCTTTCATCCCATGGTCTCTGTGCGACTGTATTAAAAAATCAGCAGCTGGTTCGTTCGGGCCGGATATTTTTGGCCTAATTCCCGTGTAGCTAGGCTGAAGCTGGTCTCTATTTACACAGGGCCAATATCGACGTATCGCATCGTAAAACAGTTTTTGTCTCGAATTGTCAAAAGAATAGTCGATCCCCTTTATCCAATCCAGATCTGGCCCAAATCTTGCAGCACCTCCCATATCGACGGTGACATGAACACCAAGCGAATCTTTGCGTGCAACCGGATAAACAAGATGTTTGAAAGGGTTACGACCCGAAAGTGAGTAGTAGTGTGCTTTTGCATAGAAAGGCTGCGGAATTAAGTTTTCATCTAAGTCCGCGACGGCTCTTCCTATATCACATGCGTACAGCCCTGCAGCATTAACCACAATTTCCGCCTTAATTTCGTGGGCGTTGAGTCCTACTGTTTCCACGACGAACCCGTTCCTCTCAGGTTTGATTGATGCAATAGTAGTTTGATAGACAACGACAGCTCCCGCGCGCTCAGCATCCCCAAGAAGGTTGAGCATGTAGTTATGCGAGTCGATTATGCCAGTTGAAGGGGAAAAAACCGCACCCACGCTCCTAACCTCCGGTTCTAGCTCTCTTACTTCTTCCTGGCTCAGCCATACGAGGTCGCCAACACCGTTATCAATCGCTTTAGGGATATATTGTTTTACGGTTTCAACCTCGAAATCTTCTGTTGCGACAATTAATTTCCCAACACGTTTATGTGGAATGTTGCGAATCTCGCAGTATTCGTAAAGCAGCTCTTTCCCTTTTACGCATAGCTGTGCCTTGAGCGAGTTTTTCGGATAATAAATACCCGCATGAATGACTTCCGAATTCCTCGAGCTGGTATGAAGACCGAAAGCGTCTTCCTTTTCAATAATAAGGACGTCCCTGCCTTCGAGAGCCAATGCGCGGGCGATGGATAGACCCACCACGCCTGCGCCGATAATCACACATTCGATTTGATCCACTTCGACTATAAATCCTTCATTCTTTATTCTGAAAGCTTCTGGGATACTATATCCTTTTTCTATTTTAACGCCGTAAACCAGTGAATTTTCAAGAAGGTCGAAAAAGATTATTAGTGAGCAATTTTTGCGAAGAAATAAAAGATTTTCTTCGTGGCTTTGAATCAACCGATTGGCCGAGTTGCGGCGCACTAAATCATTTAATTAGCGAACAACGTGGAGCGATCGTAAACACGAATGGAATAGATATTAAATTTGTGCCCCAATATGAAAGGCCCAAGGTATTCGAGACAGGTTTTGAGCAACGTGCGTTTTTGTCGGGAGAGGTCCAAGTTCGGCCGGAAAATTGGCATGACTTGCTGAATGCTCTGATTTGGTTGCTATTTCCGAAATCCAAGGCGGCCCTGAACGCTAGACACTATAGAGTTCTGGAAATTGACCAGTTCCTGGGTCGCTCTCCAGAAGGTGATGCACTCACGTTATTTGATGAGGAAGGGGTGGTGGTGATATCCCGCGATGTTGAACTAACTCGGTTGATAACCGATTTCCGTTGGGTTGAGCTTTTCTATGAACGTCGGCGAGAGGTTATGTTGCACATGTCCTTTTATGTGTTTGGACACGCTCTTTTGGAGAAAACGATCAGCCCTTATGTCGGAATGACTGGGAAAGCCATATTAATTAATCAGCCTGATGATGTGCTTAACGACAATGCGATTGATGCTCGGGCCTATACGGATAACGCTTTATTACAAATTGTTTCGAATCAGCACGCCTTCACGTCTGGCCGTGAGTTTTCACCGTTACCAATGCTTGGGTTGCCTGGTTGTTGGAGCGGGAATGAGAAATTAGATTTCTACTTAAATGAGTCATATTTTCGACCTAAAAAAAGCCTGCTTAGAGCCGCTAAATGAAAGCTCTTTAGGTCAATAATTATTGAAATGGTACATTGACACGGGCGGAGCGTAAAAATACACTTCGCATATCAATAATTTAGAACTTGTCTAAAATTTGATGGTCTAGTGGTGGTATGTTGGGTTTGGAGGAGCGAGAGTAACTGCGAGCCAATAGTTAATAGCAATTGAACAACGAAAAGGGAGATTTCGAATGGCTAATTTAAAAGGATCAAAGACGGAACAAAGTCTTAAAGATGCATTTGCTGGTGAATCACAGGCAAATCGACGTTATTTGTATTTTGCGAACAAGGCGGACGTAGAGGGCCAAAATGATGTGGCGGCGGTATTTCGCTCAACTGCTGAGGGAGAAACCGGACATGCGCATGGTCATCTCGAGTACCTCGAGCAGGTTGGTGATCCAGCGACCGGATTGCCTATCGGCGGGACGCGAGACAATTTGACCGCGTCAGTTGCCGGTGAGACTCATGAATACACGGACATGTACCCTGGCATGGCAAAGACCGCGCGCGATGAAGGTTTTGACGAAATCGCCGACTGGTTTGAGACCCTCGCGAAAGCTGAGCGTTCTCACGCCAATCGTTTCCAAAAAGCTTTGGATGCCCTAGAAGATTAACTCTAGAACCATTGTTTTTTTGGTAGGAATAAGCGTGAGCGCAAGTTAAATTCGCTCACGCTTTTTTGTTAATGTGTATCTTATGGCGGAAGGTTTATGAAAGAAGGAAGCCTGGAGGCCCCTACGCGGCATCCCTTGAATTGGCAGGACGAGGAATTTTATAAGGAAGAGTCTTTAAACAAAGAGCTTGAACGTGTTTTTGATATTTGTCATTCGTGCCGTCGGTGCGTTAACTTGTGTACGACATTTCCGACGTTATTTGATTTGATTGATGAGAGTTCCACCATGGAGGTGGACGGTGTTGCGAAGGAGGACTACTCTAAAGTCGTAGATAAGTGTTACTTGTGCGATATGTGTTACATGAGTAAGTGTCCTTATGTGCCGCCACACGAATGGAACGTTGACTTCCCACATTTAATGTTGCGCGCCAAGGCGCAAAAGTTCAAAAACGGGAATACCAAATTTCGCGATAAACTGCTTTCTAGTACTGATGCTCTAGGAAAGCTATCATCTATTCCGGTAGTTGTTCAAACGATAAACGCTGTAAATTCAAATAAAATTACGCGTAACGTGATGGAAAAAACCCTCGGTATTCATAAGGAGCGGAAATTACCTAAATACGCGGGAAAGACCTTTCGGTCGCAACTGCCTCAAACGGAGGTCGTCGCATCTCAAGACGGCCAGAGGACCCTAGGGAAGGTTGCAGTGTTCGTTACGTGCTACGTTAATTATAACGAACCGAATATTGGCGATGATCTATTCAAGGTGCTCGAGCATAATAAGATACCTGCTGTAGCTGTTCAAAAAGAAGCTTGTTGTGGAATGCCCAAGCTTGAATTGGGTGATCTCGATGCGGTCAAGAGTTTGAAAGAGAAAAATATTCCTCAAATGGCGAAATATGCCCGGGATGGTTATGCTTTGATGACATCCGTTCCATCGTGTACTTTGATGTTCAAACAAGAGCTCCCGCTGCTATTTCCCGATGATGAAGAGGTACTTTTGGTGGCGAAGGCCATGATTGACCCTTTTGAGTATTTGGTATTGCGTGATCGCGATGGGCTACTTAATAACGATTTTAAGGAATCGTTGGGTCAGGTTTCATACCATGTCCCGTGTCATTTGCGTGTTCAAAACATTGGTTTAAAGACCAAGGAAATGTTGGAACGAGTGCCAAATACTGTTGTCAATACTGTGGAACGTTGCTCTGGCCATGATGGCACATGGGGAGTCAAGAAAGAATATTTTGATGATTCAATGAAGATTGGCCGACCAGTATTCCGTCAGATGGGGGAGAAAGCACCACAATACATAAGTTCAGATTGTGCCATTGCAGCCACGCATATCGTGCAAGGGATGGAATCGAAACAAGACGTGAGTGATATTAAAAAACGCCATCCTATTACATTATTGAGGATCGCATACGGACTATAAAAATTGGAGAACAGTAAATGTTGAGTAGAACAAGTTTAATGACATTAGAAGAATATGCAAAACGTAGACCGTCATTTCGCACTGAGGTCATGGAACACAAGAAAGTGAGGAAAGTCCATCTTGGAGAACATGTGACTCTATTATTTGAGGACGCATTAACGGTCCAGTATCAAGTCCAAGAGATGTTACGAATAGAACGTATTTTCGAAGAAGAGGCTATTGAAGATGAGCTTCACGCTTATCTACCTTTAGTGCCTGACGGTAGTAATTGGAAAGCCACGCTTTTAATTGAATATCCAGATGAGGCTGAAAGGAAAGTTGCACTCTCAAAACTCATCGATTTGGAAGATAGGGTTTGGGTGCGTGTGCCAGGCTTTAAAAAGGTATTTCCGCATGCTGATGAGGATTTAGATAGGGAGAACGGTGAGAAAACATCCTCCGTTCATTTTCTTCGCTTCGAGCTTACAGATGACATGAAAAAATCGTTATTACACGGCTCAACCCTGAGCATAGGGGTAGATCATCCTAACTATATGGTTGAAATAGAAGAGGTGCCTGAAAGTCTGCGTGATTCACTTACCAGTGATTTGAGTGCAATTTAGATAGCATCAAGTTTGTGTAGTCTCAATCTAAAATATTTGTTATAAATATAATCTATATCGTGGATTAGTTTTATGCCAATTTATGATTGGTAATATTGAGAAAAAACTCGACGACCTAGGGATGCCCGTTGAAATTGTGTGCTGGGATGGCACTGGCATTGGTGCGGGCAGCACTTCTGAAGTAAGACTTTCACTAAAGTCGCAGATGGCCGCGCTCTCCCTTAGTCGGCCGACGCTCGACAAGCTCACAAGGGCTTTCGTTCGAGGTTTTATTGATATTGAAGTAGATGCCCGTCAAATATTAGGCACAAAGCCTTTTGGTTCGGGTAGAGTCCCTTATCCATTGACCATACAACATATTTGTTCTTGAAAACTCAGATGATCGGTTCTGTAGAACGTTTAAATCCTACTATATGTAAGCTTATAAGCTTCTTATTGTTGCTCTCCTTACTGATGCTCGACGATAAAGGCGAACTATTCGCCCAAGATAATGATCCGGGTACACGTAATCTTCCGGGAGAGTATAAATATGACGCTCCTGAAGTTTGGGCGGAGTCTATTGTCGATTTGCCCGCCTCCACTCCAATAAGTAACTTTAGTCAATATCAAACGAGAAGCCAAACGGGCTTTAAGTTTTATGTTGATGTGTCTTCAATAAAATTCGGAAGCGATGGAGTAGTAAGCATGAGTTTACTCGCTGTTTCCGCAAAAGGAAGCGAAAATATTACGTACGAGGGTTTTAGATGTAAAACTGGAGAATATAAGCTCTATGCCTCACGCTGGGCGTTCGATGACGCATGGATACCGGCTAAGAGGGCAAGTTGGAGAGCAATTAATCCTAAAACGCCGAATAGCTATAGAAGTGATTTAATGGAGTATTATATTTGTAATGGAACATTGAGTTATCTGGATGAAAAAGGTTTAAAGGCGCTTCTTAAGAGAGGAAAAATGAACAAACCTGGGGGTTTGAGAGAGAGGGAGTTCACTCACTAGTGTCATTTCTGATTAGTCCTCTAGCGCCAAATTATCTCTACTAATCAGCTCTAAATCCTCTACGTATCCAAGAGTTTTTTCTATTCTTTCGGAGGACATCCCTTTGATTTGATGGGTCTCCTCGGAGTTGTAATTGATCAGTCCATAGGCAATGATATCTCCGTCTTTGTTAGTGCATGTTACTACATCTCCTCGGCCGAAATCCCCTTCTACTGCAATAACGCCTATAGGTAGCAAACTTTTATGATTAAGACTTATGGCGCGTATCGCACCCTCATCCAGGGTTATCGATCCTCGAACTTTCAAATGATTACTAAGCCATTGTTTTCTTGCGGTCATAACTGGCTTAGATGTTTTGAGTCTAGTGCCGACGTTTTCTCCAGCTAAAATTCTAAGTAAGACGTCTGTTTTATTGCCATTAGCTATGACCGTATGTGTGCCACTTCGAGCGGCCCGTTTTGCCGCGCGTAGTTTGGTGAGCATTCCGCCGCTGCCGAGAGCTGAACCATTGTCGGTTGCCATTTTTTCTAATAACGGGTCCCCTGCTTTCGCGATATCAATTTTAACCACATCAGAGGACACTCTGGGGTCCCCAGTGAAAAGCCCGTCTTGATCCGTGAGAATAATAAGGGTGTCGGCTTCTATTAAATTAGCGACTAACGCCGCTAAAGTATCATTGTCGCCAAATTTGATTTCATCCGTTGCTATTGAGTCGTTTTCATTCACAATAGGCACAATATCCATATTGATGAGTGTGCGAAGTGTTGACCGTGCGTTCAAGTATCGTGTTCTATTAACTAGGTCGTCGTGGGTGAGTAGAATTTGAGCGGTGTGAAGGCCTAACGTTTGAAATGCGTCTTCATAGGCTCGAATCAAGCCCATTTGTCCGACGGCAGCAGCGGCTTGTAGATCATGAATCATGGAGGGTCGTTTATTCCATCCTAAACGAAGCATCCCCTCGGCGACTGCACCACTGGATACGAGGATTACTTCACATCCCTGTTGCTTGATTTCATATACTTGCCGTGTCCACCCCTTAAGAGCTGTTAAGTTCAGTCCTTGACCATTGTCTGTGATTAGACTGCTGCCAATCTTTACGATGATTCGTTTAGTAAGATTTGTCTCGGTGTTCATGTCTTCATTTTTAGGCTTGAAGTTTTATTTAGTTCTATTTGGTTTCCTCGAGTTTGCTCATATACTCCATTACGCTATTGATCAACTCGGTTGTGCCGCTCAATGAGATGGAAGATATAGGAAAAATTTTCTCGCTGCTCGCAAGTCCCGTTTCAAGGGCCGCAGATAGTTCTTCAAAAAATACCTCTCGCTCTTCCTCGGGAATCAAATCTATTTTGTTTAATGCAATCCACCGAGGTTTTTTAAATAGTGATTCATCGTATTTCTGTAATTCCTGGCAAATTTCATGAGCGCCTTGCGTAATAGATGCCGTATCTGGGTACTCAGTACCGACGTCTATGACATGCAAGAGTATCTTGGTTCGTTGCAAGTGCTTGAGGAACTGATGACCTAATCCGGCACCATCGGATGCTCCTGCTATTAGGCCGGGGATGTCGGCGATGACAAAGCCGCCTTTAAAACCTGAGCGTACCACTCCTAAATGAGGGTGAAGTGTTGTAAACGGATAGTCTGCAATTTTTGGTTTTGCGGCTGATACCGCGCTTATTAAAGTAGATTTTCCAGCATTGGGGAACCCTAATAACCCCACATCAGCTAATACACTGAGCTCCATACGGACACTTTTACTTTCACCAATCTCTCCATAAGTGAACTGTCTTGGAGCACGATTTATACTCGACTTGAAATGAATATTACCCAAGCCGCCTTTCCCGCCTTTGCATAGTTGTTCTATTTGGCCATCTTGACTTAGGTCAAAAATGATTGAATCATCGGTTTCGTCATAGATAATCGTTCCCATTGGCACGTCGAGGAATAGATCCTCCCCTGATCTTCCATAACAATCTTTCCCTTGTCCATTTTCTCCATTTTTAGCACGAAATATTCGTCTGTAACGGTATTCCAAAAGAGTATTGATATCTCTTGAGGCTCGGATAAAGATCGTTCCTCCGCGGCCGCCATCTCCACCGCTTGGGCCACCCTTAGGCACAAATTTTTCTCGCCTGAAAGCCGCAACGCCATCGCCACCTTTACCAGCGTGCAGCTCTATCTTGGCTTCATCAACAAATTTCATGTTTTATCCTAAGTCGGTTAGGTAAAAAAAAACCCCGCCAATAAGGCAGGGTTTTTAGGAATAGTTTAACCCTACGCTGGGACGATACTAACAATCTTCTTATTTAGGCGTCCTGTTTTTCCAAACAGTACATGGCCATTTATTTTTGCGAACAGCGTGTGATCACGACCCATACCTACATTATTACCGGGGTGCACCTGTGTGCCACGTTGACGAATAATGATACTACCTGCAGAAATTAATTCCCCGCCAAATCGTTTAACCCCGAGTCGCTTTGCGTTTGAATCGCGACCGTTTCTAGAGCTACCACCAGCTTTTTTATGTGCCATAAATTAGTTACCTTTCAATGCCTAGAGATGTAAGACTTTTAGCTTGCTATGTTTCCGATGACAACTTCTGTAAAGTTTTGTCGATGTCCCTGTTGTCGTTTGTAGTGTTTCCGCCTGCGAAGCTTAAATATTTTTACTTTTTTGCCGCGGCCATGGCTCAAAACAGTCGCCTCGACCTTGGCGCCTGCTACGGTAGGTGACCCGATTGACACATCAGCACCGTCTACAACCATAAGAACCTGGTCTAGAGTTATTTGTTCGCCAATCTCTGCGCCCAAAGATTCTATTTTTAATTTTTCTCCGGTAGCGACTTTATATTGTTTCCCACCAGTTTTTATCACAGCGTACATGGTTTTGTTTTACCCCAGGTTTGACCGGCTTTTAACCGTTGCCTCTCACTTATAAACGGAGCGTAGCTTACAGGATTTCGATGTATGGCGCAATAATGCATAAACTTATTTGACACCCGCATAAGTGGTCCATAACATCGACCAATCAATAAAAGTTATCTCAATAACGCCCCTAGTAACAAGCGGGCCCTTTAGATTATGAAGGCTTCAACTAAAATTTCGAACGAACTGCTTTCACGACTCAACGGGGAAATTGCGGCTCAGTTGGTTTCCCAGGTGCCTCTCGTAGGCGAGGTGGCGAGATATACCATCGATAGTGGCGGCAAAAGACTCAGGCCGATATTGTTACTATTGGCGGCCAGTAGTCTGGAATATCAGGACCGTCGCGCCGTGCGGTTGGCTGCAGCGATTGAGTTTGTTCATACGGCGACTTTATTACACGATGATGTGGTGGATAGCTCCGTTGTTCGACGGGGTACGCAAACTGCAAATGAACGTTTTGGGAACGCTGCTGCTGTGTTAGTCGGAGATTTCTTGTATTCAAGAGCTTTCCAAATTATGGTGGATGTTGGTGAGAGCCGGGTTTTTAGAATTATGGCGGACGCCACAAACGATATCTCTGAGGGGGAGGTGTTACAGTTATCAAACGTAAAAAATATTGAGTTAACCGTTGAATCTTATTTTGAAATGATTCGTTCGAAAACAGCTCGGTTATTTGAGGCAGCGGCTATGCTGGGAGGTATAGTGGCTGGCGGTGATAACAGAGTGGTTGAAAATTTCGGAAAATATGGAGCACATATAGGAACTGCATTTCAAATTGTTGACGATATTCTTGATTATGATGGTGCGGAGGACCAAATCGGTAAAAAGCTAGGTGATGATTTGGCTGAAGGTAAGATAACACTTCCTATGATCCATGCGTTGGAGCATGGCTCTGATGAGGATGTCGCTGTGATACAGGCTGCTATTTTTGCAGATGGCGCCGCTGATTTGCGCTCGGTAGTCGATATTTTCCGAAGGCTAGACTCGCTTGAGTATGCTCGCCGATTAGCCAAATTAGAGGTTAATGCTGCGGAAAAAGTTATCTCTGGTTTGCCTCAATCAGTATACAAAGATTGCATGATTGAGCTGGCAGCCACTTCTTTATCGAGAATTAAGTAGGTCTAGTTGTCTTCGATAAAAAATATAGTGAGTTGCTCGTTATTTTTTTATTGTGGTGTGTGAGGTATATGCTATTTGAGGTTCAAATCAATGGATAATAGAGTTTTTTTGATTCTATGAGCGTAGGCGAGCATATGACTATCTTTAAAATGAGCAAACACGCCATAGTTTCGATGGGGTGGAATGGAGAGGTTTGTGCTTAAGTACCTTTTACTGTTTGTGGTGATTGTTTTGGCTTACGCATTTGTGAAAACTAAAGCGCGAAAGTTAGATAAAACATCGTCGAATAAGGATTACTCAACTCCCGCGGTAGAGGACATGGCCCGTTGCGCGCATTGTGGGGTCCATTTTCCGTTAAATGAGGGCGTTCGCTCTGGAGGGCTTGTTTTTTGTTCGAACGAGCATCGTAAAGAAAAGGATAAGTCACATCGATGACTGACACACCTTTTCGAATAGAAAATGGTTATTTGTCTGATACAGAGTATTGTTGTTCGCCGAACTGTGATGAGCGGCCGTTAAACACCCCTCCTCGCCTTATTGTCATCCATTCTATAAGTTTGCCGCCAGGTGAGTTCGGGGGCCCAGATGTTCGACGGTTATTTACAAACAAGCTTGATTTTGATGAGCATCCATTTTATTCAGAAATTAGAGGCCTTAAGGTTTCGTCCCACTTTTTTCTAGACAGGCGTGGTCAGATAACTCAATTTGTATCTTGTCTTAAAAGAGCCTGGCACGCCGGAGCTTCAAAATGGAAAAGTGAACCAAATTGTAACGACTACTCGATAGGCATTGAGTTAGAAGGTACTGACACGGAGGGCTTTCATGTTGATCAGTATGCCAGTTTGAAGAGGCTTTGCATTGCTTTGACCGAGTGCTACCCGATTGAAGCAGTATTAGGACATTCGCATATTGCTGTTCCTAAGGGGCGCAAACAAGACCCAGGCGCCCATTTCAATTGGTGTGAGCTGTCATTCTTGAGTGGAATTGAGACGCCTTTTTAGTTTTGGTTTATTAGCTTTAATTTGATTTTTACGTTGCAAGAGCTTGCCAGTAGCGCTTTTAGGCGCACGGTAGAGAATTTTTTGACATAAAGACAGTAAGAATCAAATCAAAATTAATATAAGAAATGCTTGACACAGATCGTCTCACCACTAGAATTGGTATTAGAACGCACCTGATAACACAACATCTTGTGTATCACTTGTGCATAACTTGTGGGTGCTTTTAGCAAGTTTTACTAGTATTAGGTATTTAAGCTAGTCGAAATCCTAATGTTATGCACATAAATGTTAAGAGATAGCATCGTTGAGAATATTGGTAGGACATAAAAACCAAAAAGATAAAGGGAATAAGACGTGAGGAGACTAAATGCAATTAACGGCTAATGTGAGTGAAACGACAGGTGTGAGTTTAGAAAGCGTGCGCGATATCCAAGAGGAAGGCGGACGCATCGACAACGCGATGATGAAGGTTGTGCGTCGTAATGGCTCGGTTGTTGGATTTGAGCCCTCGAAGATCTCAATAGCGATGACCAAAGCGTTTCTTGCCGTGAGTGGAGGGCAGGGTGCAGCTTCTGCTCGAGTTAGAGAGCTCGTATCTCAATTGACACAAAATGTAGCCGCAGCTCTAAAGAGAAGAAATCCCACGGGAGGAACGGTACACATTGAGGATATTCAAGACCAGGTTGAACTAGCCCTAATGAGGCACGGAGAGCAAGAAGTAGCTCGTTCGTACGTGCTGTATCGAGAGCAAAGAAATCAAGAAAGAGCTCGCGCGAAAAAAGAATCTGATGTTAATCAGAATCAAACATCGCCTGAACTGACGATGGTGGTAGATGGCGTATCCAAGCCGTTGGACATCAATAATTTGAAAAGACTAATAGATGATTCTTGTGCAGGACTGGATGGGACGGTTAGTGCTGAAAATATTCTGAGTCTGACAGTGCGCGATCTTTACGATGGAGTACCTTTTGATGAAGTGAATAAGTCTTTGATTTTGTCCGCTCGATCATTAATTGAAAAAGATCCAGCCTATAGCTTTGTGACTGCGCGACTACTTTTAAACGATTTGCGGCGGGAAGCAACAGGAGAGGAGCTTTCAAAGGGGGAAATGGTTGACAGATATCCAACGTACTTCCCTGAGTTCATTAAAAAGGGAGTGGACGCTGAGCTACTAGATGAGCGAATGCTTCAATTTGATATGGTGGCTCTAGGAGCTGCATTAAAGCCAGAGCGAGATGAACAATTTGGTTATTTGGGACTTCAAACACTCTACGATAGGTATTTTTTGCACATTGAGGATCGTCGTATTGAATTACCACAAGCGTTCTTCATGCGAGTAGCGATGGGGCTATCTTTGGGCGAGGTAGAGCGCGAAGCGAGGGCAATCGAGTTCTACAACATACTGTCATCTTTTGATTTTATGAGCTCAACACCTACACTTTTCAATTCAGGAACGACGCGACCTCAATTATCTAGTTGTTACTTGACAACGGTCGATGATGACTTGGACGGCATTTATGAGGCAATTAAAGAAAACGCTTTGTTGTCCAAATATGCTGGAGGGCTAGGAAACGACTGGACTCCTGTTCGGTCCATGGGGTCGCACATTAAGGGTACCAACGGAAAATCCCAAGGGGTGGTACCTTTTTTGAAAGTAGTTAACGATACTGCTGTAGCGGTGAATCAAGGCGGTAAGCGTAAAGGAGCGGTATGCGCTTATTTAGAGACTTGGCATATGGATATTGAGGAGTTTCTAGAGTTAAGAAAGAATACCGGTGATGATCGACGCAGAACTCATGATATGAATACTGCGAACTGGATTCCAGACTTGTTCATGAAGCGCGTGATCCAAAATGAACAGTGGACTTTGTTCACGCCATCGGAGGTTCCAGATCTGCATGACCTGTACGGAGAGGATTTCGAGCAGGCTTATGTAAAGTACGAACGAATGGCAGTAGCGGGTGACATCAAGCTCTTCAAGCAGGTGCCAGCAATTCAGATATGGAGAAAGATGCTCTCGATGTTATTTGAAACGGGACATCCATGGATTACATTCAAAGACCCTTGTAATATCCGCTCCCCGCAGCATCACATAGGTGCAGTTCACAGTTCTAATTTGTGCACCGAAATCACACTCAACACCTCTGAGAGTGAGATAGCAGTTTGTAATTTGGGATCGGTCAATCTTGTTGCTCATTTAAAAGATGGAAAGTTAGACCACGAAAAATTAAAGCGAACCGTCTCTACCGCTATGCGAATGTTGGATAACGTAGTTGACATCAATTTTTATGCTGTCGGGAAGGCAAGAAACTCGAATTTAAAACACCGGCCAGTCGGAATGGGAATGATGGGTTTTCAGGATTGTTTGCACAAAATGAACATTCCTTACGGCTCAGACGAGGCGGTGGCGTTTGCTGACTCATCTACCGAGGCTGTTTGTTATTACGCGTATTGGTCGTCGACGAATTTAGCAGAGGAGCGCGGCAGATACTCAACGTTTGATGGTTCACTGTGGTCAAAAGGGATTCTTCCGATTGATTCAATTGAGCTTCTGGAAAAAGAACGTGGCGGATATCTTGAGGTTGATAGAAGTACGACCTTAGATTGGGGTCAATTGCGTGATCGCATTAAATCAATAGGTATGCGAAACTCAAATTGTGTTGCGATCGCGCCAACGGCAACTATTGCAAATATCATCGGGGTTTCGGCGTCGATAGAGCCGACGTATCAAAATTTATATGTAAAGTCGAATCTCTCTGGCGAGTTTACTGTCACCAATGGGTATTTAGTTGAAGACTTGAAGAAGCACGGTTTGTGGGATGACGTGATGATTTCTGATCTTAAGTATTTCGACGGTTCCCTCTCAAAAATAGACCGCATTCCGAACGAATTGAGATCGATTTACGCGACAGCCTTTGAGATGGACCCAGTATGGTTAGTCGAGTGTGCATCACGGCGACAAAAGTGGATTGACCAAGCGCAGTCATTAAATATTTATATGGCTGGAGCGTCAGGTAAGAAACTGGACGATATCTACAAGCTAGCCTGGCATAGAGGTCTTAAGACAACTTATTACTTGAGAACAATGGGTGCCACTTCTGCAGAAAAATCTACGGGAGCGGCGGGACAACTTAATGCGGTTTCTTCGAATCTGGAAGCTGTAGAGCCACAGTTTTGCGGTATTGACGATCCCGAATGTGAGGCGTGTCA
>JAOEKQ010000017.1 GCA_028379895.1 Burkholderiales bacterium
TTAAGAGCTATCTCATAATCAGCGAGCGCACGATCAAGCTCTCCGAGCCTGAGCCAGGCGTCTCCGCGTTTGTTCCACGCTTCAGAAAACGATGGCTCGGAGTCAATTACCGCATCAAGATACTCGATTGCCTGCCGTTCTTGCCCACTTTGCAATGCACCAGTTGCCTTTACAAAAAGGCGCTTTGCGGAGAGATTATCGAGTCTGAGCCAAAGTCCAGTTATTGCCTGGTCTGCCATACCGCGAACTGAAAAGTTATCGTCTCGTAATAGTCGCAACATGTAAGGAACATCCTCATCAATACCGGTTTCCGCCAATCGCGCTAGCGCACTACGTCGCACCGATGGGTCAAAATCTTTAAGCTCTTGTAGTGCCTGCTCGCGACCCGACTTTGATCCCCAGTCCTCTGCTAAGGCAGGTTGCCCCAACGAAAAAAATAAGCTTATAACAGTTAAATACTTAGAGACGCATCTCATAGCTATCCATTCCTTTACACTTTACGGAAAACCTACACATTACATTTTACGTATTGGTAGCTTAACGACCATATTACATTTTAATGAGCACTTTGATTTTGAATAGTCTAGGGTATACCCTAACGATATGCTAAACATGCAAACTATTTTTAACTAAAACTAGGTCTCGCTCATGCGTAATAAAGTTCCCCTTTTACTTAGCTCGTTCTTTCTCGTGGGATTATTTCTAGCTCATCCAGTATCTGCAGCACCCTATCCGCTTGGAACCATGACTTGTAATGATATTGGCGCGTTTGCATCGGAGGCAATGCGATGGCGAAAAGAAGAAATGATTACCTATGAGGACGCCATGACTCGATTAGATCAAAGAACGTTCGCTGATCCCGTTGAAAAAAAGAATTTATCAATCGTCGTGGATTACGTTTTCGGAAATTACGGGCGAAATTGGAACGTCGAGAGCGCGGGCAATGTTTTCCGTAGTGACTGCGAAAAAGGACGGGATGACCCAGTCGAATAATGATGAACTTTCTGATTGATTCCCCTAAATAAAAATTCGGATCTAAGGCTCAATGCCAATCGCTCTATTTACTTATTTAAACTAGATACTTATTAAACAATGCCAGATCACAATGACTTTAAATTAGAAACTCTAGGGCTCCATGCAGGTCAAGAACCCGACAGTGATTATGGCTCTAGAGCTCAGCCAATCCATTTCACAACGTCCTACGTTTTTCCCGATACTGACACCGCTGCGTCGCTGTTTAATATGGAACGCGGCGGACATGTCTACTCCAGAATCTCAAATCCAACTAACGCGGTTCTAGAAGAACGCATAAGCGCTATGGAGGGTGGCGTCGGTGGCATAGCAACCGCTAGTGGTCAAGCAGCCTTGCATCTGGCGATCACTACATTAATGGGACAAGGCGGACATATCGTAGCATCCCAATCATTGTATGGAGGATCGCATAACTTACTTCAGTACACCATGCCGCGGTTTGGTATTGACACGACATTTGTCAATTTTAGAGACCTCGATAACTTACGAGCCGCCATCAAGCCCGAAACAAGATTAATATTTAGTGAAACATTGGGGAATCCTGGATTAGACGTTTTAAATATTCCTGCTGTTTCAAAATTAGCGCATGAGCAGTACCTACCCCTTATGGTCGATTCAACGTTTACTACGCCATACTTGGTTGAACCATTTACTCATGGCGCAGACCTAATTTTTCACTCAGCGACTAAATTTCTTGGTGGCCACGGTGTAGCTATTGGAGGGATACTTATAGACAGTGGAACCTTCGATTGGTCGCGAAGCAATAAATTCCCTACTCTGTCAGAACCATATAAAGGCTTTCACGATATGGTGTTTACGGAGGAATCTACCGTAGCCGCATTTTTACTAAGAGCTAGACGAGAAGGCTTGCGTGATTTCGGTGCCTGTATGAGCCCTATGAATGCTTTCCAAATCATGCAAGGAGTAGAAACCCTCGGACCCCGAATGCAACGACATATGGAGAATACTCGTTCCATAGTTTCTTTTCTCAGCGACCACGCATCTGTCAGTCAAGTCATTTATCCGGAATTACCAAGTCACCCTGATCACAAATTAGCCACTCAATTACTACCCAAAGGATGTGGCGCAGTCTTTACCTTTGAATTAAAAGGTGGGCGGGAAGCAGGTCAAAAGTTTATTGAAAAACTCAAGATATTCTCTCATCTAGCCAATGTGGGAGACGCTAAATCTCTTGTAATACATCCTGCTTCTACGACTCATTTTCGAATGAGTGATGAAGATTTATTAGCAGCTGGTATAAAACCTGGGACAGTACGACTATCCATCGGACTTGAAAATATTGATGACTTACTTGGCGATCTCACACAAGCACTGAAGTCTCGTTAAAAACACAACTCACCATGATCATTACTGTCGATAATCAAGCAACATATATCTATAGCGCGGCTCAAAGAATCCATCATGACAAGCCAACGGTCCTTTTCATTCATGGAGCAGCCAATGATCACAGCGTATGGAATACACAATGCAGATTTTTCTCAACACACGGGTGGAACGCCCTGGCTATCGATCTCCCAGCGCATGGCAAGACAACTGGGGAAGCATTAGATAGTATCTCCGCACTGTCGGAGTGGATCAAAAAATGTACAGAGATTCTAAACCTTAAAAAACTCTCGATCGTTGGGCATAGTATGGGCTCTTTGATTGGTCTTGAATTAGCATCAGAATCCGAAGGTATCGTAAATCAATTAGCTCTGGTTGGCACTAACGCACCCATGCCCGTTTCAGACCAATTATTAGAAACTTCAAAGAAAAAACCAGAGCTGGCCTACCAAATGATCAATCAGTATTCGTTCAGCAGTCGAGCCAAACTTGGGAAAAATGATATTCCGGGTATATCAGCGCAAGGGGTAAGTATTAAACTAATGCAACGGACAAAACCTGGTGTGTTACATGCGGATTTTGTAGCATGTAACTCATATGAAGACGGCATTACGGCGGCGGAAAAAATCGCCTGCCCCACTTTATTATTGCTCGGCTCTCAGGACAAGATGACCCCTGCATCTCGAGCAAAAGTAATGAGAGAAGTAATAACCAATAGCACTGTAAAAGTACTATCAGGTACTGGACATGCACTGATGGCCGAGCAACCTAATAAAGTGACCGACTGCCTAAAGGATTTTCTAATTAGTACTTAGATGAAAGTCTTTATTTAAAAATACCACTAAAATCCAGAACTAGACCTGCGCAAGCATTGTCGCCGCGTCGCTTACATCCATAGCACCAGGGGCCTCGGAGTTCAGAATTTTAACAATCCCATCCTCAATTAACATTGAGTAGCGCTTTGAGCGCACACCCATACCTCTAGCAGTTAGATCGAGATCCATTCCAACAGCTTTAGTAAACTCAGCACCACCATCTGCCATCATTCGAACTGCGCCTAGGGCATTATTTTCTCGGCCCCACGCACCCATCACAAAAGCATCGTTCACGGATATGCACCAAATTTCGTCGACCTTTTGCTTAAGCTCCGTAGCCTTTTCAACATAGCCAGGAAGGTGTCTCGCAGAGCAAGTTGGAGTATAGGCTCCTGGCAAAGCAAATAGCGCGATACGTTTACCTTTAACCAGATCAGACATCTTGAACTCATTCGGCCCGATGCTACACCCCTCGGTTTCCTCGTCAATATATTCACGCAGTGTACATTCCGGGATCGTGTCACCAACTTTAATGGTCATTCGTTACTCCTTTTGAGAATAAGTTTACTTTTTCATTTAGGGTACGATTATACTGATAGATCTTCCGTAGCGCATCACGGATTAGGTCAATGCGAGCGATGATTTTCAGTAACGTCGATATTAATTTTTTCTCTATGGCGTCAAAAAACTACATCACCCCTAGTGGAATGCAACGGCTTAAGGATGAAGCATTGCATCTGATTGACGTGGAGCGACCTGAACTTGTCAAAGTTATTCACTGGGCTGCATCTAATGGTGATCGGTCCGAGAATGGCGACTATATTTATGGAAAAAAAAGACTTCGAGAAATTGATAAACGCATAAGACTGCTTACTAAAAAACTAGACAGCGCGGTAGTCATCGATCCAGAAAAAAGGGAGGAGACTGATCAAGTCTTCTTCGGCGCGACTGTCTCATTTCAGCGATCTGACTCGAGTAATGACACCATAGCTATCGTTGGCGTTGATGAAGCAGATGCAAAAAAAGGACTGGTCAGTTGGATTTCTCCACTTGCAACTTCACTTTTAAAAGCTCGAGCCGGAGACACAGTCTCCCTCAAAACGCCAAGTGGAAGGGAGGAACTGGAGCTAACAGCAGTGCGATATATTCGTATCGATATCGACTAACCGATCGGGTTCACTAACTTAACGACGCGTACGCGGGACTTGCTCGACCAAGACCGTCAAACAAATCTAAAAGCCTTTCCTGGTAGGTAGCAACGTTATCAGCCGCCTCAAATAATTTTAAGCGCGATCCGCAGCGCATCCACTGAAAAATTCCAACCATAATGTAGTCAGAAAAATTAGGCTCAAGTCCTCCCAAAAATTTTTGGGACCTCAAAGTCTGCCTCAGTGGCTCTAGCGCTTTTAGAAACTCAACACGTGCGGCGGCCGGATTGCCACCCCAATCTTCTAGAGTAATACCAAAGCGACTTTCCCGAGTTTCTCTGAAATGCTTTTTGTCCAGATCCTTCTGTGCATCATAAAAATCCATTATTCCCATACGAGAAATCAGCACATGCAAAACTGTCTCCGACCAATGCTTAATAAATAATGACTGTGTTCGAGATTCTTCACTATCAAACAGTAGATCCTTTGGATACTTTCGATCAAGGTATAGTGCAATATCCCAAGAATCAAATACGACCTTATCACCATCAACTAAAATCGGTACCTTGCCATCGTTCGGTGCAGGCAAAAGATCTTTCTCAGTAAAGCATACGGGGATGTCTTCCCATGCCAATCCTTTATGAGCTAATGAGTACTTAATTCTCCAGCAGAAAGGAGAAAACCGAATATCGGGATATTTTGTAGCTAAATCGTATAGTTGCATCATCAATCAATCCTTTTCTTTAATTGTATGAGCCCCTTGTCCAAACAATATTTTCTTTGACTCCTCGTCAACAACTGGACCGCGGCTGATGTCTTTACCCTTCGCATATGCTCGCACCACGGATTCTTTTGACCGAATGCGCCGATACCACTTTTTTATCCCCGGAAAATCCTCTAGATTTTGTCGTTGCCTCTCATGTAAAACGACCCAGGGATAACAAGCCATATCCGCGATTGAGTAGTCATCCGCTATGTAGTCACGCTCACACAGTTGTTTATCCAACACCGCATACAAACGGGCAGTCTCATTCACATAGCGCTCGATAGCATAAGGAATCGGATCAGGTGCATACGACACGAAATGGTGATTTTGACCTGCCATAGGTCCAAGGCCACCCATTTGCCAAAATAACCACTCCATAACCTGAACCTTTTTTCGCAGATCATTCGGAATAAACTCATCGGTCTTTTCCGCTAAATATTGGAGAATGGCACCAGATTCAAAAACAGAAATGGGGTCTCCCCCATCTAATGGTTCATCATCGATGATTGCCGGCATGCGGTTATTCGGCGCAATCTTTAAAAAGGATGTTTCAAATTGCTCTCCGCGGCCGATGTTTATTGGGACAATCTCATAATCCAACTTTGCCTCCTCTAAAAACATCGTAACCTTATGGCCATTAGGTGTCGGCCAATAAAATAGCTTAATCATCTTTTCTTCACCGATTCAATCAAGTTTTGGCTCATGAGCTATACAAATTAGATTTGCAATGGACGTGAAGCTCTCCGCGGTAATCGTTGGTTCCGGTGCAATCGGATTAGCCGCTATACCAACCCGTTTAATTAACGCACCTTTACAACCAATAGCCATTGCACCTGCTACGTCCCAGGCATGAGCGGCTATCAAATAAGCATTGCTGGGTTCTACGTCCATCTTCTGGGTGGCATACACGTAAACTTTCGCGTCCGGCTTCAGTGTCTTAACTTCTTCAACTGATATAACTGTTTCAAAAAAATCTATTAATCCAGCGTACCTTAATTGCTCCTCGGCCACAGCAACCGGCGAATTTGTCAGCGCAACCATGCGAAACCCAGCCGCATTTAGCAACTTTAAGCCGGGCATAACATCGTCGTGTGGTGGCAACTTTTTCATTCCACCGACAATATCGACTAAAGCCTCTTCCGTAAGCGAAAGTTCATGACGGTCGACAACCATTGCCAACGCTGAGCGGCCGACCTCCGCAAAATTTCTCGACCACCCAAGAATTACAGATAACATTGCTGTCTGAATAACCTGATCAAACCACTCGCTCACGACGATCCTATCGCCGAAATGAGTTTTGAAGTGAGGCTCTAAAACTTTTAAATCAAGTAGCGATTCATTTACATCAAAAAATAACACTGGGCGCATATATGTCCTTTATCTGCGATAAAACTGTTCAATCAATACAGCTCCTTGTTATGCGTCAAACGTCACAAGATGAAGTGCGTATTCGTATAAACTAAGAGACATTTAAAGAACCAACAATGTAAAGGGTAGCATGTCTAACTATGATCTTATTGTAATAGGGGGTGGAAGCGGCGGCGTCGCAACAGCCAATCGCGCGAGTTCTTACGGGGCGAAGGTGGCGTTGATAGAGAAAGGCCGCATGGGCGGCACCTGCGTTAACGTTGGGTGTGTACCAAAAAAAATCATGTGGTCGGCCGCGAGCCTTTGCGAGGCAGTTACAGAAGCAAGAAACTATGGGTTCGACACTCAGATGAATGGGTTGAATTGGGCAAAGCTCAAAGAACAGAGAGATAACTATATTCAAAGGCTCAATGTCGGTTATGAGCGTGTGTTGGATGGGAATAAAGTTGAAGTTATTAAAGGTGAAGCAGTTTTTGAATCAAAAAATACAATAGTTGTTGGAGAAAAAAGGTTTGAAAGCTCTCACATATTGATTGCAACCGGTGGCTATCCAATGGTTCCTGATACTGCTGGCGCTGGCCTAGGCATTACATCAGATGGTTTTTTTGAACTTAAAAAACAACCTAAAAAAGTCGCTGTTATTGGTGCAGGTTATATTGCTGTGGAGTTCTCCGGACTTCTCAATGCTCTTGGCTCAGATGTATCACTCTTTCTGAGAAGAGACGAATTTTTACGTCATTTTGATCATTCGATTCGCGCACGCTTAACGGAAGAGATGGACAAGGACGGAGTTCGAATAGTTAAAAATACAGTGATCAAAGAGCTCATCAGTCATAACGGTACGCTTTCCCTAAAGTCTACTTCTGACGAAATATATACTGATTTTGAAGAGGTCATTTGGGCTGTGGGCCGAACGCCTAATACACGTTCACTCAATCTCAAAAGCGCTGGGATAAGTACGACAGAATTAGGGCACGTCACGGTCAATAAATATCAAGAGACTAATATTCCTGGAATCTATGCCGTAGGGGACATAACAGGACATCACGAATTAACCCCTGTTGCTATCGCTGCCGGTCGGCGTCTAGCTGATCGGTTATTTGATGGGCAGGAAGATCGTCACCTAGTTTATGAAAACATACCAACGGTCATATTCAGCCATCCTCCGATCGGAACAGTGGGACTAACCGAAGAAGAAGCCATCGAAAAATTCGGCATCACCAACGTTAGGGTCTATGAAAGCCAATTTAAACCTATGCACTACGCATTTAATCCAGAGGGAGCCCGTTGTCTAATGAAGTTAATCGTAGCCGGACCTGAAGAACAAGTCATAGGATGCCATGGCATCGGGATGGGTATGGATGAAATGATGCAAGGCTTTGCAGTTGCAGTTCGTATGGGCGCAACCAAAAAAGATTTCGATGATACAGTAGCTATTCATCCAACAGCTGCAGAAGAAATGGTCACCATGAAAACATCAAGAGCAGCTGAAAAAAACAACTGAGAAAAACCTACATACCAAATATGAAGCTAACCAGGAGCCACTCATGAGCATCACCAGAATCGATTCAAATGATCGAATGTCTCAGGTCGTAATACACGGCAATACGATCTACACAGCCGGCATTGTAGCCGGGGATCCAAATACTGACGTGCAAGGACAAACGGGACAGATTTTAGATACGATTGACCAATACCTTCAATCAAATAGTTCAGACAAAACACAAATATTGACTGCGACTATATGGTTAGCGGATATGAATGAATTTGCCGACATGAATGCAATATGGGATATGTGGGTCGCTAAAGGGGATCCTCCAGTCAGAGCTTGTGTGGAGTCAAAACTTGCAGCACCACAATATAAAGTGGAAATTCAGGTCACTGCAGTAAAAAAATAGCTCGTCCCTTGGATATCAACATTTAGATACTCTGGACCTAAGATTTTCTCGGACCTAATGCAACGTATAATCCTGCTCCAACAATAATCCCCATGCCCACAAACCCTATGTTGGTAGGGAGATGACCAAAAGCAAAATAGCCTAACAAGGTCGCCCATATCAATTGCACATAGGTGAGAGGAGATAAAAACGATGCGTCCTCGAGTTCCATGGCCTTGATCAGCATAAAATGTCCGAACGCTCCAGCAAATCCTAAAAATATGAATAGCGGTAAATCTTCAATGTGCGGAGTTACCCAAAAAAACGGGACGATAAAACTGATAAATATGGACCCGACAAACCCAGTATAAAAAAGTGTGGTGACGGAATACTCCGTAGCACTAAAGCGGCGCGTCATAATTTGGTAGAGGCTATAACAGACAGCCGCTAGAAGCGGGAGTACGAAATACCAATTAAAAGCACCAGTCGGACCAATGACGAGTAGCACGCCGAACAACCCAACCACAACAGCGATCCATCGACCTTTGGACACACTTTCTTTAAGAAGCCAAAAAGCAAAGACCGTCACGAGTAACGGTGAGACAAAACTAATAGACTTTGCCGTAGCAAGAGGCAGACCGCTCAGTGCGGTAAAGTAAAATAATGTAGATCCCATTAACAACAGCGCTCTTACGGTTTGCGCTTTTGGGTTGTTTGTTTTAATTAAACGAGAACCATACCTCGGCCCAAGCAGCACCACCATCAAAACAAAATGTGTTACGTAGCGAAACCAAACTATCACAGGCACGGGATAGGTTTGGCTAAGTGATTTTGCTACCGTCTCCAGCATAGCAAATAAGAGGACCATCCCCATCATGAACAATATGGCTCGATGCGTTGGGTTTAAAATAGTACGTGTAAGAGACAAAAAAACCTAACATTTACATGGGAACGAGAAGGATTTTACGTCATTCCAATGTGAATAGACACTTACTCCAAAAAATTAAAATCAATAGTTAACTGAAAAAACTACAATATGCTATGCGTAGGTGAATTCGAATTAGAACAGTTCAACAAAGGAACACAAATGATGATGATGAGAAAAATAACTGTGTGTTGTTCGCTGTTAGTTTTAGCATTCAGCTCTACGCACTTAAGTTACGCGGACCCATTGCCATCCACTGACCCCGAGTCCGTCGGTATGTCTTCGGAACGGCTAAATAGGATTACCCAAACATTTCAGCGACAGATTGATGCCAAAAGTCTTCCTGGAGTTGTCATTCGTATCGCGCGCGAGGGGAAAATCGTCTACTCCAGCGCTCTTGGTTGGCAAGATATCGATTCAAAGGTGCCCATGACCTACGATTCTATCTTTCGCATTTATTCGATGACCAAACCAATCGTAAGTGTCGCTGCTATGACGCTAGTAGAAGCTGGCTTTCTCTCTTTATCTGACCCGGTATCAAAATACATACCTCTATTTAAAGATGTACAAGTCGGAATAGAAACACCCAGCAGCGATGGACTTAACTCACTGCAAACTACCAAGGCTCGAACACCCATAACAATCCAAGATCTTATGCGACACACATCCGGACTGACCTATGGTGCGTTTGGACAAAGAACGCTAGTGAAAGAGAAATACTTGGCGGCAGACTTGAGTTCGCTCGATTGGACTCTTGAAGCCTATGCAAATACGCTAGCCACACTGCCTCTGGTCAGCGAACCAGGAACAACTTGGGAGTACGGACGATCGACAGATGTTTTAGGTCGAGTTGTCGAAATCGTTTCAAATATGTCGCTTAAAGAATATTTAAATAAAACTATTTTTAATCCATTACGGATGTACGACACTAGTTTCGGCGTTCCAAAGACCAAACATGATCGAATTGCAGAAAATATGGTGGATATCAAGACTGGGGAGAAAATTACCCTTATTAACGTCAGAAAGCCCATGAAATTATTTGCAGGTGGGCATGGACTGTCCTCCACAGCTGATGATTACATTCGCTTTTGTCAGATGATGTTGAATGGTGGCGAACTCGACGGGACGCGTATCTTGTCTCCTACGACAGTACGCTTCATGTCGGCAAACCACTTAAATGAAAATATCAATAACGGTTCCTTATACCTCCCTGGGCCCGGCTATGGTTTTGGTTTAGGATTTGCAACTAGACTAGAGGAAGGTCAGTCAGTATGGCCCGGATCAACAGGAGAATACTTTTGGGCCGGATACGGCGGAACCTACTTCTGGATTGATCCAAGACAGTCGTTAACCGTATCCTTCATGTCACAAGACCCATACAGACGAAATGAGCATCGAGTGCTTTTACGCAACTTAGTCTATCAATCGATTATTAAATAATGGAGTAAATGTGTCAGACAAACTATTCTCAGTCAAAGATCAAGTCGTTCTGATTACTGGTGGAAGCCGCGGCATCGGTAAGGAGCTTGCCTCGGCATTTGTAGATAGAAACGCACACGTCATCATAGCTGGCCGAAACAAAAAAACGCTCGAAGAGACAGCAACTGAAATATCTACGGTATCGAACTCAGCCTACGCAGAGATTTGTGACGTTTCTAAAATTGAAGATGTAAACGCATTAATCAAATCCGTAATGACTCAGCATGGGAGGATTGATACGCTTGTAAGCGTAGCCGGGATTAATAAACGTATGAAAGCTGAAAGTTACACGACGGACGAATACGACTACATTACAGATATTAACGCTAAAGGCGCATGGATCATCGCGCAAGCGGTTGGTAAAAAAATGATTACGCAAGGCAGCGGATCCATCATCAACGTGGACTCGCTTAATACGTATGCGCCGTTACGTGGAACGACACCTTACGCGATGAGTAAAGCAAGCGTGCTAATGATGACAAGAGGATTAGCAAACGAATGGGGGCGTCACGACATACGTGTCAATTCGATCGCGCCTGGCTTTATTCTTACAGACTTAACAAAAAAAGTATGGTCTGATGAAACCATGCAAGCTTGGGGGAGAACAAACACCCCACTTAAGCGGCTGGGTAAAGTTTCAGATCTAGTTGGTGCGGCAATATTCTTGGCCTCTGACGCATCACAATTTATGACTGGACAGACCTTAAGAGTGGATGGTGGATTCACTGCAGGCATCAATTGGCCTATTGAGTTGTAAGCGGTAGCGCAGACTATTCAATCGCACCGGCGATACGCACATGACTTTGATGCTACTCAAATAAGTGGTGAGCGGAAGCTACTCGAATTAAATGGACGTATTAATTACGCATCCAATCAATTTACGAAAAAAATATTGAATATCGAAGTTATAAAACATTCTCCTCTCCCTTATTTGACCAAGTCAGTAAGATTTTCGGATACGCATTAGGCGTTATATAAGATTTGCACCCGGTAAAACCCTACGCGGCAAATTTTGTGGTTTTTTCGAGTCAAGATTTAATTGGCGACTCAGACTTCATGAGGGTCGAGCTACATCAATAAAAGAGCCTATTCTGTAGCATAACAACCAAGCAAAATTCGCCAGGGGAAACTATTTATCTATCAGTACCGAACAAAAGTTATTGTTAGAATACTGGTTCGCGTTGTTATGAACACCTTAACTCCAGACATTAAAAAGGGCACTCAACCATGATCTCAATTGAAATATTCTCTGATGTTGTGTGTCCCTGGTGCTTTATTGGTAAAAGAAATTTAGAAACAGCCTTGTCAAAATTTAAAATGAGTGGGGAAAAATCAGAAAAGATAAAATTAAACTGGCGCTCTTTCCAATTAAATCCGAAACTACCTGCTCAAGGTATAGCACGATCAGAATACACTTCGACGAAATTTGGTGGTGAAGAACGGGCAGCACAAGTTTATGAACGAATTAGCGATGCGGCAACAGGAGTTGGACTAGCACTTAATTTTGAGAAAATATTAACGCAACCGAACTCGTCTCGTATGCACGCTTTAATTTATGCAGCGGAATCAGTAAAAAAAGATCATCAACTGGTTGAAAGCCTTTTTAAAGCATTCTTTATTGATGGCGTCGATCTCACCCAAAAAGATAAAGTTTCATCAATTGCTCAATCAACAGGACTTGAAAGGGATTTAATCGATAGTGTTTTTGATGACGACCTATTCATGGACAGGGTCGACGAAGACATTCAGCAATCGTCCGAGATCGGCATTCAAGGTGTTCCTTTTTTCATCATTAATCAAAAAATCGGATTATCTGGTGCGCAGCCGCCAGAAGCAATAGTCGAAGCGGTAGAACAATCACGCTAAAAAAAGCGCAACAAACCTAAAAAAAAGTTTAGTTAAGGGCTGCTGCAAGCTCAGTGATGAATACATCAATATCCTCATCCCTTAAATCCAAATGAGTCACCAAGCGTACAGACTTTCCTGGCGTAATAAGAATATTTTTATCCTTAAGCTTTTCAGCGACATCACTCACCTCAACACCCTTTAACGATAGGAATACCATATTGGTCAGGGCTTTGGACGCGGTGACTTTTGGATGATTCATAGCCCTTAATTCATCAGATATCTTAATCGCCCTTGTATGATCTTCCTGCAACCGATCAATATGATTTTCTAAGGCATAAATTCCTGCCGCGGCTAAAATGCCCGCTTGCCGCATACCACCGCCCAACATCTTCCGCCACCGCCTTGCCTTCCCAATCAAGTCTTGAGGGCCACATAAAACCGAACCGACCGGAGCTCCTAACCCTTTGGACAAGCAAATTGAGACGGTATCGAAATACCGCGTAATCGTTTTCACGTCAACCTTCAGCGCGATACTTGCATTGAACAGTCGAGCACCGTCAAGATGCAAAGACAGGTCCGTATCATTACAAAAGTCCCTCGCATCCTTCAGGTAATCAATTGGAAGCGGTCGACCTGCTTGAGTATTTTCCAAGCAAAGCAATCTCGTTCGTGCGAAATGAGGGTCATCTGGTTTGATTGCAGACGCTACAGATTCTAATTTTAGTGTGCCATCATGTTCATAATCTAATGGTTGCGGTTGGATGCTTCCAAGCACCGCAGCACCACCCCCCTCGTATTTGTATGTGTGACCTTGCTGCCCAACGATATATTCATCTCCTCTTTCGCAATGGACCATAAGTGCGAGCAGGTTACTTTGAGTGCCACTTGCCACAAAAATAGCGGATTCTTTACCGCTGACTCTAGCGGCTAAAGCCTCTAATTCATTAACCGTAGGGTCCTCGCCGTACACATCGTCACCCACTTGAGCACTGGCCATCGCGGACCGCATATCAATTGTGGGCTGAGTAACCGTATCACTGCGAAAGTCAATCATATACTCAGAAGATTGCATATAAGCCGAACATCATCAAGTCAATCGTATGACACATTGGCGTTTATATCAATAAAGTAATCGTCAGATTAGTTTACCGAAGCACTAACTTAACTGCTCCCATTGTAAGCCTGGTCAGTCTGATTGAACTGACTCAATAATACTTAGTTACCTGAATGTCAAAAAAACATAGAGTCCCGAATGCGCGAGTTCGTTGTCATTTGCGCTTATTATTGATATTTTTGTATATACTTTTTTGTATATACTGTTGATATGCAACTTACAATAACAATCTTTATTACAAAGCCTTAAAGACAGGTTATATATGCCCAAAAAGCCTTACGAATCGGACACCACGACATTCATCAAGTCTTTATTTAAAAAGAAGCCTGAGTTACGGGACCAACAGCTGAAGGCCAGGAGCTTATGGTGGGACAAAGAACAAGACTTAAAGGAACAGTCCGAATTGAACAAGTCAGGCATTAAGAAAAAACCTTACGAATATTACTAGGACATTCATTCAGCCTGCGTTTCAGTGCGCTTATCACTAAATACAATAGTGACGTTCTTAAAAAGAAAATAGCGACCTTAACGTGTTGCGCTTATTCTATTTTGCGACCCTCTTAACGGTTACCGCTAAGAGGCAGTAAGACAAGTTATCGAGTTACCCCTCTGGTGGCGGAGTCTTAGCCAGCGACTTAATCTCAAGCACGTTACGGTTTGGATCCATAACAAAAAAAGTTTGTTGCTCATACTCAGTGTCAGCAAACCTAATGTATGGCTTGTCCAAAAAGCCTACGGTGCTCTCCACGCTCGTTTTTACTTTATTGAATATTTCCTTCTCTAAATGCACTCCAAAGTGAGGCACCACAACTGCACCCATTTCGACGTCATGCCGTTCTCCATGCATATCAGTTCGAGGAGTAGAAGAATGAAGGGTTAGCTCGTTCCCCCAGAAATCTATATCGACCCACTTCCCCTCTTCAGAGTTATCAGTTTTACAGAATAAAATATCCGTATAAAACTTGACCGTCTCATCCAAGTTGCCTGCTTCTACTGCACAATGAAATATATTGCTCACGATTTGCCTCCATATATAAGAATCATGATTCTACTGAATTTTTAATGTTTGCGATGTCGATATTTGCATTTTTTGACTTAATGGCGACCAGCATAACCATTTTTAAAGGCACCTAACAAGCATTCTCGATCGTCAACAAAGCCTGCCACTCATGTCCAAATCTTAAAAGGAGTAATGAATACAAAAATTTACTAGCAAGCGACACATAACTTGGCGTAAACTAAAAGGCATAAGAAAAAGAAAAATTTGACTGGCGTTGGTGATTTTGATCACAATCATAAGTGAAAAGCATCAGCAAACATATATTCACAAGTAGCGCGATAGGGGAACCCAATGAAAATGAATTCACTTAGATTCGTACTTACAGCTATATTCATAGCCATTCTGCCGCATCAAGGATTAGCCGATAATCACAAAAAAACGATGTGGGACGTAATCACAAACGACGATCGCTTCGCAACCTTCGCGGTAATGGTCGAGAACGCAGGCGTTGAGCATTTATTTAATGGAAAAACCGCAATAAATGCAACGGTATATGTACCTACAAACTTTGCGTTCTCAACAGTACCGCAAGCCATGACTTCAGCATTGAGATTTCCGGAAAATAAGGGGCCATTAAGTAAGTTAATTAAGAGCCACTATTTCATCGGCACAGTAAACAACATGGACGAAGGCGACTACTTCATGACGACCAATATCAATGGTGACCAAATTAGAATTGAACAAGAAAAAAATCTGTACGTAAAGGACATGATTATTCAAGACGATCCAATCATGGTAGGACGTAACAAGATTGTCCCCATTGAATGTGTCATGTTCGTTCAACCCAGCATATCAGACTACCGTCTCAGCATGGAACAGCAGCAGGATTACCCAATTACCTCATGCTGCATTAGGACCATAGCTGAGGTGTCAGCATTCGTCAGGAGTACCGATTTCACATCCGATTAAATAGATTCGCTGATAGCGCTCTTAGGAAATTGATAGAGTGATAAAATTGAGGGAAAAGAGAGCTGTTTAATTAGATGCTCTCTTGCCCCTCGAGTAATAAAATCTAAATACGCAGGCTACAAACAATGACGTATAAGCCAATGGCTCTGACGCGGTGAAATTATCGATACTCGATCAAAGCCCGATCATAAAAGGATATTCGCCGAACACAGCAATAGAAGAAACCGTTAAGTTAGCTAAGATAGCTGACGAACTTGGATTTCATCGCTATTGGTTGGCAGAGCACCATAACATGCGAGGCTTAGCAAGTTCATGCCCGGAAGTGCTACTTTCAGCAATTGGTCAGCAAACAAATCGGATTAGAATAGGAACTGGCGCCGTACTGTTGCCATACTATAGTGCTGCCAAAATAGCCGAGACATTCAGAACTCAAGAAGCCCTCTGTCCCGGGCGTGTTGACCTCGGTATCGGACGCGCGCCAGGTGGTGATATGTTAACAGCCAAAGCAATTAATGAGCAGGCACTCTACTCCATGAATGAGTTTCCACAACAAGTCGTAGATCTTGTCGGCTGGCTCCGTGATGACCTAGGAGATGATCATCCTTTTAATTCCGTAAAAGCGATGCCGAAGGGAGACAGGTGTCCTCAGATTTGGCTACTCGGATCCTCAGACTACAGCAGCTCGCTTGCCGCCCACCTTGGACTACGTTTCGCTTTCGCTCACTTCATCAATCCAGTCGGCGGGGATGCGGTTAGCCGACAATATCGAGCAATGTTCGCACCGTCCGCTTTAGAGACACATCCGAATTCGATGGTTTGTATTTTCGTTGTTTGCGCAGATTCTAATGAGGAGGCTGAACATTTGGCGGCATCAATAGATCATCGTCGCGTTATGATGGCAACGGGGAAAGAGGCCGAAATATTACCAACCGAAGAGGCGATAAACTGGCCATACTCCGAAAGAGAAAGACAAATCATCAGGCAAGAACGTAATCGAATTATTTTGGGCACTCCCGAGAGCATCAAAAACCAATTATCGGAACTCAAAAGCGCCTTTGAGGCGGATGAGCTAATGATTCTCACGATCACTGGAGACTATAAAACTCGAATTAAATCGTATGAATTAATAGCCGATGAATTTGCGATTGCCTGAAACCACTTGACCTCCTAATGAGCTCTAGCGTGCATCGATCATCTTCGCGATCGAGAGGACTCGATACATAGATCGAACAACTGGCAATTCAATCAGCTCGTCATCAACCACAACCAAACCCGTATCACTTCCCTCAAACGCTGCGCACACTCGTCGCGCGCGATTGATTTCATCTTGAGACGGCGTAAAAATCTGATTAATAATGGACAAATGTTTTGGGTGTACCGCCGCCCGACCCGTAAACCCCAAATCGCTACTGGCCAACGTTTCATGCTTTAAACCTTCACTATCCTTCAAATCAAGATACGGAACATCAAGTAGGTCAATACCAGCGCTCGCAGCCGCATGTACTAGCCGAGACCGAGCATATAGCATTGACTGCCAATCTCTTTTGCATCGAAGATCTGCAGACATATCCACTCCGCCTAAAATCAAAGAAGTCACCCGCGAGCACGAACGTGCGATTTCAATCGCTTGCTCTAATGCTGAGTTAGTTTCAATGATCACGCAAAAACTCAAATGCCGCGTACTCTCCGTCGAAAGCAATTCATCAAGAATACGTATCTCGTTCGCCGACTTAATCTTCGGCAACATTAAGGCATCTGGGGGACACTTTAGGTCGAACAAAGCATCTAGGTCACTCAATCCATGACGTGTCGTTATCGGATTAATTCGCACCATTTTCTCAGATTGTGTCTCGTACGATTTTGAGAATAAATTCATAGTGAGATTTCGTGACTCATCTTTTCTTGGGAGAGCAACTGCATCCTCGAGGTCAATACAGACAATATCGGCTGGTTGCCCAAGCGCTTTGAGGAACATGTCTGGACGTAGTCCAGGAACGAACAACAAACTGCGTCTTGCTCTTGAAGTATTTTCAATGGTCACGGGCCTACCTTTATTGTTTACAAAATTAATTGGATATTTACTCAGCCGATATAGACCTTAATTTTTTTGACTTCTTTCCCCCACCACGCGATTTTACGTCCACTCTACGTATCAAAAATACAATAGGAATAGCCATAAACGACGCTATTGCTAAAACAAAGAAACTCGCAACATAACCCTGCAGCTCGGCTTGCCGATCAACTTCGTTCTCGAGTATTGCCAAAGCCCTATTACTCTCAAGATTATATCCCTCACCAGCGACCGGTGCGTTAATTAAGGCGTCATTAAAAACGTTAACATGCTCCACAAGCTCTGTTCTTCCAGTAGCACCCGCATAGATAAATATCGCTAATATCACTGAAACACCAACACTACTGAACATTGTTCGAACTAAATTGAATACCGCTGCCCCCTCATTTCGTTTAGCAGCAACCACACGGGAAAAAGCAACAATCTGTGCAGGCACCATCAATATCCCTGAGCCAACACCACTCACAAAACCCGTCCACAAAATTGGCCACACACCAACATCACTCGTCCAAAATGCAATGGTGAGCGAGGACACACCTAAGCAAGAAAGTCCAAATGCTATCTGAACTTTCACATTAATTATGCCCGCTATTCTATTGCTTATATACATAGCCAATAGAACCCCAAGCCCTCTAGAGGACTGAAGGAATCCCACATCCACGATCTCATAACCAATTAAACCTTCGAGAAACGCGGGAAGTAAAACCATTGGTGGCACTGTTAATAAACCGTAAAAAGCAACTAGAGCTAATGCCAAAAAGAAATTTCTCTCAAGAAATAGCTTGGGATCTAGAAATGGATTTTTCTTCGTCATTACATGCGCGTTAAACATATAAAGAGCGGTCAAAGCGAGACAGCCTTCAAAAATGATCTCCCCCGAATTAAACCAATCCAGTCTCTGACCACGATCCAGCATCATTTGAAAAGACGCGATGCCAATTGCCAACGTCAAGAATCCGAACCAATCTAACTGTTCTTTTATTTTGCTCGGAACATCTTTAGGCAGAAATAATATGCAACCAATCAGAGCGACTATTCCAAATGGAATATTAATAAAAAAAATGTACCGCCAAGATAAATACTCAGTCAGCACTCCCCCAAGTATGGGTCCTATGAAGGATCCGGCCCAACCAATACCCCAGATGGCCATTGCCTTCGGATGCTCCTCCTCCGGGAACGCATCCAACATAATAGCTAACGATAAAGGCACTAGAAATGCGCCGCACATCCCTTGTGCGATTCGAGCGATTACTTCGAACGTCAAGGTACTCACAGAGCCACAAACGATAGACGACAGTGTAAAACCAGCAACAGCTAAAACATAAATTCGTTTTCGACCAAACCGGTTACTCAACCAACCCGCCATCGGAATCATGATTGCAGAAGCAACAATGTATGAGGTGATCACCCAGCTAATTTGATCCTGAGTAGCAGAGAATGCGCCTTGCATGTGCGGCAAAGCCACCACCGCTATCGTCCAATCGATTGAATATAACAAGGACGCAAGTACAACGGACGCGCTTATCAGATATGGATGTTCCGCCCCTTGACTCGTGGTGTGTTGAGCTTGCTCCATTTACTCAAAAAATCAGATTCAAAAAAACTGCAATCAAGGTCGTAAAAACTCAGGCAACAGCCCCTGTGTTACGAGTTGATCTATAGGGCCAGGTAGACCTCTACTAACACCAGTACTCACGCCAACAGTGGCCGTCATGCCTGCACGAAGTGGCGGGAAACCCTCTGGCCGATCAACACCAATGTGCACTGGCAACCGCTGCACAACTTTAACCCAGTTACCCGTTGCATTTTGTGGAGGAAGAATTGCAAACTCAGCGCCTGTTGCAGGAGCAATCGCGGTAACAGAACCAGTCCATTTGAAGTCAGGATATGCGTCAACCCTAATATCAACTTCTTGTCCTACATCCATCCAGGTTAGCTGAGTCTCCTTATAGTTAGCCTCTATCCATAAACGATCACTGGCAATGATGCTAAATATGGATGTACCACGATTCACATACTCCCCTGCCTGGAGTCTCATATTACTGACAACACCACTGACTGGAGCATAGACAAATGAATCTTTAATTCCTAAATCAGCCCTATCAAAACTTGCCATTGCTTCAAGATATTTAGGATGTCGCTCAGGATCTAAACGTGGATCTCCGAGCAATCCTGCGAGCACCTTCTTGGCATTTTCGCCAAGCGTCATCAAGCGAGCTTTAGCCAAATCCAATCGATATGATGCCTCATCATATTGATCAGCTCGCCCCATACCATGCTTACGAAGCGTTTCTTGCCGCTCGAGTTGTTTTGCATGAAATGCGATTATTGACTTTACCTCCTCTTTTTCAACCTGAGCTGCTTGGTATTCAGCTTTGAGCGAGGCAATATCCGCGCGCACCATGGCCATTTGTGCATTGGCGCGTTGTTTTTCTACTACGTAACCCGCGTGCTCCATACCAAACAAAAGTGCGCCTTTCTCAACATATTGATTGTCTTCAACTTCTACGTTAGTGACTCTGGACGAAACCTCAGGGCTCACTATCACAATGTCGGCCTTTACATACGCATTTTCAGTTTCAACAACCGCTCCACCATGTGAATATAAATATATCCCTGTGGTTGCCGCAAAAATTGGTAATAAAATAATAAAAAAGAAGCGTACGATCCATAGTACGGATGTGTAAATGTTTTTCTCCGGCATATTCATGGCGCAACAGACTCCGTATTTTTAACTGATGGACGCTCCTGACAAGAGGTGCGACTTTCCAATGATGCTAAGTTTGCTTTAAGTTTCAGTAATGTGTCTACGAACTGCTCTTGCTCGATCTCAGAAATCCCAATTAAAGCTTCTTTTCTCGTTTCGGCAGCCGCCGCCCGCATTGTTTTCATTGCAGGCCCTACCTCTTGGGTAAGCAGTACTCGCTTAGCCCGACGGTCCTTTGCATCTTCCTCTCTGGTCACCCATCCGCTGGACTCCATTCGGTCTAGAAGACGACCTAAAGATGGTTTATCTATCTCAAGTGTCTGAGCTAATTCCGACTGCGTTACACCATCATTGCGATACAAATGGGTCAAAACCCACCATTGAGATCGCGTAAGACCGAGCGCCTTCATTCGTCGGTCATAACTGAGACGTAGCAATCTGGCTACGTCATGTAAAATAATTCCAAAATTTCTCGAGAAATCTTCACGGAACAAAGTAATGCCCTCCTTGGCTTTGACGCACTAAATATCCATTTAATTGTCATAACAATTATATTTATAACAATAATATTGATGACAATAATATACATGACAATTATATACGTAAATTCATTAGTCATTCGCTCATTCGACAAAAATATTCGGTTACAATGTTGATCCATTTCAATTAACGTCTGCGGTGCACTCATGTCAAAAACCATTGATTACTTTCTATCCCCTATGTCACCTTGGGCTTATTTAGGCCATGAGCCTTTGCACGCGTTAGTCGATAAATTTGACGCTAATATCAATGTTATTCCGATTGATCCTGGAAAATTATTTGCTGCTACTGGTGGCCTTCCCGTAGCTCAACGCCCGATACAACGACAGGAATACAGACTGGCAGAGTTAAAACGTTGGAAAACATTTCTGCAGTCCCCAATCATCATTGAGCCTGAGTATTTTCCTTACAACCCAACCCTAGTATCTTTAGTGGTAGTGGCTACGGTGAATGCTCATGGAGCAAATAAAGCGATGGAGGTGACTTTAAGCCTTATGAAAGGGTGTTGGGTGCAGAATCGAAACATGGGATTATCAGATGAGGTTAAAAAATCTATTGACTCATGTGACTTAAATGGTGGGGATTTACTTAAATTAGCTGCCAGCGACCAGACATCAAAAGATTTAGAAAAAAACACCCAAAATGCAATTGAAGCCGGTGTTTTTGGCGCACCAACTTACGTAGTTGATGGGGAACTATACTGGGGCCAAGATCGACTAGACTTTGTTGAGCGAAGCCTGCTGGGCTAGGTCCGTGACCATATAACCATTCTCACTTAAAACGCGAATAATGTCCTCGATGTGCTGGTGGTCTCGAGTTTTAATAGAAAATGCGACTTCAGTGCTCTGTATGGGCAAGGTAGTGAACGTACGTTGATGGTGAACCTCATCAATATTAGCGTTACACTCCCCAAAGATCTTAGAAACGGTAGAGAGGGATCCAGGCATATCTGTAATCTGTACAGTTAAACGCGCCAAACGACCGGCCTTAACCATACCTCGATCAATAATGGCCGTTAATGTCAAGGGATCTACATTACCGCCACATAAAATTAACCCCACATTTTTATCTTGAAATAGTTCTGCTTGTTTTTTGAGCGCAGCTAAGCCAATAGCTCCCGCACCCTCCACTAGAGTTTTTTCAATTTCCAACAATAGGAGCATCGCCTCCTCTATCTCATCCTCGTCGACAAGAAAAATATCATCAACAAGTTCAGAAACAATTTTAGACGTCAACTTACCTGGCTCTTTCACAGCTATCCCATCTGCGATAGTAACAGAGCCAAAACTTGGAGTAACTCCGTTTATATGCGCATACATCGAATTGAAGCATGCTGACTCCACACCATAAACCTTTACCTCTGGGTTGATCGCCTTAGCCGCAGTTGCGACGCCAGAAATGAGTCCACCGCCACCAATTGGAACCAAAATCGAGTCTAAGTTTGGTACATCCTCCAACATTTCTATGGCGATGGTGCCCTGGCCTGCAATAACCTTGTCGTCATCGTAGGGATGAATAAATATAAGCCCCTTTTTTTTTGCCAGTGACAGAGCATGCTCATGAGCCTCGTCAAAATTGTCACCATATAAAATGACTTCTGCACCTAAAGCACGCGTGTGAACCACTTTTACCTGCGGAGCAATACGCGGCATCACGATAACTGATCGAATACCATGCTGCTTTGCGTGATACGCCAATCCTTGAGCGTGGTTTCCAGCGGAAGCGGCAATCACCCCATTTGCTCGCTCCTCCGCACTCATTGATAAAATTCTGTTTAATGCACCGCGTTCTTTGAAGGAAGCCGTAAATTGGTGATTCTCAAATTTCAAAAATACGTGGCATGAGAGTAACCCTGACAAAGTTGTGGATTTGACGAACTGTGTGCGTTGAATTGAAGGCGTTATATCTTCGTGCGCTTGACGGATATCTTTAAAAAGTTGGTTCATTAATTAGCACTGATTAAGCATGTAAAAAGTAACGGCTATAATAGTCTTGTCTACTTTTATACTCCACAAGTATTTTCTTCCAACAATTTACATATTATGTTTTTAGGTGACTTTGTTTTTCTCGATTTAGAAACAACAGGAGCTACTGCCGGCTCTGACCGCATCACTGAAATTGCCTTAATCTCGGTCAAGGACGGTAAATATGAGAATGAATGGCAAACACTTATCAATCCTCATAGAAGCATTCCGAATAACATTCAATTAATTACAGGTATTTCCAATGAGATGGTTCAAAATGAACCAACCTTCGAGGAGATCAGCGACACTTTATTCAAACGTTTAGAGGGGAAAATTTTAGTCGCACACAATGTTCGATTTGACTATGCATTTCTAAGAAATGAATTCAAGTCCTGCGGCATGAAATATGCGCCAAAGCGACTTTGTACAGTAAAGCTATCTCGGCTCCTATATCCAGAGGAGAGAAAACACGGCCTAGACAGCATAATAAAACGCCTGAGACTAACATGCGGCGCGCGTCATAGAGCTATGACGGACACTCGAGCTATCTGGGATTTTGCACAACATGTTCAGAAAGAATTTGAACCGTCTTTAATTTCCTCGTCAATCGATAAACTCATTAAAGAGCCATCTCTTCCACGAGGTATCGATCAAGAGTTGATTGATACGATTCCGTCATGTCCCGGCGTATATATCTTCAAGGGTGAAAACGGTTGCATCTTATATGTCGGAAAAAGTAAGAATATTCGCTCACGTGTTACTTCACATTTCAGCGGAGATCATTCGAACAAGAAAGACCTAAGAATAAATCAAAATATCAATAAGATTGAATGGTGTGAGTCAGCTGGGGAACTCGGAGCTTTACTACTTGAATCCCAACTCGTGAAAACTCTAAGCCCGCTTTACAATCGACAACTGCGCCACAGAGAGGAAAGTTACACCATACATTGGAATCCCATTGATCAACCCAAAACGCCCTTGGTCACAGCATTATCGAATTTTGAAAATATTCCATTTGGTACGATATACGGTATTTTTGCGTCTCAAAAACAAGCATTAAAAACCCTTAAAGATTTAGCAAAATCCAATAATCTATGTTTAAAAAATTTAGGATTAGAATCTGGGGATGGTCCATGTTTTTCGCATCAATTAGGAAACTGTAAGGGCGTCTGCGTGGATAAGGAACCAAGCCTTAATCATGCGATGCGATTATCAATGGCTTTAAATAAGTATTTAATTCCAGATTGGCCTTTTAAGGGAGAGGTGCTATTGATAGAGCAAAGTGAACGCACCGGACTATTAGAAAAACATATGGTTAACAATTGGACGCATACACAATATGAGATAGTAGGGGGGAAAGACACGTCGGACTATCGATTGTCCCCACCGAAAAAATTCGATCACGATACGTTCCAAATTCTACGCAAGCAAATCTCAAAATCAGACTCCAAGATAACAATAATTCCGCAAAAACAACGGGCCTGAACACCCTTTCTAAGTCATCACAGCGAGCGTTGCCTCAAAAAGGAGAGCATGGCCGCATTAAACTGCTGGGGTTGCTCTATATTTGACAAATGAGATGCGCCTGCTATGACCGAAAGGCTGGACCCCGGCATCGCCTCTTGTATCTCTAGCGACATGGAAACAGGAGTACTCTTATCCGAGTCACCAGCTATTATCTTTGTCGGTGCGTCAATCTCATTGAGTCGGCCCGTGCAGTTGATCTTTGAAACCGCCTGG
>JAOEKQ010000018.1 GCA_028379895.1 Burkholderiales bacterium
GCCTCTGCGCTTATTCAGATAACCGATGTGAATGGCGCCAATGGTGGCGGAAGCGTTGGGTTAGGCGTGCCAGCTATTACGGATCAGCAATCCGGTATAGCGGATAATTAGAGTTACGTTTGAGTTTAAGTGGACTTGTTTTCTATCTACAAAGCTACTTATAGACCACGTAACCCTGTGTAGACCCTCCCCCGGGGTGTTTAACTCTCATAGAAATACTTCTAGTCTTCCTATTTAGATAATCAAAAAAAAGGTGAGAACCTCAGAACAGTCTATGCTTTTTGAGAAGCACACCGATCGCTGCATAACCGACATTTAGACTGCCTGAAGCCCCCTAGGAAGAAGGGAGAGTAGTTAGACTAACGGGGTGATGTGGTTGTAGGGGGTTGCTAATTTCAAGCTTGACACCTTAGAAGATCGCTATAATCTTTACGTTATGTAATTAATGAAATATTTAGTTGATTTTTGATTTTTAAATTAATTACAAACTCCGAGATACTCAATTTTAGGTGCTGGTCCATGTGGCGTTTTGATGATTACTGCTGGGGTGAAGAATCCCATGCTGACAAGTTCTTCGTCGGTTGGTATTTTAATACAAGCCTTCAATGTATTGTGGGTGTTTAAAATCTCAATTGTGAATCCGCCCGATCGTTGGGTCGGACCTGATAGCAGGTAATAGGATTGATTTTTATCAATGACGGAGTTGGGATCCAATGCGTATTGGGCTGCCTTAGACGGGGTTAGCTTTATAGATGTGAACTGGGTATTAGTCTCTTTTGTTCTTGCTGGTATTACGTAATGTTCATTGGGCAGGGAGACCCCTTGGCAGGAGGTGATTAGGCCGATTACGATGATTCCGAACAATACGATTGACTGAGAGTTGTTATCGAGTAGGTTAAACATTATTAGAGAACCAATAATCCGTGGATTCTAAATGCTACATTATTTCATCATTTTTATGAGTCTTTTGTGCTTGACTCTTTTTACAGGGTGCGGTGGCGGTGGCGGTGTTGGTGGAGGCGTCATCGGTAGCACGCAACCCACTGCTGCAAGTTTATTTGAAACAGATGAATTTTTACGACAGGAAGGGCTTGCCCTGATTAATGCATCTTCGATGTATGCGGCTGGGGGCACCGGAGCGAACGTTAAAGTTGGCGTAGCCGACTCCGGTATAAATCAAGTCGAAACGCTTGCATCCTCAAATGATCGTATTAATATCGACGCCACGGCAAGCTTTAACTTTGACGGCGCTAACGTGGCTGGTTCCGCTAGCGATAACGATGGACATGGAACGCACGTTGCTGGGATTATTGCCGCACCGAAAAACGATGTTGGAGTGCATGGCATCGCATTTGATGCGACGGTCGCCAACTACCGAATAATGGATAATGCGGGAATTGTTTCTGCGACAGATGCGGATTTGGCTCAAATGCTCAGTATTGCTAGAGCGAATGATGTGAATATTATGAATAATTCGTGGGGCTCGAATGTTGCGATTAACGATGCTGGTGCGGCGGGGCAAATTGCGGCTTTGACGAACTTTTCAAATGAAGCGAAAACTTACGTTGCCAACGGAGGAGTGCTCGTTTTTGCAGCGGGCAATTCCAGTCGCGCGAACCCTTCCGCTGAGGCAGGTATTCCGGAGCAGGTGGCTGACTTGGAGGCAGGCTGGATTGTCGTGATGGCCGTTGATTTGAACGGAAATGAGCCAATTTTCACTAATCGATGCGGAGTTGCTTCAGATTATTGTATTGCCGCCCCGGGAGGTGGAGATCTTGGGGGTACGGGTATTCTTTCGATGGATACGGTACCAGACTCAACGGTTCGTCTGTCTGGAACCTCGCAAGCGGCACCACATGTTTCTGGTGCACTTGCGGCGTTAAAGAGTTTATTCCCGACCTTAACACTTCAACAAATTCGCTCACGATTATTCATCACCGCAAATAAGACGGGTAGTTTTGCAAATACTAGTATCTTTGGACAGGGTCTGATGGATTTGAACGCGGCCTCCAACCCAGTCGGTGGTTTGTCAATACCCACTAGCGGGTCAATCACGGGGGCTAAATTTGGAGTGGCTGGTAATGGAGTGCCCTCATCTAATCACATTGTTTTACCGAGAGCTATATTGCGTGACCTTAACCTACAGAAAAATGTTCTAGTGGTTGATAACTTTCAAAATGCACCTTTCCAAATATCAACGCAATATCTTGTGTCAGCAATAGAGGCCAAACCTAGTTATCAGCCATATTTTGCAAAGTTTAATTCCCGGAAAAAAGTCAACCAAACGAAATCTTCTTTTCGAGCGGTGAGTTATTCTGATGGCTACCAAGGCTTACAGTCTCATTGGCAAAGTGGTGCTTTTTCTTATGGGATGGGTCATTATTCTCTCCGTCGAGCTGTTGATGAAAGTGCGATTAAATTACCTCAAAGCATACTGAATCGACTGGATGGGAATAACGTCTCGGCTATTTTTTCTCATAGTCTCAACGAGAAAGTTTTATCGGTCGCGTACACCGATCATGTATCTGACCTTGCAACGAATTATGCAGATAAAACTGATCAAAATACTCCGTATGGATATTCTAGGGCACTTTCTATTTCTTTAGCGTTTGATATAAATCAGGGAATATATCTTGGGCTTACCTCGTCAAAGATATCTCAGATGCAACGGCCACTAGGACTTGATTCTAGTGGGGTATTTTCTTCATCCGAAAACCGAGAGGTTGATAATTATGGATTCCTATTGGGTAAAACATTTGGTTTACATCGATTTGGATTTGGGTTGAGTATTGATGATTTTGATCGCGTTAATGGCTCCTTAATACAGGCGGATAAGACCAGCATGGTTAGCAAGACAGCATCGTGGAGTTTTGATTCGCCGTCCGGATTTGAGCTATATTCTCGACTAAACGATGAGGCGTATCGAGGCGGCGTAATTCGTCTTGTGCTGCCTGAGTCAGTAGACGCTCAGGGCCAGATCACAAGAAAGGGTTACCTAATAGACCTGAGCGATTCGCTATCCTCAATTGAGGCAGTCTTTGGCATGCGATTGCCGATCTCAAACTCTGCAAACTTCAGGTCAGAGGCGACGTACCGGAATTTTGGGAATGGAGACGGCTTAGGCGGTATAAGCGTAAATTACGAAAAGCTATTTTAGAGGCTGCTAACTCTAAGCAAATACTCAATCTTATTTAGAGATTGTCGAAGATAAGGGCAGGAGGAGATTGCAATTTAACTTTGTGTTACCGAGCTATATTTAGAGCGATAGGGGCGTCTTAATTGAAGCCTTTTTTGTATCCACCAAGGTATATCTAACTCACATTAGCCTGATTTAACCCTCCCCCCGGGGTGTTTAGCCCTCATAGAAACACTCTTAGTCTTCCTAATTAGATAAATATAAAAAAGGTGAGAACCTCAGAACAGTCTTTGCCTCTGGAGGGAGCAAGCTGATTGTTACATAACCGACATTTAGACTGCCTGAGCTTCCCTAGGAAGAAGGGAGGAGTGGCTAGATTAACGAGGTGATGTGGTGGCAGGAGGGCAGTAGTGTGGCAATTAGGTGGTTTTAAGAATTTTTCTTTAGAAAAGGTAAAAAAAGGTAATATTTCATGAGCAAATATAAATCATCGATTGAAAATAAAAATAAAAAGGCCAGGGGGAGGGAATCGTGGAAGCTACAGAAGCCAATTTAGGTGCTAATGAGCACGAGGCAAGGGTTAGTAAAGTGTTGTATCGGTTCGCGTGGTTTGTTGAGTTTTGTGCAGTTGGAACTGGCCTTGCAATAACCATCATGGTTGCTATGACTACATTTGAGTCAAATTCTCAGTTTGCAAATGCAGGTTCTGCTGCAAATTACGTCAATGTAGTGATTGCTGCTTTACCGTTTTTTCTCGCCTCTGTAATTGAGCTTGCAAAGATACCTGCAGCCCAGGCGATGTATCTCACCAGAAATATTAAATGGAAAATATTGTTTGCTATTACTTTGCTTTTTTTGGCTGTGGTCACGTTCGAGACCGCTATTAACGGTTTTGAGAGAAACTTTACAAACATAAGTTTTCAAGTCACTCAACTTAAAGATCAAAGGGAGAAAGTGGTTGGTACGCGTGATGAGCTTGTTCGTCAAATCGAGGAAGATTCCAGGATTACTCTTGAGGAGGTTCTGGACGAAAATCGTCAACGAAAACAGGCTTTAGATGCGAAGCGCGACGCCGATATTGAAAGTTTTAAGAATAAATATGCTCGCTTGGATACGAGACAAGCAAATATTGATGATGAAATTGATAGATTGAGGGGGGAGTTGACGAGCCTCACGGATGAAAGGCGGCAGGGAGTGCAATCTCAGAAGGATGTCCAAGAAAGAAATCGATTAGAGGCAAATAATGAGGCGCAAAAAAAGTATGAGCAGTTAGAGGACGCTGTGAAAATTGAGGAGGCGAAGCTGCTAGGCATTAAAGAAACGTTTGACCTCCGATATTCTGAAGCTAAGGGCTATTGGGATAAACGCAAGCTCAAAAAAGATTTCGATACGGACAGTAAGGCTCAGCAATTACGTGTCGATGAGGCTAGAGCGCAGCTAAATTCGTTTAGCTTAACCGAAACCTCACAAGATTCACTTGGTAAGTTTAAGGATATAACGAGTCAACTTGAGAGGGATTTTGACGAGAGAGAATTGGAACTCAAAACGCGTATCAATGAGTTAGTCGCACAAAGAGATCAAACTCAGGATTCGGAAGAGGCTTTACGTAGGGAGGCTGACCGAGAAGCCTTAGAGCAAAGATATCGGGAAGACTCAGATCGACTTCAAGTTGATGCGGATAAGCAGGTTGCGGAATACCAAAGCATTGACGTTCGAAAAAGTGAAAACCAAGTTAAATTAAGAGACGTAGAGGACGAGCTCATTTCGCTCAATGGGTCTATCAACTCCGCGGCCAAGGATAACCAAGTTTATCGACTTGCGAAGCTATTTAGTGATGGAGTGACAATTGCGGAAGTTCCTGAAGAAAAAATTAATCTGATCGCAAAAATATGGTTTGGTAGCTTGGCATCAATTATTGCTTTTACTGGAATTTTATTAGCGTTAGCTAGTGAGGTTGTTAAACGACAAGTGATTACACCGCAGCGAGAGCAATCCAGAGGTGTAGCTTCAGCATTAGCCAGCCTTTCTCTTTCAATAAATCGATTTGTAAGAGCTCGGCCTAGGGTGGAGTATAGAACAGAGGTGAAGGAGGTAGTTAAAGAAATTCCGATCGAAAAGGTTGTTGTTCAGGAGGTTATTAAAGAGGTCATTAAAAAAGAAGTAGTACACGTTCCTGTATATACCTCGAACAAAGAGGTGCTAAAACGTCAGGATGAAAATGATGGATAAACAGCCAATAATTGAAACGGCTAATAATTTCGATGCTGTAAATGAGCATATAGATAATTTAGCTATCCGGCAGCGCGATTTATTGAATTTCCAAAGGCTATCGAAATTTCGAAATCTCGTAATTAGTGTGGCTATATTGCTCATCGCCTTAAGTGTCGCGTACTTCATTTATTCGTATGCGACGAGATTGCCAACATTAAGTCCTATTGGCGAGGTTTCCAGTATTGATGATGTCCTTTCTCGAGCAAAAGGTGATCGTCGATCTGACACTTCGATGGATGCTGATTCTGCTGCTAATAAAGTAAGCGTAGATTTTACGGTTTTTACAACGATCAAATTGGGTGATGATAAGGATATCGTCACTGGTTGGAGATATAACCCTTCTAATCTTGAAGTCCCTAACCGTGAGTATTGCTATTACAACCTGACTGTAGCGGACAATAAGCAGGAGGTTATCAATCTCGCCGAGAAAAATCAGGGGGAGGCTATTGTGTGGGCCGCTAATTTAAGCTCAGAAATGCAAAGAGCAGGTGAGGAGAATTGTCGTTTTTACAAGTAACTTTATCTTGGCTGGGTGACGTTATTTTTTATAGATGATTGAGGAGTTGACAGACAGAAGTCAATTAATTCATTGCTCCATGTTTTGTTCAGAGAGGTTTAGATGAGGAAATTTTTTATCGGGATTTTAGTTTTAATATTTGGAATGACTGCATTATCTGCCTCTGCTTTTCAGGATCGCTATCTGACGCATGATAATTTTGGCCTAATCGTTGATAAACATGAGAGGGCGCGTCATTTTGCCGTTTGTGCAGCGATTTACGAAGTTGCAGCGGTTGTTCACGAAAACCTCTTTGACCAAGCTGCTGAGGGTAAGCAAATGCGAGAGCTTTCTTACGGTGCCAAAGTAGCTGTCAGTATGACTTTTGTTGCAGGTATGGGAGATCTTGATGACGACGCGATAAAGGAGCGCTTTAAGGCAACTTGGGATTTCGCCAAGCTGATGGCTGAGACGATGCCGGCAACAGTTACCACTGTTCTAGAGGCGGACATGTCAAAGGCGACGGATGAGGACAGTCTCATGAATGTACTTGAGCCAATTTTTGAGACAGCGACAATTTGTATGAATAATTTGGAGTTTCAGCAGGTAATGATTGATCTGTGGAGGGAGCTAGCCATGAGTGGACTGGTCACTTCTCCATCCGAGTAATATATCTAATGTCTTAGACTTATAAGTAATAATATTTTTATAGAGTTGGTTCGGTCGTGAAAAAAACTATTATATTTTTGGCATCATTTTTGTTTATATCTTCGGTGTATGCATTACCTGAGTGCCAAGAGCACTGGGATAGATGGGATGATTGTCAAGGCACTATTATCTATAACAACAGTGATACGTATATTGGTGAATGGAAGAACAACCAATGGCACGGTCAAGGTGCATATACCTATGGTCCTGAGTCTCAAATGGCAGGTGAAATGTATATAGGTGGGTTTAGGGAAGGGGAAAGACATGGTCGAGGTAGGTACACTTATCCAAATGGCACTTGGTATTCGGGTGAATGGAGGGACGGCAACATGTTCGGTAAAGGTGTGTACACATTTTCGGACGGTAGGAAGTATATCGGTGAATGGATAAATAACGAATTCATTGAAGATGTCTATGTGGATGATTAATCAAGGTGATGTTCGAGAATATTAAATAAGCTATGAAGCTCTTAACTTTCATTCTCCTTCTCTTCGTTTCTAGCTTTGCTTACGCAGACAACTCCTCAATGTCTGATGAGGAGATCATCCAAGTCATCATCTATAAATCTATTGCTACTCACAGAGGTAACTGTGCCTGTCCGTATAACAGAACAACTAACGGTAGTAAGTGCGGAAGACGCAGTGCTTATTCAAGACCAGGTGGATATCAACCGATGTGTTACCCCAGGGATGTGCCAAGAGAAATGATTGAAGAGTTTAGGAAGGCTGGGTAAGGTTACGGTTACTTGACGCCCGATTTTTTCAGCCTTGCGTAATTGTCACATCCCCATTGCTCTTTAAGATCACAAGCCAACCCAAATAGTCTCAGTGCTTCGCCGTAGCTTTGACGAACACCTTCACCATTTTCGTACGCATATCCTAAATTATTGCAACCAAAGGCATCGCCACTATCACAGCTTTGCTTGTAATACTCAGCACTTACGAAATAGTCTTTGCGAACACCGTTACCGTTTTTATATTTGTATCCTAGGTCACGGCAGGCTTCTCCGTCACCACCATCACAGGCTTTGTTTAGGCTGTTTACCAATTCAGAATCCGCAAGACAGGCACTAGAAAATAGCAGCAGATTTAAGAGTATTAATTTTTTCACTTTACTCAGTCTTTTTTAAATATCGATTTCCAGACAAGTATGATCATCAAATGTCTAGATAACAATACACTAGCGGACTTTACCCTTTTTTGTATCTCCCAAGCTACCTATAGATAACGTAACCCTGTGTAGACCCTCCCCCGGGGTGCTTGGCTCTCATATAAATCCTCTTAGTCTTCCTATTTAGATAATCAAAAAAGGTGAGAACCTCAGAACAGTCTATGCCTCTGGAGGGAGCAAGCCGATTGCTGCATAACCGAGATTAAGAGTGCCTGAGGTCCTCTATGAAGAAGGGAGGAGTGGTTAGATTAACGAGGTGGTATGGTTGTAGAAGAGCGGCAGTGATGTGGCAATTGAGTGGCGTGTGATCTTCGTATTGTTCTCCTTGGGAGAAAAAAGTATATTAATAGCGAGATTATTATTTAATGACAGCCCTGGAGGTAGAAATGGATGGGTACTCTGTTTGGTACTTCATAATTATGTTCATATGGCTTCTCCCTGCAGTTCTCGGCATTTTTGCCTTCAAGCAACGTCCAATAAATTTACAAAATTCTGCAGGTAATGTTTCTAAGGTTGGTAGGCTGGGTTGGTCGTGGACCTACTTTTATTTTGGCTTCTGGGTTCCACTGTTTCGATCTGAAATCGGTATAGCTGCGCTGCACCTTCTATTCACCATCATCACGTTTGGCTTGTTCCAGCCAATTTGGTCGTTCCTATACAACAAACAACATATGACTAGATTGCTTAATAGCGGTTGGGAAATAAACGATAGCGATGAGGTAAAAGATTACGCTCGAAAAAAATTGATGGTTAATTAGTTAAAGCCTTGGTTGAGGTCTGAATTTTGAATAAGATTCCGCTCACTGTTGTTTCGTTGATTGTGTTTGTGGTTAGTCTCTTACCAATGCCATATGGTTTTTATTTTATAACCAGAATTGTCTTCGCCATAATCTGTGGTTATCTGGCTTATAAATTATTTTTTTTGGGAAACCTGCTTTGGTTAATTGGCCTAGGATTGGTAATCTTATATAACCCATTGATTCCAATTCATCTTGGGGAAAAAACTATTTGGATAGTAATGAATATTCTGTCTTGTGGGTTTATCTATTGCTCGGAGAGTAAGCTAAAAGATGACTGAGCCAAGGAGTTTTCTATGGATGCATTAGTAAGAATATTCACCGTGCTGTCAGTACCTATTGGGATTATTAATCTACTCGGTGGTTTCATATCGGGCATATGGCTTGCTGTTCTAGGACATTGGGGACTAATTGGATATGGCTTTCTATTGGGAGTTTTCGGGGCTTTTGGAATAGGTTTAGCAATGATGCCTGGTTTATTTTTGTTTGCAATGCCAGCAGCCAGCTTGATTGAAAAAGGAAACAAGTTTTTTGGATATATATTCGGATTGTTAGCTACTGTCTATACGTATGGAATTCTTACGCTTTGGTGTTTGTTAATACTATTTTATTATGTTTCGCGAGCTGATCAGGATTCAATTATCCCAGTGCTTTTATGGTCATACGGAGTTACTACAGGTCCAATCGCATATATGGCAATGAAAGAACAAAATGAGTTCTCAATGATCTCAACGTTCTTTATTCAAATCGCATATTTAATCAGTATGTTTGCGGTTTATTTTGGTGGATTTATTTACGTACTATACATTTTTGGTGTAACCATGTTGGTAGGCTTACTCATTCAGTTTACTTTAGCTTTTCTGATGGATAAAGAAAGAAGTTATTGAGTTAGATTTGAATAGGGAAGGGGGATAGTATGTTTGAAATACAGAATGTAGTTCCTGCTGTGTTTATTGCCTATTATTGGATAGGTATGGAGATGCGTCAATTTCATGCAGATTCTCCCATTTACGATCGTCCTACTTATGTTGATAGTCCGGCTTACTTGTTAGTCATCAGCATAATGATCTGGCCTTGGGTAACCTTCATTAATAGGCACGCCACATCCCAAAAGAGGGAGTTTCCGTGGTTTTTCTGCATGTTTCTTATTCAAAGTTTATTTTGTATCTTTTTGTACTCTTTGAGTGTCCATTACGGGTGTCCTACATGGCTCACTACTATTTTTATAATTTGTTCAAGATCAATTCCTTTATTAAATTTACTTATGGGTTTGCCCACTGTTATTGGTACAGTCATTATTTACTTACCACTAGCCAAAATTTTTGGTTGGCACGTCCCAGAGCGAAATGAGGTATAGCTCATGAGGATTAATGATGGCGTACTCTTTGGTTTTTTATTGTTCTGTCTTGTCGCATTAATTTGGACGGCCCGGAGGGGAAATAAAAAATCGAATATTCCAGATGGAAATCATCCTAATAGACGTGCTGTTCCGTTAACAGGTAGACAAGCGCCAAGGAAAACTGAAAGTCATGATGTTTCAACAAAACTTGAGGTTTTTTTACGTTCTTTTGACCTAGACATAGTTCACTCGATTTACAAAACATCGATTACTTTTGGTCCGCAAGCAAAACCATTCTACCAATGCCGTCTTGAAGGTAAAGTGAACTTAAAGTCGGAAGACATGGCAGTGGCGAATGCTCTATCTGGTTGGGCTATGTATCTGGTCTATAGGTTTACTTCAGGTTTACGAAAGATGCAACAAGATGTTCAGAAGGCTTACGACGGCCAGTCTTTATTTCCATTCGATATTGTTGCTTTTGAGGCTGCGGTTTTCATCTATGATTCGGTTATTCGGGAATACTCAGAGGGGAGGGGATCTGTAGATGAGTATTCGATGGATTATTTTGAATGCTTGAAAAACTCACTTCATACGAGTGCTTCGATTATGATTGACAACAGTGGCTTCAACTTAAGCGAAGAGTTTTTTATAAATCGATTGGCTGCATATTCTTACGCAGAAAAATTTAAATCGTTAAGTCGTGATAAGAAATTTTGCGCGTTATTAATTTCGTCTGTGAACAAGGGGAAAGTCGGAGGAATTAGAGTGCATGAAGGTATACCTCACGATCTGGCATTTCAGGTTGCTGCGGAATCTTATATTCCTATTTTTAAATCAAGTCTATTAGATAACTTCAAAGAAAAAGCCAAAGAGATGTATGTCGCACATCATCGAGGGATGCTTTGATGGGCATGTAAATAGATGCTCTGGGACGTAAACCTCAAGGTTTGGGACAGAGAAGACTACAGAGCGTGGTATGACCTCATGGCTCGTTACTCTAAAGCAGGGTTCAATCATATTCTGTTAGGTGGTCTCTATTACACACCGCAGGATATTGATGAATACGAAGCAATGAGACTTGCGCCTCCGAGTGCTGCTAGGTGGCCTCATTTTATTAGCCGCTACGTTAAACTGACTGTTGCGAATGTCTTTTTGTCAGGTGATGATATTCCGCAGGGAGTAGTCCAGTCGATGATTAATTTATCTCCCCTATGGCCACTGGATATTGACGAATACAACGCAATGAAGAGCGAACTTCTTCCGAAGGCAGGAATCCGGCGAGAAACCATGCCCGAGGTGCTTAAGGGCAAGGACGATCTCGATAATAGTTCTTTTCCTGGTGCAAAATTTCAGCTTGATGAAATCGAAGCAATGATAAAGGAGACTCCTCGGAGGCCATTGTATGAAGTCATTCTCACGCTTGAAGCGAAAGACGAGGAGGAGGGCTACGAGATTGGCTATGCGCATCTAAAGAAGCAAGGTTATGACATTGAGGCTGTAAGCTCCTACGAGAAATATAGCTTTGACGTTGATGTAATTAAGGCTATCTTGTGAAAGTGAACTTCATTTCATTCTTTTTTGTATCTCCCAAGCTACCTATAAATAACGTAACCCTGTGTAGACCCTCCCCCCGGGGTGTTGCTCCATGAGATAAAGTTGGTACACTTGTCGCCTGAACGGTAAGAGTCCTTGAGCGAGCTTGGTTGTGGTGAGTAAGCAAAGGTATTGCTGGTATACCAAGTGGTATATTTATAAATTGTCATCTGATTTTTATAAAAATATATTAATATAATCAGTTATTTATATGGTTAGTACTTCGGACTCTCTCTCCGCCACGATTAGATTTACTGGTATTCACGCAGGTTTGTAGACAGTAGACCCATCCCCAATATTTTTCGCTTAGATTTATAAGGAACAACTGGTCGCTAACCCTTCACCGAAGGACTTGGACCCTACACTGTAGGTCTATGTGCTTTATAGATGCCTGATCAGACTCAAAAAAGGCGTCATGAAGACGCCCTTTTTAACGGACATGATTACTGGTGGCATCAACTTACTTGATACATATAGGTGTCAATCAACAACAAGGCCGGATATTGAGTCCGTAACGCCTAACTCAGGCGATATTTCATCAAGCATTGGACGCAATATGTCCAAAAATTTAATAAGCTCAGGTCGAGACGCAGCAATTGCATCCTCGTTATCCCAGACAATAGTCGTTTGGAATCGACCATTCCCTGCATCTACAATCTGATGAGAATGACATCCTTGATAGTTAGACACATCAAACTTTGACACGGCTTTTATAAAAGCCTCCTCTTGACCTGTTTTAGCTTGAAAACGAACACTGCTTATAAAACTACCTGACATGCTTTAACTCCCAAGAATTTTAAAATTTAGTACTCCTTTAAATATATATTAAAGGTTTCACAATTAAAAGTTGAGTCTGGTAATGATCATCAAGAATAACAACCATATCTCGAAGCCTTTTGTAAAATAATCTCAGTCTTTTAAGTATTTCCCAAGCTACCAATAGATTACGTAACGCTGCGTAGACCCTCCCCCGGGGTGTTTAGCTTTCATAGATATACTCCTAGTGTTCTTACTTGGATAAATTAAAAAAGGTGAGAACCCCAGAACAGTCTATGCCTCTGGAGGGAGCAGGTCGATTGCTACATAACCGACATTAAGACTACCTTAGGTCCTCTAGGAAGCAGGAAGAGTAGTTAGATTAACGAGCTGATATGAAATAAAAGGGGTGGTGATATGGCAATTGAGTGGCGTGCAGGCCGCCTTTCAATATTCGTTTGACAAGCTACGCTTTACAATCGTGTGGTTTTTTAGTTTTAAGGTTCAACGGTTAGTAAAAAATATTTGTGCTCGCACTGATATAAAAGGAAATCATTACGATAACCAAACCTAGGAGGCGGTACGTGAAGCTAATTAAGAAATTATTCTTTACCTTGATGCTCGGTCTAGTTGGTATATCGCCAGTCATCGCAAGCGAGTTTTGTAATGGATTTGAGAGAGGGTACATTACTGGATATAAACAAGCCTCTGGTTCAGGCTTCGATCCTTTTGTTCCTTTTTGTCCATTTCAACCAATGAAAAAATACAATGATCCTGATTCGGATTTTGAGCATGGTTACCTGATTGGTCTCAAAAAGGGGATGCACGAGGGTGGTTGAGTGAGATAGGGTTAAAGATAGGTAATTTTTTGTTGCTCTTTATCATCAGTTCTCCGCTTCTGTCCACGAAGGTTGAATGGGGCAAGTTCGTTTGTTATTGATAAGGTAAGGTGGTATTTTAACTAACAGGTGTACCTCAAAGGAGACAGTCATGCGTTTTGTATTTTTATTGATCATGTCAATGTCGTTTTCTGCTCAGGCAGAGTGGAAAGAATACGGAAACAACATATACTCAAAAGACATCGAGCTTAATCCGCTGACGCAGCGAGTGTCCGTCCAGTTATTAGTTGATCTCGCTCCAGGTAGTAGTTCGCATGTTTATCACAACCAATATCAATGTGAAAAAGGAGTTCCCACAAAACAGCGTACGTTTTGGAGTGCTTATTTCAAAGGAAACATGGGCACAGGTGACGCTGACTATAAAAGTACGGGTGCAGCTTGGATACCTATTGTAGATAGCAGGTTTACTTACATAGCCATTACGATGTGCGTAGAGATGGATCGAAGCTCAAAACGTAATTCATCCGAACGCAACCCACTGTATTAATCGTTCCCCAGCGCACCTAATGCAGTATTAATCACATTATATTGAACGCTTTGTATTCGGCTCTGACCTAAATCTGGAGCTGTAATATTTTTTAATTCTCCTAAATTTAAACTTTGCTGCGTGTAGAGTGTCAATCAACTTTTGGACAGGGGGTTGGGAATTATGTTAACAAAAATTCAAAATTTAGTCGTATTGTTGTTTTTATCATTAGGAGTTGCCAGTGCTTTTGCGGGACATCATGAGAGCGAGCACACGGAGCACAGTGAGATGAATCATGAGCATAGTGCTTTATCGTGTGCCGATGATGACTCTTGTGCAATGGCACATGGGGTTGTCGTTAGCATGAATAAAGATAACAGAAAGATAGTGCTGAACCACGGGGAAATTAAAAACATAAATATGTCACCCATGACAATGCCATTCAGCGTGGAGAACTTGTCATTGATGCAGGATCTTGTCAAAGGCGACCATGTGCTCTTCCATGTAGAGAATGTTGGAGGCGAATTGATAATTAAAGAGATGGTAAAAAATAACAAGTGATCAAGCGATTTTTTAGGTCCCACATAACTACTAATGGTTTTAGTCTTTTATGACATGCTTCACATGAAAATTATCGTGCCTTTGTTACTTTTTTTTTTAATTGGTCATGCAACTAGCGGAGAGATCACTGAACAGTACTGGTTTGATGGTGAGGTAGAACGAATGGGTAATGAGGCACGGTTCGCGAAGCTTAGGGTCACTTACCAACAAACGATCGATCCAAACAAAAGGATTAATTGCGTTGTTTCTGATAAAAACGGCAAGACGATCGCTGGGGCCTCTAAAAGCTCTAATAATTATGTTGCTCGTTTGAGTTTCAAATTAAAAGACAAATATCGGTATCAACAAGTGGAAGTGCAATGTGATTAGACAGCTCACCCCATGCTTCGGTCAACAATTAAGCGTGCATGCCGTTTCCATACTGAGTGATTAGACAGCTCACCCCATGCTTCGGTCAACAATTAAGCGTGCATGCCGTTTCCATACTGATAGTCGCTGCCAGTTGCTGACATATCCATTTGTACTGTTTCTGGGCCATACACGGTCGATGTCGTCAAAGTAAATGAAACGCTGCTAGTTCCTTCACAATATCCGAAGCAGGTACGGCCTTACAATTCGATGCATTTTGTCCTGCCCACAGCGGAGAAAAATCGCCGCTTCCAGAGGCTTCAGCGCAAGTTCGAAGTGGTGCCAGTGCAGCCGGTGCGAATGGGAAGGCCGGCACGTTGTTGCTCATCGGCCCTTCTTCTCGCATGATACGATTAACTATGCCTCTTGCTGGACGACCTGAGAAAAGATTCGTCAAAGCTGTTTCTCGGGCTTGCGAACTTTTCAATGCTTCCCTATGTACCGAGCTGGTGGTGGCTTCATGACATAGTAAAAATGCCGTCCCCGCTTGAATTCCGTTCGCGCCTAATGCCAACGCCGCGGCGACACCGGCGGCATCCGCAATACCACCTGCTGCGATTACTGGGACGTTTACCGCGGCCACAATCTGTGGGAGCAGAGCTAGGGTACCAACTTGGGTATTGATGTCTTTACTCAAAAACATGCCTCGGTGTCCGCCCGCTTCAAGGCCTTGGGAAATGATGGCATCCACACCTTGATCCTGAAGCCACAAAGCCTCGTCCACAGTCGTAGCGCTGGATATTACTTTACTGCCCCAGCTCTTGACGCGGTCAACTAAATCGGTTGAAGGCAGCCCGAAATGAAAACTGACTACCTCGGGTCTAAAGTTCTCTAGCACATTGGCTAATTCGTGACTGAATGGAAATCTACCTGCCCCAGGGGTAGCCTTGTTGGGATTCAGACCCAACTCCATGTAGTAGGGCGAAAGAGATTCTCGCCAACGTACCTCCTGGGCCTCATCTGGTTTAGGTTGTATATGACAAAAGAAATTTACGTTGTAGGGTTTTTGTGTGCCAGATTGAAGGATTCTTAACTCTTTCTGCAGTTCCTCGGCGCTCAACATGGCACAGGGAAGGCTTCCTAGGCCGCCTGAATTGGATACTGCCACTGCTAATTCCGCACCTTGTACGCCTGCCATGGGTGCTTGAATAATAGGGTGTAATATTCCAAAGAGCTCTTTAATATTCATGTACTCATAGTGACACGTGTTGATAACGCTTGTTCAGTAGCCTATGCCTAAGCGTGTAGCGTATTTGACTTGATTTTTAAGAATGTGAAATAAAAAATTGTAGACATAAAGAAAAGAAAAGCTCCAAAAGTCATGGGCGCCGAGACTGTGCCCGTAATGTCGAAGAGCCAACCTCCGACCAAAGGTGCAGGCGCAGATATGAGAAAGAACCAGGTTTGATAAACGCCCATTCCATACGCACGTCTTTGTGGCGCCATCGACTGTCCGGACAGCGATATTATAATTCCTCCAGAGGCCATGCCGATGAGTCCGAATAGTAGACACGAGACAACTGGGAAATAGCCTAAAGGAAGAGATAAAAGGGATATTGTGCCAACAGCGCTACTTAAAAAAATCACTGCTCGCGAGACCTTAAATCTATCCGATAGAATCGCACCGCTGAAAATAGCGATCATAACTAGGAGACTTGCTAGACCCGAAGTGTTCGCGGCCTCAGAGTTTGAAAGACCTGCTTCTTCCAAGGCACGTACAGAAAAGCTTAAAAAAATCAAATATCCTGCGTTATAGAATGACCATGACCATGCGGCCACGCTGGTTCCTAGCCACTCTTGCTTAGTAAGGTGTGATTCTTGTGATTTGATGGAGTTTTCTGACGTTTTTTCCTTAGTCGTGTGATACAACGTAGCTATCGCGAATGCTGCAACTAGGCAAAAAATACTTGTGGTGAAAATTGCCCACTGCCAACTAAAGGTAAGTGAAATGGGCGGGTGGGCTAGTTGGCTTAGTGCGACCCCCCCTGGAAAGCTGACGATTAAAATGCCAAGAGCGGTTGAAAGCTCACCGCCTTCAAACCAATCTATAGCCATCTTGGTGAAGTAAACTGTAGCTAAAACAAACCCTAATCCGGAGATGGTACGACCAATACCCATAAAAACAAAATCGTTGGATAGTAGGACGATGATACCCCCGACAAACAGGAATATTAGACCAGCAGTAACAATGATTTTGTCTTCTACCCAGCGACCCAACCACCCGCTTGGAAAAGCGAGGATGATTCCAGGAAAAATAAAAAGTCCGATAAGTGCGCCGATTTCAGTTTGAGAGAGGCCTAATTCATTTGATAAATGGTCACTTACTGAGCTAATACTTTGAAATTGAAACCCCATTCCGAGACGGGAAATAAATAACAGGAATAAAATTGACCATCTACTTTTCATATGCTGCGGGAGGGGGTAGATATATGGATTACGTTGTTACGATTTACTATGATTTCTCTTGTCTGAATTCCTCGTACTCTGACAACACACGCTCACTTGGCGGATAAAGCCCAACAATGGACTCTCCGTTCTCAACACGGGCTCTTATGTAAGCCTCTAACAGATCTTGTTCATATGCTGCAGTAATTACGTCCTCGGCTATATCTTGTGGAATGACAACTACGCCATCCTCATCACCGACTATGATGTCACCAGGAAAGGTTGCTACACCACCGCATCCAATGGGAACTTGCGTATCGGCGGCCATCATGCTGGTGTAGCTTGGCGGCGCTGCATTACCTTTTGAAAATACTGGGAAATTCATCTGTTTTATTTCAGAAATATCCCGCATAGGGCCGTCTGAAACGATTCCGGAAACGCCACGCTGACTAAGTCGGGCAACTAAAATATCCCCAAATGATCCACTGACATCTAGGCCGTTCGTATCCGCAATTAACACCGAGCCTTTTGGAGCCTCTTCAATAGCCCTACGCTGAGGGTTGCTTGATTGTCCCGTTTTTGGACCCGTAGCGAGGTCCTCTCTCATGGGTATGTACCTTAGCGTATAGGCTGGACCATATATTCGATTTGCTGAGGGATTTATGGGGGTTATGTTCGCGATCGACCGCGTTCTAAAGCCTCGTTTAACAAGTTGCGCGCTGATACTGGCAGCACTAACGCTGTCTCGCATTTTTTTAGTGGCTGTTTGTCCGTCACTCATGGAACCCCCAAAGAGTTATATTTTTATTATATTGCTGTATTTATTTTACTCTTTCATCGTATTGAAAGGATTGAATAAGTCGAGTTCTAAAAGTAACGTTTGAATGATTTATATGCCGCTTGATTGTGAATTAACTCAGTCATTGAAACGTTAAGTACTTCGACGAACGATACAGCTAAAGCTTGGAATAGAGTTTTATGCAGTGATTGATAATCAGGTCTGGAACTTAGTAAATCATAAAAAAAAGGCAAAGCCGATCATCAGGCTTTGCCTAGTTTGCTGACTACTGAACTTTTGTGTTTGGTAAGTAAGTTAACTGTCGTACGCTTTTAACGCGCGCAACAACATCGCTCTTACCATCTGAGCTTTGTAATAATCATCACGTGCCTGACGTCTACAGTATTGTGTCCACAAGTTCATAACACCCTCCTTTTTAAAGTTAGGTGCGTTCCTTCGGTAACCATTACCTACTTCCGTCTCTTTCGAGATGAACGATGATAATGCGTTCCTTCGACTGAGTAGTCTACTTCCGTCCTGTTGGATGAACGTCTACGCATCGTACATCCGGTATAAAACATATGTCAATCTAGTTTAGATGTATTATTTAGACGAATTGAGTAATATCCCATAAAGTATTGTTTAATATTATTTTTTTATTTTACGGCTTCAATAAACTTCTAGTTTCATTAATAAAAAGGTATTAACTCGGATGCCTATCGTTATATTTTGATCTTACGAAGGGTCTAGCGTATTTATCGGTTACTACAGCTAAGGGCAAAAACATAAAAAGTCGGTGGTATTGAATTTATAATCCCGCTTGTTTCAACGGTATTAGTTACGCCGTTCCGTGATTGGGACACAATTATGATAGTGTCTTCAAAGTTTTTTTAATCAAGTTACCCGCAAGTTATAGTTTTCAGCCTGATGCTATCAGGCTATCGATTTTTCTCATAGGTGTAAGGTATGGATGTCAGTGCTGCGTTAGTTAAAAGTGTTAACGACCGATCGTCATTTAACCGCTGGTTGGGTATTGAGGTTGTAGAGGTTGCTATCGGTTCAGTGTCATTAAAAATAAAATGGCGGGAAGAGTTAGGGCAATACTCAGGTCATCTCCATGCGGGAATTATCGGTACTATGATTGACACTGCATGTGGATTTTCTGGTTTGACCGTAACAACATCAAAGTTTCTTGCTTCGAATTTTTCAGTAAATTTCTTGAGACCGGCTGTCGGCGATTCATTCATAGCAGAGGCGCAGGTCATTAAGCCAGGAAGGCTTCAAATTTTCACAAGGTGCGATCTATATTCTTTAAACGGAAGTGAAAAGAAATTAGTGGCAAATGGCGACACAATATTGTGTGTTTTACCGGAGGGCGATTGGAACGACGAGCTCAATCAATAGAGTAAATCTTGAAAAGGAGGGGTAGATGAGCGAAATATATAAAGAGAGTCATCGTTTATTGCAGGATCAGTTCGATACACGTCGCATGGCCGACTTGCTTGAGGATGGATTTATTGCTTCCGAATTAAGCGATCAGGATGTGGCTTTTGTTGGTAGCAGAGATATGTTTTGGTTGTCTTCCGTAGACGCTGATGGATTTCCAACCGTATCCTACAAAGGAGGTGACCCTGGCTTTGTAAAAGTCATTGACAAGACTAAGATTGCTTTTCCGATTTATAACGGAAACGGTATGTTTTATTCTGCGGGAAACATCAGTGCAAGCGGTAAAGTAGGTCTCTTATTCATGGATTTCGAAAAGCCGATTCGGCTCAGAGTGCAAGGTGCTGCTTCTGTAGCGAATGATGATCCGTTGCTAAACGAATTTAAAGAAGCCCAGCTTATTGTGCGGGTATCAATTACTCATGTATTTCCAAATTGTCCTCGATATGTGCATCGTATGGATAAGGTCTCGACGTCTCGTTACGTGCCGCGTGAAAATGTCGAGACGCCCTTAGCGGGTTGGAAACGCATCGATATCGTACAAGAAGCCCTTCCGACGGAGGACCATGGTCGCGCGGATAAAGAAGGAGGACAAATTACTGTTGATGAGTGGTTCGGTAAAGTAGCAGCTGGAGATCCGGAGGCTTAACTTGAGCGATTTTCATTTTTGTCAGGCAGCTTAGATCTTAGCTAATTCGAGTCGATCTATTTAAAAGTGATATCTTTATTAAAAAGGTGGTTTCTTTATGTCATAGCGCTATGCGCTCTGGCCGCGATACCGTGTCATGGCGAAGACTGGGCAAGTGTTACGTCAGATGCGGGGCCTAACAAAACTTACTATGATTTAGATTCTCTGGAGTTGGATGAGCGAAACATATCGCTTTGGATTATGGTCGACTTTGCAACATCGGTAATGGGAGTGCTCTCAAGGAAGATGCATGTTCAGATGAATTGTGAAAAACGGACATATAAGCTCTATCGACAAGCATTATATGAAGAACGATTTGGATCAGGGCAATCCTATATTACCGATATAAAATCGACGAAAATGAGCGATGCTGCGAGTAATTCGGACGTTTTAGCTGTGATGAATGAGGTATGTAAGACGCGCCCTAAGCCTAGCTCGATTGAAAAAAGTTAGATTGTCTCATTCGACTTATAATTGTGTGCGGCGTTTGATTAATGACGAATGTTATTGATGTTCAAAAGCAACCAGGAGCGGGACAACGATGAACGAATTAAATAATAAAAAAATCGCACTCAAATTTAAATCGCTACTGTCAAGTATTAATTTAGCTAGAGCCTTTTCTTTTTTATTTGTTATCGTAGCTGGCTCGACTTTTTTCTTGCAGACGTCCTTCGCACAAGATGCAGAAACACCCGCCAAAGCAGCGAAAGGTGGTGGGTTAGATCCTACTAAAAAGAAACTCTTTGTCAGATTCGAGTATCGGAAACTTGAAAATGACACTAGTAGCTTAGTAGGCGAAGGTTTATACGAGTTACCTTTGACAAAACAGTGGTATTTGCGGACGTCGGTTCCGTTTAAAAGGAATACCGCATTATCTGGTGGGTCAAACTTTGGCCTCGGTGATATCACAACGCGGGTTTCCTATTTGGCGATAAATACGGCAGCCGGTAGCAGGCTTTTCTTCGGGGTAGAAAATAAGTGGGATACGGCAACAGATACGGCACTCGGAGCAGGGAAATATACATTCTCGCCCGTTGTGACAGGCTTTATGAGATTTCCCGAGGCGAAAATTGTTACTTTTCCATCTGTGCAGTATGTAGATACGCTTGGTGGGGATTCAGCTCGTACTGATTCAAACAATACAACAATCAAAGGAACTACAGTACGAATACTCACTGATGGATATTATTTGTTGGCGGATCCGGCGTTTATATGGGATCACGAAAGAAATGACCAATCAACCGGGACTTTCGACATAGAATACGGGCGTTTTGTGGAAGGTAAGACGATGTACTACGTGCGACCCGGGACTACTATGTGGGGAGACAGTACGCCATTTTCGTTTAATTGGAATATTGAATTCGGCATTCGTATTTTTATGTAGAAAATAGCTAATAGGCTATTCTCATGTTTGGTTTGTTGGGATGCTCGGGTAGGAAACGTGCTTGGCCGGATGTAACTCTTTTCGCACTCCATAGCACAACCAATGCATCTAAGATGTCGTCGTTGGCGACATCTTTTTTTAAATACTGAGCTCGTATTGTCTCAAATACGAACGTGGCAAAAGCGTTCTCAAGCAATAATTTCCTAACTAAAAATCCTTCTAATGTTTTTTTGCTCTCCAAAATAACGTTACCATTATTTAATGCTTTAAAGCTCAATTCGGGATGAATCTCAAATAGATCCAATTGCTCCATATCTAAAGCGTTCTGAACATCTCTGATTTTTGGAAACAGGTTCCAAGATTGAATGGAAACAGACTTACCGAATTGAATTTGGGAAAATCTGCGCACATCTGCATAGCTCTCTTGTTTTAACATTTCGGGTGTGGGCGCTGAAAAAATTGATGAAGCTTTTTTCCCAAGCTGCCTTCTTGCTAGCTGATCTGCCTCTCTCGGTATTGATGCTGATAGCACTACAGGCATATCAATCCCTACTGTCAAGCGATCAAATTTATTTGTTATTTCGTGTAGATTAGTGAGCTTCGGAATCACGCAGGATTGCAGCCCGGTATCTGACTCTTCCCAAACAACGAACCACCCCGATTTACAGCCGTCAATACCAATGACTAGAGACATAATAAAATAATAATTAAGATCTACGTGTTTGCTATGGAGAGTCGACGTTGACTGAGTGCCATAGTCCAGGAAATCAACCAGTCTGACGCGGTATTGTTGTAATTCAACTAGGCTTCTGAGTACCGTTTCTTCCAATAATCATGATTTGACGTTAAGTCGTTTTCTCCCGAGACATCTGTTCCTCGCATGAGCATCAACGGTTGTTCCGTGAGGTCAAATGGACTTTTAAACCGATCATGATTCACAAGCGTGCGATCGTAATGCGAGGACGCTGGCATATAGCGCAGAACTAAAGCTGCACGTCTTTTCGGTGATTGATTAGCGTGGGACCCGTGGATAATTTTTACATGATGCATGGATATCGCTCCAGGCTGTAATTCGACGTTTACTGCATTAGATTCATCAAATTGATCATCGTCTAACTCTAAATTGAGTACGAGGTCTTTGCGGTCCGACATATGGTGCCTGTACAAACCAGACTGGTGTGATCCTGGTATAAACCGCATGCATCCGTTTTCCGTATTGACCTCATCTAATGCAATCCAAACTGTACATGTTTCGAGAGGGCGCATTGGCCAATATTCTCCATCTTGATGCCAGGGAACCTCTCTCCCTGTGATACTTGGTTTGCAGAAAACTCGGGCGATCCATAGGATGATGTCTGGTCCTATGACCTGTTCGACCATATCAAGAATATCTGGGTGCGAGGCAACTTCAAGAAATGGATTATCAATTCCTTCTGAGGAAAAATCGAGAAAATGCGGATTCGGTATATCTTCGGGTTTGAATTGGTCCCCTAGTCGATCGATAGCGGAGTCGATTCCAAATTGTAGGCGACTTAGTAAGTCATCGGACAGCTTGAAATCCGGGAACACATAGCCGTTTTCTGAATACTTCTTGAGCTCGTCCGTTTTTAGTTTTGCCATTTTACGGCTCCTTATTATATGTGGTGTTGGAGGCTGGTTACATCCCGGCTAGGAAATGTGACAACGCCTTAACTTCTTCATCGGATAACACCTTCATTACCTCAGTTTTTAGTCCATTGTCATTAGTTCGGTTTCCATCTCTAAAATCTTTCATCGTTTTCTCAAGATAAACCCGTTTTTGACGAGAAAGTCTGGGTATCGGCCCAGCGCCACGATAGTTAGCCTGGTGACACGCAGCGCAGCCTCGTGTCTCGGCCACATCCTTACCCAGCTTTGCCAACTCTTCATCGATGCCACGTTGCCTGACGATGTTCTCTCCGTAGTAAAAACGCGCAAGAGTAATAATGTCTTCATCGTTTAAGACACCCACTAATGGCGACATTTGTCCATTGGCTCGAGCTCCTGACTTGAAGTCGTGGAGTTGCTTTATAAGGTATTCCTCATTTTGGCGCGCTAAGCTTGGATACTGTCCGGCACTAGAGTTTCCATCGGTGCCGTGGCATCGTGCGCAGGCACCAACTAGCTCTTGTGCGGTTTTTGCCTGCGAATATGCTGTTGATGTAATTGTTAAAAACCCGACTAAAAAACTTAAACTAATCAATTTGATGCGCAACATCGTTAACTCTCTTAACACTAGTTTTCTTATTTACTTACATTCACATTAGAGCATAAATCCACAAATTAAATCGGTTGCGAACTTTTTTTATCGTGATTATTTGTGTCGGTAATTGCCGGAATGCCGCTAAGGCCCTCATTATCGTTTCGGATAGATCTTAAACTATCCCAACGATGTACGTTTGATGCAGGCGCTTGCTTTAATGCGTGTGGAAGTGGGGTTAAGCGAGAAGTTGGTCAGCCTTGTTAAGGGAGCAATTAATAATGAAATAAAGTTATTTAGGT